>CAIVSG010000158.1 GCA_903908555.1 uncultured Chlorobiaceae bacterium | reverse complement strand
TTCGGGATATAATCTACAGCACCTCGTTTCATAGCATCAACAGCTGTATCAATAGAGGCGTAAGCGGTTATAACAACAACTTTTGTCCATGGATTGGCAGCCAGAAGAGACTCCACCAGGTCCAGTCCATTTTCTGCCCCTAAACGCACATCAACAAACGCAAGATCAAAAACCTGCAGTTCCGCCTCGGCCAATGCGTCGCGGGAGCAGCTCACGGCTTTGACTTGATGACCGCGTGATTCCATAAAAACCGTCATGGTTTTGCGAATATTGGGCTCATCATCGACAATCAGGACATTGAGATGGAACATTGGCTGGAAGGTGTGATGCTCTTTATATCAATACTTTAGGAGAATATACAGAAGTTTTCTTGGCAGTGCTGAGTTCTGAGATTGAAAACAGTGGGCAGTGGGCAGTGGGCAGTTGGCAGTTGGCAGTTGGCAGTTGGCAGTTGGCAGTTGGCAATAAAGAGGTTCCTGTGTTACAGTTCCTTCTATTGTTTTTCAATTGTGTAACATTTAATATTGAATATTATCAGTAACCTGTAGACAGTGTCAATGGATATAAAGAACGGCATATAACTGATTTGACTGCATCACGTTACTTGCCTGAATTTCCACCATATACAATTTGAGGTTCTTATGCCTGATACATCACTATGGCCCAAAACAATTGAGGATGCGATAGAGCGTGTTATAGCTTCAATGAGTGAAAAAGAGAAAAGCGAGCTCAGGAATAGTCCAGAGAGAGAGTTGATCAATTTTCATTTTGGCCTTGGGTGGGTAATCCGCAACGAGTTCGGCTTGTATCAAGGGAACGATGCTTTATTGAAAGCTTGTGCCCGCACAAGGCTTAATGCTTTCGAAAGACTGCTTTTCATGAATGACCCGGATGAAGCATCTGGATTTATCATCGAAGAGGTATGGAAACATCTAAACAGTATCACTCAACCCGTGTCTTACCGCCCTGATTGATAGTTTTTCTTACGTTCAATTCACCCGAAACTGGTGTAGAAAATATGGCAGTGAACCAAAGCGAGGGGAGATTCAGTGGCGACCTTCAGATTATTACATCCATATTTCCGCTGACTATCGGCATTTTGATTGGTGTCCTTGGCGGAGTTGGTTTAAGTTCTCTCGCTGATAATGCAAGAGTTTCGACTGCAACTCATGATGTGTTAAACGAAAGGAATGCTATTCGCCCCATTGCCCCTCCACGTCGTCCAGTGGAAAAACCTCACCATCAATTGTAATCTCTACAGCACCGTCTAAGCCCTCTCAGCAGCTGATCAGTTCTGCTGATTCTAACTTGCCTACTCTCATTTCATTGTTTCCTTGTACCCGGCAATACACTCGGTAATTGTAAATATTCCGCTTGTGATATTTATAGAGATACGGGGCTAATACTGAATTATTCGAAGTTCACAATTTCGTCACACTCTTTTAACATTTTCTTAATAAAGTACTTTATATATTAAAGAGCTCAAACTTTTGATTAATATTTATTAAACCTCAAGTTTTAATTATTCCATCAGTAATTATAGCCGAAACAATAAGCCACGGTATCTCTTAATACTCAGCAGAAGAGAATTATATACAGCCTATATTACTGCAAGAAAATACGTTAGCTATCGACAACCAAGTTCTTTTTCCGAAAAGAATTAAATAAACAATATGGTGTGTATTTAATTTTAGCGATTGGGATGACAAATACTTGCATTGTTTTAAAATAGCCCATTGTTCATATTTCATACCAATGATTTAACATATTCTTCACAAATAAATTAATTATGATATAGTCGAAATAAGAAGTCTTTCAATTTCAGGCAGTAACCAAATAAGAATAAGTAGTAGCAGATTAATTCAAAACTTTAAGGGGGTGATTAGTGCAGCGATCGAAGTTACATCGTTTTAAATATCAGGGCAGTGCGAAGCCATTGGTTATGGCTGCCATAACTCTGGGTCTTTGTTCACCCTTGGGTGCGAATGCCGAAACGGCAACTGACTTAGGTACCGTTGGTACTCAGGGAGGTGGAGGTGGCGTTTCTGCGGTTGCTCCTGCGAAAGCTTCTCTTTCAGCTACTCAGCCACAAGCCGTAATTGACAGGACTTTTATTGAAGATGCAAAATCTCCTGTATCTGATTTTGCAACTTTAGCGGCAATCACTCCCGGAGTCAGTGGCGGTATTTCAGCAAACGGTCCTGGACTTACTGATGGCAACAAGGTTACCCTTAGAGGATTCAAAGATGGAGAGTATAATGTGACTTTTGATGACATCCCGTTTGGCGATACCAATGGACCGACACACCATCCAACGGCTTTTTTCCCTGCTTCCATAATTGATCATATCACTGTTGAGCGCGGACCTGGTAATGCAAGTAATTTAGGCCAGGCAACGTTTGGCGGATCTGTGAACTTGTATTCGCTTGTCCCGTCAAGTGAATTCAGTTTTTCACCGTTTATTTCGACGGGGTCGTGGAATACAAAACTTACCGGTTTCAGGATTGATTCAGGCACCATTGCCGAACTTGGCGGATCAAAATTATTAGTCAATACTCAGGAAATAACAAGTGATGGTTATTTGACCAACTCAGGTCTATGGAACGGAAACGTCACTGCTAAATATGAACAGCCAATAGGCAGCAGTACGTTGCTGACTCTCTTTTCCAGCAACCAAAAAAACTACTACTATCAGTCTGACGTTTTGAAAGGCCTCACTTTAGCACAGGCGGCAATCTATGGGAAGAACTTTGCCATGTCAAGTGATCCAACAAGTGCCTTCTATTATGGATATAACAGGACAGATAAAACCACTACGTTTGATTATATCCGTCTTCAGAGTGATTTAGGCTGCGGTTTAACTGTCGATAACACTTCATATTACATCTGGTACGGTAACCACACCCTTTCTTCCGCTGCGTCTAACCCTGCTACCGGGCTTGGGAGCGTTTACAATACGCCAGGAGGACCAAAAAGTGCTGCGACACAGATGCCCGGCTATATTAAAATAAACCAGTATACCATCTATGGTGACGTTTTAAAGGTTACCAAACAAACTGACGCAGGTCTGTTAAGAGTTGGAGTCTGGGGTGAATGGACCAATACACAACGCAGTATATACGACTATAACCTCTTTGGCATGACACCTGACTATGAGCTTACAGCCATTGGAGGTACAGCAAAGAATGTTTCTAATGTTTTGTATGATCAAGGCTCCAGATGGAATAATTATCAGCCATTTGCGGAGTTTGAATGGGCGGTGACTAAGGATCTCACGGTTACACCCGGTATTAAACTGATGAGGTGGGAACAGTTCATTGATGCGGCTGTATTGGATAAAAATGCGCGTATTCCTGCTTCAATCCATAACGATTATACAGCAACCCTTCCATACCTGACAGCGAATTACAAGATTGACAAGAACTCTTCTGTCTATGCTCAGTACGCACAGGGTATGCTGGTCCCGGACATTTCAACTTATTATTCTCCGTCATACCAAAGTACCGTGGTGACCCCTCAGACATCTACAAATTATCAGATTGGTTATGTACAAAAATCTGATAATATCGCATTTGATGTTGATGTCTATTACATCGATTTTGCCAACAAGTTAACCCTCGATACATCATTTACTGATCCAGTCTACTATAATGCTGGAGGTGTTGTATACAAGGGTATCGAAGGGCAGCTTACTTTTGGGGTTGGAAACGGGTTCTCTATTTATACCAACGGCTCGATCAGCTCATCACTCAGCAAAGCCACAAGCCTTTCCATAGCAAACGTTCCAGGGAGCACAGGGGCACTTGGGCTGTTGTATAGTGCACATGGCTGGGCAAGCTCTTTAGTGTATAAATATGTCGGGAAAGAATTTGCGGATGCCAGTGAGGTTATTGCCATTGACCCATACGCAACACTTGATTGCAGCATTGGTTATACCTTTAAGAATCCTGGATTCGGTGCAAAGAAAATGAAATTTGATCTTGGCGTCTATAATCTTCTTAATCGCCAGGATGTCATTGCAGCAACTACTGCAAACCTTTACACCTGGCAACCTGAACGCAGTGTCATGGCCTCTTTAAGACTTGAGTTTTAATCACTGCAACTGTTTGTCATGAGAAGAGAGAAGAGAGGGGTTACCCCTCTCTTCTTTTTATACAGATAATCTATAAAATCTATCCATCCATGTCGTTCGTCCATCTTTTTAAATTAGCCAACGAATCGGGTGGCACCCTCTACCTGATGCTGTTTCTTTTACTCCTTGCACTAACCGTTATTATTGAGCGATCGCGCTACCTTGCCAATATGTACCGGGTGGGGGAAAAAGCAATTGAACTGTGCCGCTCAAAAAAGGTCATTAATAAAAACACCATCAAGGAGTTTCATCAAAGTCATAATGAAGTTCCTGTTCTGAGGCTGCTTGAAGTTGCCATTGATGGTGAGCACGATCATTTGAATCAGGAAGAGCTGTCGGGCAGTCTGGAGGAGGCGCTTATGCATGAAGTGCCAAAACTGGACCGTTCACTGTGGCTTCTCGATACGGTCATTACCCTGGCACCGCTGTTAGGATTGTTTGGCACGATCATCGGGATGTTTAATGCTTTCAGCGTTCTTGCGGACATACAAGGTGGCATAACTCAAGTTACAGGCGGCATTGCCGAAGCGCTGATTGCAACTGCGTCAGGACTCGTCATTGCCATGATCGGAATATTTTTCTTCAATAGCCTGAATACCAGAATCAGAGAGGTTGTTCATCAAATGGAAACTCTCAAAGTGATGATTCTCAATCGTCAACAGTTATTCCAGTCGGTCTCTTATTAAGGCATAATACAGAATAATAATGCGCTATTTCACACAACGCAGGGCTCGTGTTGAGATCATTCCGATGATCGACATCATGCTTTTTTTATTGGTGTTTTTTGTCATGTTCTCTTTGCGCATGATACCGGCAAGTGGTCATGTCACAAAACTGCCGACAAGTTCCAGTGCGGCACAAATACCAACGCCCAAATTACTGGTTGAACTTGAATCAAACGGGACGCTTTTCGTCGAAGGGAACCAGATAAATTATGCACAGTTGACAGCGTTATTGAAACAACGGGATGCTGAAAAAACTGCCGTGACTCTTGCAGGAACGGAAAGCGTTTCGCTTCAGGATGTGCTGCATACAATCGATGCTGTTAAAGCAGGTGGCGCGACCCAAATTGCCTTGGCGGCGCGCAAAACAACTTTTTAAGGAGGTGAGTGAGCTATGATTTCAGTTATGTGGCGTGAACATAAAATGCTTCAGGCATTCGGGTTGGCTTTTGTAGTAGAATTGATCATTCTCTTATTGCTTGGCATCGGTTTTGTTGGCTTACAGCGATTGAAAGATAGCGGGATGACACCACCGGCAATTATTCAATTAAGCAGCTCACCGGAAGAAAAAAAGATGCTCAACGCTCCTATTACTCAAAAGAAAGTTGAACAGCAATTGCCGAAATTGAGGAGTATGGTTAAGCCGAGCCATACGAAGTATAAACCCGTTATGCATGAACTTGCTCCTGAAAAACCTATGGCGCAAAGTGCTGCGCCAGTACCTATGAGGTCGGAGATGGTTTCCGGTGACGCAACGGGAGCTCACAATGGTTTTGTTGAACAAGTGGCTGCACAAGGCGGTGGAAATGGTAAAGTGGACCCACTGACAGAATATTCGGCAAAGGTGAAAGCTGCCGTTCAAGAGGCTGTGGAGTATCCTACGGCAGCTAACAATATGAGAACAAAAAGCAGGGCACGGGTGGAATTTTCGTTGCGGGACGGCATACAGCAAAATCCACATATCGTCATAAGCAGTGGGTTTGATGTTTTTGATCGGGCCGCTATTCATGCTGTGAACATTGCTCACTATCCCCTGCCACCGGCTGTGTTGCGTGATCAAACAAAGTTGTTTCAGGTTTGGGTTGAATTTCATCGTTAACCATCAATAACGTTTAACATCATTCTATGAAAAAGTTATTCATCACCCTGTTAGGGTTAATCTTTATAGTATCTGCCTCATATAGAGCAGATGCCGAGGTAACGAAAACTCCTGTTGTCTTTCATTTCACTACTGTCGGTGATTGCCGGGGTGATCCGTCACTTGCCGGAGCGACTGAGCAGGATTTGCTTTGGGTTCAGAATACCAAAGTCATGACGCGGATGATAAGAGAGATGCAGGTGGCTAAACCACAGGCTCTGTTTTTTAATGGTGACATGATTTATGGGTATTCATCAAATAAAGAGAAGATGGACCGTTACTATGCCTACTGGAGGGGCATGATGTCAAATCTGATCGAATCAGGCACCTACGTTGTTCCTATTCCTGGAAACCATGAAGTCCAGATTAAGATCAAAAATGCTGAGGGAAAGGAGAAGAAAACTGCTGTCGTTGAAAATGAAAATATCTGGCGATCCAACATGGGTGATCTTATTTTGGATCTGGATAAATGGAAGTCCATTACACATCAGGAAGCTACAGCCTGGAATGTTGAGAACAAACCGAAAATCGGTACCGATGGAATTACCACTGACC
>CAIVSG010000157.1 GCA_903908555.1 uncultured Chlorobiaceae bacterium | reverse complement strand
GCTGTGTTCAGCATCAAATTTCGGGGTGACTACGACTTTCCCTCGTTTATCAATGAATCCATATTTACCGGTAAATGCATCACCATCTCTCATCAGAGCCAGACCTTCCAAAAAGTCACCTACAAAAAAGAATTGTGGCTTAATGACCATTTTACCACTCTTGTCAATAAATCCATATTTTCCATCAGTTTCATCGCCAATTTTCACTGCAGCCACTCCTTCTGAAAATTCGTGGACATCATCAAATTTCGGTGCGATGGGCATTCTTCCCTGCATGTCCACAAACCCCTGTTTAAAGGAAAGCGAATCACCAATCTTAACTGCAGCAAAGCCATCTTTAAACGCTTCAACAGCAAAGAATTGTGGATTGATGACTATTTGACAGGTATTGTCAACTGAAATTTCAGACGACTCCCGGTTACATCCAAACAGAAAGCTTAACAGGCAGAAGCTTATAAAAGTTATTGCTCTGCTTCCTGCTGATTTCATGATAGTTCGGATTTGACCATGTCAACAAAAAATGCGTCCGATAAAATGCTCTGGACTATGGGTGTCTTCATCAAAAAGAGAGTATGAGGGCAAGGGAATCAATGCCCTTAAGTCCTTCAATCGAATTTTTGATTAGGTAATACTTGATGGCCGCTAATGTGTAATGAAAAACCTCAAAGGCCCAACTTTACTTAGGATCTTTGAGGTAAATATTAACTGATTAAAAACCTTTAACTATTAGAAAAAAATTGAGATAAAGTAATTATGGATTATTCCCACTCAATTGTGGCCGGTGGTTTTGATGATATGTCATAGGCCACTCGGTTGATGCCGCGCACTTCATTGATGATCCGGTTTGAGACGCGGGCAAGAAAATCATGTGGCAATTGTGCCCAGTCGGCAGTCATACCGTCGGTTGATTCTACAGCCCTGAGAGCAAGAACATTTTCGTAGGTGCGTTTATCGCCCATGACGCCCACCGACTGCACAGGAAGCAGCACAGCAAAAGCCTGCCATACCTGCGTGTAGAGTCCGCTGGATTTCAGCTCTTCAATGTATATTTCATCTGCATCCCGCAAGATATCAAGCCTTTCTTTGTTCAGCGATCCGAGTACTCTGACCGCCAGGCCGGGTCCAGGAAAAGGATGGCGCATAAGGATATCCTCTGCTATACCGAGTTCACGTCCTACTGCACGGACCTCATCCTTGAAGAGCTCCCGAAGCGGCTCGATAAGCTTGAGTTTCATGCGTTTCGGCAATCCGCCTACGTTATGGTGCGACTTGATTGTTTCCGATGGCCCTTTCACACTTACGCTTTCTATAACGTCAGGATAGAGAGTGCCTTGAACCAGAAACTTTTCATTATCAATATGTTCTTCAAATATCTGGATAAAAGTTCTGCCAATGATTTTGCGCTTTTTTTCCGGGGCGGCAACGTTTTTCAGGCGTTTCAGGAAGAGGTCGGATGCATCGGCAAGCGTTACCTTAAGGCCCAGTGGCTTGAGGAAACTCATTACTTTTTCAGCTTCATTTTTTCTCAACAGGCCATTATCGACAAAAACGCAGTGCAGTTTTTTGCCGATTGCCCGGCTTACAAGAACAGCCGCAACAGTGGAGTCCACACCTCCGCTGATACCGCAGATGACAGTTTCTTTTCCAGCTTTGCGTGCTATTTCCTCAATCTGGTGTTCGATAAAGCTTTTTGATGACCAGTCAGGTTTTATACCGGCAATATTAATAAGAAAGTTTGAGAGAAGCTGTTTGCCGTAGAGGGTATGCTGTACTTCTGGGTGAAACTGCAGACCATAGACTTTCAGAGCAGCTTTACTGCCGCAGCTTTCAATAGCGCACATTTCAGAGTTTCCACTGCTGGCAGTTATTCTGAATCCTTCGGGCATCCTGATCACCTTGTCACCATGGCTCATCCAGACGTCGGAGTCCGGAATATCCCGGAAGAGCAAGCTCTCATGTTCACCGTCATGGGCAACCATAATTTTTG
>CAIVSG010000156.1 GCA_903908555.1 uncultured Chlorobiaceae bacterium | reverse complement strand
CTTATATTCCGCGCCTCCGAATATGCCATGAATTCCCGGAGGTACGATTCGCCACAACTCAAGGCAGGAGCCGTATGCGGTAGTCCCGCAAGTACGGATCTGTGCGGGGGGTGTTGGGTAACTGGCATCCCTACCGCGACTTTTATCGTACAGTTCAAGCCCCTGCAGTCGTTTATATTGAAAACCTTATGGGCGTATCTGAAAAGGATAGTGCTCTTGAGGTTTTTGTGTTTGAGGGAGGAAAGAGAGTGCTGAGTTCTGAGTTCTGAGGGAAGATAAAATAGTTGGCAGTTGGCCGGGAAGAAATTGTTCCGGTTATAGATATTGACCCGAAAGTGAATCATGCCAGTATGGTGGTTACAATTGGATATTGGAGGGTGAATGGACTTTATTATTGACTTGCACGAACGCAGTTCGCCATGAATGCTGCGAATGTTTCTGGATTGTCTTGCACACTGGCTTTTTCGAGTGCTGCCATGTAGGTCGTCCGATCTTCCAGATGGATTACGGTCCAGGGGTACCCCCCTGAAGCAAGCATGAGGTTCATTGTAAAACGAGCTATGCGTCCATTCCCATCCATATAGGGATGCACAAACCCAAAGAGCCAATGACCAAGCACAGCACGGACAAATGCATCAGGCTCCCCCAACAGGCAGTCATTGAGCGCATCCATGCCATCTCGCACAGAATCGAAGTGAGGCGGGGTATGTAACGATCCTCGCAGGTAAACCATGTGTCGGCGGTAACCTACCAGATCACGGCGTTCAAGTATTCCGGCATTCACTGAAGGTCCCAGTAATTTTTGAAACCATGCCTGATGTCTCTCGCTGAATAGCTGTGCGGAAAATCCGGGACTGAGATCTCTGTTTGCATACGCTTGCCCGGCATCTTCTTTGACCAGCTGAAAAGCATCCAGATAACCGCGTGCCGCCATCGCATCAATCTGACGCTGATCCTCCTGATTGTTTACTGGATCCCACTGCTCTTCAGCTACCCTGCGAATGAGTTCTGGAGTAACACGGTAACGCTCAATGGAGAGGCTGTGATAGGCATCCTCGATGCGAATGGCTTCTATACGTGCAAGATAGTCATCAAGTGATACCATCACTCTCGATTCCATAGGCCTGCATGCCAGAACGGGTTCCCGGTGTTGTGCCCACAGTACTTTGATTCTGTTGTAGAGTGCAGAACGGCTTGGGCTCCCAAGCTGATAAATATGTTCACCTTCGAACGGATCCTCGTTAAGAGGGAGGATAGTTTTAAGACCCGAAAGTTCTTTTAAGATGCTTTCGGCAAATTCGGTACGGCCTACCCGGCGATATGCCCAGATGAGACGGGCAACCCCGCTCGTGTTGAGATCGATAAGGCTGGCAATCGCATCGGGACCTTTGATTTTGCCCATGACTATCTGGACCTCACGGGCATACTCTTTGAAGTACCTCGGGTTTAACATGACCAGGCAATAAGGCGCCGACATGCAGTGCACACCCATTATGAGTTCTTGATCAAGAGGCGCTGGAAAGCTCTTGCCGCCCGGATAGAGGGCAATAGTGTGGCCAAAAGCCAGCTCCTGGATCTGGCTCTGTTTGATCGCGAGCATTACATTGACTTGTTTTGGAACAACATTATGCTGCGCTTGCCGTAGCAGGGAGTGTTCAGCGGTCAAGCAGTATTTTTGTCCAAAACGTTCATTCAGATATCCGGCCAGATACTCCCAGTAATTGGCAAAAAACGGAGTGGTATCGCCTGGTTCTGCAAGGGGATCTGAAACAAAGTACCATCCTCTCAGGATTTCCCTCAGATAACCATGCTCAAGCAAAAGTATGCGGGTTGCATTTTTGAGTTGCCTGCCACGAACAACCCCATTCTGAGATCCAAGCACCTGGTGAAGTTCGGTCAAAGCCCTGACCAGCTTTTGCTGAAGAGTAAGTCTTTGTCTGGACATAGAATTCCATGGTTTATCAGCTATCCATCAACATGTTTTTTATAAAACAATCTACATGTTTTGATTTAGATAATCTACATGTTTTAGTGAACAACCATCTGCGGGGGAAGGGGGGAAGAAAGTGCTGAGGGAAGAGAAGAGAGTGGGAAGTTGGCGGTGGGCAGTCGGCAGGAGAGAAAGAGAAGAGAGTTGGCAGTGGGCAATTGGCAGGGGGAGAGGAAGAAAGTGGGCAGTGGGTAGGGATGAAAATGCTTTTCGGGAATTATAATTGTCGCTGACCGGGAAAATTAATGATCGCTAATCAGAGAGGACTTCGGTGCAATTGGACTATGATTCCGGCAAGAGTACTTTGGTGCCGGGGTAAGTGCTGCAAAAGCAAAAGCCCCAGTTTATGGCTGGGGCTCGGTATATGTCGCCATGCGGGATTGCAATCTCCTTTGCATGGAGGCCACCGAAGTGGACTTTGATTCCGATGCCTAAGCATGGCGGGACACTAATAGCGTAACAAAAAACATCATAAAAACCAACTATCGAACCCCTATACTAGCCATAATACAATTACGGATTGATATAATAAGGATCCGGCAGGGGAGGTTCTATGTTCAACTCATAATGGTATGGCTGCATCTTTGACGGCCTTGTTGTACTGCAAGGGATAATCGTACAAAGACCAGGTCGATCTCGAAATCTCGGCGACACAACGATAACTGGTCTACGCTTAATCATCTCAGGCTTCACAAATCCTGTAAAATCACATATAACGATTGCTCCTTCTTTCTGGATGGTATTTTATAGCCATTCACTTGAGTTTGAATTGATGAGTATCAGCTATTATAAGCAAATTCAGCAGGTTATTATTACAAATGCGTTTTACAGCGAAAAAACCATTGGACGACGAGCAGCCAGCATGCTGAGTGCCGAGTGAAGATGAAGAAGTGGGCACTTGGCAGTTGGCGGGGGAGAAGAAAAAACATCTAAGTGTTGGTGGGTTTAGAATCGGTTGTTACATCATGGGAGTCCTTTAATAATCAAGTTTATGTATTTGTAGAACTTTCAACAGACGAAAAACAGGCTCGGACGGCTTCAATATCGTGGAGGTTAACAGCTTGTGATGTAAGGTGCTTTTCCCATTTTTCAACCACTCCAGTCATCTCGTATATAATGTGTTGCGCTTTTTCTCGTGGCAATCCAAATCGTCCGGATAAGCTCAATGCATTATGAAAGGTTGCTTCTCTTCCATTGCGGCCCAGTGACATGGAAAGTGAGAATTCAGTGCCGATTCCATGCCGTGTTGGTGTCGGTACTATGTCATAGGCCGGAGATAATGACAGACTTTTTTCACGCCAAAGAAATCCATGATTACGAGGATGGTCGTCGGTATTGCGGCAGAGCACATTAAACAGCATTCTCCGGTAAAGCTGCTCCAGCTCTGTTGGATTAGCCAGGCAAGATGAACGCATCTGGTCGGCTAACGCATTGTAACTCCATTGACTACGATCTCGTTCATCCCACTGCATCAACGACAGTGCGCTGAGAAACCCAACTCGCGTATACCCTGATGCTGTTTTCTGGCGATCAAAGCGTTTCACAAGAAGAACATCTTTATCCGCAATTGAAATGGTGCGCAGTTCTGGAATTGATATACCGCATTCATGAGCCAACAGCATTGTAGCATATTCGATACTGGGAAAATTGAGTGTATCTCCCCTAGCCTGAAACTTTGCAATCCAGAGAGCATCATCCAACTCTACTGTACATTTTGGCCTGGCACCGCCAATACTGCTTCCCTGTTCAAGCAACTGAAGTAAATCGTGACGAATTGGCAAACCCTCCTGCAAGAGTGAAGCTGCTTCCTGAATCTCAGCCAACGACTGAAAAGATGGTGGTTTTGCACACGGTTCTTCCTGTTCGAGTGACATTCGGAAATCAAGACAACCGACTCGTGAGGCATTGCTATGCAGCAGATAATCAGTCACTCCCAAAGATTCTGGTGCCATACCCAGCTCTGCCGAAATCACCAGCCGTCCCCAGTAATCAGGAGAGGCGTCTCGAAATGCGCCATAAAGTCCGTCATTGGTCGTAGCATCCTGATGGATAGCTCCCAATTGGAGTGCGACAGGATCAACCGCAAGGGCATTTCGGCGTTCCCGGTAGCGCAAACCGTAGGCAAAGCGGCCTATGCCATCATCAGGATAATGTGTGAAAATCCCGGCAGGAACAGCAACAGTATCACCCGGGAGGTAAATAAAAACATATATTTTTTGTTCACGAGACATAATCAGAAATCCAGTTCATTTTTGTTTGTGCTCTTTTTTCTTACCCGTTTGGGCAAACGCTGTTTGTCAGAAAATTTACCGACACTATCAGCAGATGGATCGGCTACCTTTTGAAGATCCCTGCTCATTCCCAAGGCATGAAGCGCCGATGCCAAGACGGACAGACCTACCGAAGGATCGCCTGCTTCAAGCCGTGAAAGTGTTTTTCTCTGAACCAGCATACTCATTGCCATTTCAGCCATCGTCCAGCCACGCCGCTTGCGAGCAATACGGATATTTTCACCAAGTACTGTTGTCGCAGTCCGGGCTGGAAGTGCAAGCTTTTCTTGTGTTGTTAATTTTTGTATCATATAGAACCCCATAATATTCTGAAAGGGTCATTTGTGGCGCATAATTAAGGTTTTACGATAAAAATATAATACAATTATTACATGAAATAGGCAAGGAGTGCTGAGTGCTGAGGATCTGGGGGAATGCTTTGTAAAGGATGTTGCCGTCGGGATACATACTCAATTAAGCGGTTTCCTTTTGCGGAATTTACAAAACGAACCCATTTGCCTTTGATTGATTGTATTGTGCGCTTGACAGCGAGAACTATGGGCTGTTGGCAGGAAGGATAGTGCTGAGTGGGGATTGAAGATAGTTGGCAGGGGAAGAAAGAGAGTGCTGAGTGCTGAGTGCTGAGTGCTGAGGGAAGAGGGGATAGTTGGCAGTGGGCAGGGAAGATGAAGAAATGGCTGAGTGCTCATTTCTGAAAAAGTTACCTGCAGTGATGGTATTTTGTTATCGTTGGTTGGTGACGTATATTTTGAGTTAATTGATGGCGGGGGGGAGCAGCCTTCTGGAGATTCAAATCATCCAATCAAAAGAGTGCCATATAAGATTTAGAAAAGGGTGATGTACGCTGAGAGATTGGAATCTGCCGCAATGATTATCTGGAAAATCATATATGGCTTTGGTGGGTAAACTGAGATACTGAAAAAATGGAAAAAGAATAATGCCTGAGATAGCCAGATTTTATGGAATACTGATTAGAATGTATGCTGAAATAGATTCTCCTCACCATAAACCGCATTATCATGTGTATTATCAGGGTGAAAAAGAGCTGTTTTTGCAATTGATCCGATTGAAATGATTGAGGGCTCTTTAGCTAATAGACAACGGCGGTTAGTGGAGGCATGGGCAGAGATTCATCAACTTGAATTGATGTCTGATTGGGATTTGTTGCAGGAAGGGAAACTGCCTAATAAAATAGAGCCGTTGCATTAAAATAATGGAGTTGTGGGCGATGAAACACCTTTTTAGAAAAGTTTCCAGTGTTGATGTTCTTACAGATGGTTTTGTATTGCGAGTGCATTTTGATGATGGCACAGTAAAAAATATTGATGTAGAGCCTGTGTTGTATGGAGAACTCTATGGACCATTGCGTGTAAAGGAGCTCTTTGATAAAGTTACTGTTGATGATGAAGTAGGTACCCTTGTGTGGCCTAATGGAGCAGATTTTGATCCTGATATGCTATACCTTTGGGAAGAATATGTAGATACCTTTGCAGCTCAAATGAAAAAAGGTGATTACGCAGTTCGTTGAATACTCTCGGACCTTCTTGAAAAACTCTGACAGGCCAATAATCAGCACCAATTATCTTCTTAAAATCTCTTCTTTTCGGTAATAAGCACAGATTTATTTTCGGCTGATTCTTGAGAGTATAAAAGCAACTCTATCTTTGTTTCTGGCTGATTTAGAAGTTTTAGGCACTTGGCACATTGCGATTGACAGTCCAAGATCTAGGGGAACAAAGTGAAGATAGTTGGCTGTTGGCGGGGTAGAAGAAAGAACTGGGGTTGCTGTCTCTATTTTGAACCTTATGGGCGTTTCTGAAAAAGGATGGTGCTCATGAGGTTTTGTTTGTTTGTTAATAGTTGACGAAAATGTTAACATGGCTGTATGAGAGAAATCATCTTTTATTCGAATACTTCCGGGCAATGTCCTGGCAAAGATTTAATAAGGGCTTTACCTACAAAGGAACGAGACAAGCTGCTGTGGGGACTTGCTTTGGTTCGAGATATTCCGATGGTGCCGCAAGAGTATTATAAAAAGCTGCAAAACACTGATGGAATCTGAGAGATACCGGCTCAGCATGGAAATAATGCATTCAGGCTTTTAGGTTTTATGGATGGAGGGAAGCTTGTTGTTTTAACCAATGCATTTTCAAAGAAAACCCGGAAAACACCATCAAAAGAAATAGCTTTAGCAGAACAACGAAAAAAGGAATATCAAACAGAGAAAACACCATGAGTGATTTGCAGAAATACATAGCTGATCGAAAAGCAGTTGACCCGGAGTTCGCTGATGGTTTTGACGAGGGGTACAAGCACTTCAGGATTGGAGTGTTGCTGAAACAGGCAAGGACTAATGCAGGTATGACTCAGGATGAGATTGCTGCAAAGCTTAAGACCCACAAGTCGGCCATCTCTCGAATCGAGAACCATGCTGAGGATATAAGGCTTTCTACCCTCTCACATTTTGCCGAAGCGTTAGGTAAAAAGCTGGAGATATTTATACAGTAATGCTCTTGACAGCGCAAGGTTTTTTGGGTCGGTAATCATGTCATCACTAATGAAATAGATCATTGGGTAACAACATTTCTGTAACGATGCTTACCAGGAATTCCACCGCTTATCTCGGTGAGTGCCTGGGTGCCCTTGAAGCGTTCGCCGAGGTGGTGATTGTCGACAATGGGTCGACGGATGATACGATAGCAATTGCTTCGGGGTTCAGCAATGTGACCGTTTACGAACACCCGTTTATCGGGTTTGGTCCGTTGAAGAACATTGCTGTCGAGAGAGCATCGAACGACTGGATACTCTCTGTTGACAGCGATGAGATTGTGACGCCGGAGCTGGCACGGGAGATACTGAGGATTACTCTGGACAGCAACAGCGTCTATTCGATGGAACGAGATAACTATTATTGTCGCCGGTTGATCCGTGGCTGCGGCTGGCAGAACGACCAGGTTCAACGCCTTTTCAACAGGAAGAGCACTCGGTATGACGACAAGGTGGTCCATGAGGGCCTGATAATGAATGAAAACCTGAAAACAGAGAAGCTGCAGGGCCGGATGAAGCATTATCCCTACGACAGTGCGTCGCAGCTTATCCAGAAAATGCAGCACTACTCCACGCTCTGGGCTGAGGAGAATCTGGGCAGGAAAAAAGCATCTCCCCTTAAGGCGCTGTTCTACGGGCTGGTCACTTTTTTCAAGTCTTACGTTATCAAGAGCGGTTGGCTCTATGGTTATGCGGGTCTGTTGATTTCGATTTCAAATGCGAATGGAGTTTTTTACAAATATGTCAAGCTCTATGAAGCAAAGAGACCAAATCAGCTGTAGCCTCGTTATTACGACATACAATTCGCCTGATACGCTTGATCTCTCCATACGGAGTGTACTTCGGCAGTCAGAGCTGCCTTGCGAAATCATTGTTGCTGATGACGGCAGTACGAGCGATACTGCAATGCTTGTTGATGCCCTCAGGGCTTCGGCCTTTACCCCCATCGTACATGTCTGGCAGGAAGACAAAGGTTTTCGGGCTGCAGCAGCGAGAAACAAGGCGATTGCAGAGGCTAAAGGCAATTACATTGTGATTGTTGATGGAGACATGCTTTTGCATCCGGATTTCATTAGGGATCATAAAGCCCTGGCCTTGGAAGGTAGCTTCATTCAGGGGTCAAGGGTGTGGCTCTCTCAGGAGAATACGTTCAGGCGTTTCATTTCCAGGGAAACGGCGGTTTCCATATTTGAACCTGGCCTGGAAAACCGTAAAAGTGCTCTGCATTTGCCGCTTCTGACAAGAATGTTAGATTTTAAAAGCAGTTCTCTCGGCAGCATAAAAAGCTGTAATATGTCGTTTTTCCGCAATGACTGTATTCTGGCTAATGGATTCAACGAGGATTTTATCGGGTGGGGTCGTGAAGACAGCGAGTTTGTTGTACGGTTGATTAATCGCGGTATTTTTCGACGCAACATCCGATACAGTGCTATAGCGGCTCATTTATGGCATCCGGAAAACCAGAGGCGCTCACTCACTGAAAATGACCGACTGCTCCAACAGGCCATCGACGGGAAGCTTACAAGCTGCCGCAATGGCATCGATAAATATCTGGTAAAGAGATAGATATGAAAATCAGCGCGTTTACCTTTATCAGAAATGGAACGATATTCGGCTTTCCATACTGTGAATCGATTCGTTCGGTGCTGCCGATAGTTGATGAATTTGTTGTGAACGTGGGCGACAGTGATGATGATACCCTGGAAAGAATCAGGGAGATCGGTGATCCGAAGATCCGGATTATCGAGTCGAAGTGGAGTGACAGGATGAAGGTTGGCGGCTATGTGTATGGTCAGCAGAAAATGATTGCACAGTTCAACTGTACCGGTGACTGGGCCTTTTATCTTGAGGGTGATGAAATTGTGCATGAAGATGATCTTGACAAAATCGTTGCTGCCTGTCGGACCTATAAGGATGATGAGCGGGTTGAGGCACTTACGTTTGACTACTACCATTTTTATGGTAACGCGAACAGTTATCTTGATTCGCCCGGCTGGTACCGACGCGCGGCCCGGATTATAAAAACTTCTGTAAGGTCTTATGCTCCTGACGGGCTTTATTGGCATGTGCTTACCAGTAAAAGCAAGGTTTCCCGATATCCGAAGAGTGTCCATACCGGAGCATCGATCTATCACTATGGGTGGGCGCGGAGTGAGGAGGAGATGAACCTGAAATCCGGAAATGTGCAGAAGTACTGGAACAAAAACCATCAGCGAATCGACTATCGGGAGATCGATCAGCAGATTATTCGCGAGTTTGGAGGTTCTCATCCTGAAATTATACTGCCATGGCTTCCGCATGGAGAAGGTCTTTTTCGGGCTAATCCAGATCATAAGCTGACGAGTCGGGAAAAGAAACACCGTTTGATGCTGCAGCTTGAACGCCGGTTCGGGTTGGAGTTGAGTAAAAAACATTTTATCGAGCTAAAGCCTTGATGACCTCCTTATGAACTCTTCCATTGTCTTGCTCCCGAACTGGATAGGAGATATGCTTCTTGCCCTTTCAATGGTTATGAGACTGCCTGAGAGTCGTCGATCAAAGACTACGCTGCTGGTTCCGGAGCAGATGAGCAGCCTGGTGGGGATGCTGTGTGATCTGCCCAGGATCGTGTATTCCCGGAAAAATGCGGAGAGTCGAAGAGGTAGTGTGACTGCTGTACGAAATGGGGGCTTTGAAACCATTTATCTGCTGCCTTTTTCGTTCTCTTCGGCATGGTTTGCGATGAAGAGTGGGGTGCCTGTGAGAAGAGGAGTTTCTCGCGAAATGAGGCGGTTTCTCTTGACGGATCCCTTGAAAAAAGATGCTGTTAATTGTAATAATGCGAAGCTGCATCACATCACTCATGAATATGCGGCCATTCTCGATATGACGTTTTGCCCTCCTGAAGAGTGGAGTGGTATACGTGTGGAAAGAGACAGGAATCATGCCGGTTCGATCGTCTACTGCCCCGGCGCTTCGTATGGACCTGCCAAGAAATGGCCTCATTTTCCTGCACTGGCATTGCTGCAGGAGGCTGACAGGATTGTAATCCTTGGATCGCGCGAAGATGGCGAATCGGCGCGGGAGATCAAAAGCATGGCGCCTGAGAGGATTACAGATCTTACTGGAAAGACTTCGCTCCGTGAGGTAGCTGCTATTATGTCAGGCGCTCGTGCAGTCATATCGAACGACTCGGGACTGATGCATCTTGCCGGATATATCGGGACTCCGGTCATCGGTCTGTTCGGCTCTACAAGTCCGGTATGGACCTGCCCTCTCGGGAAAAGAAGCATGGCGATGTATCTGCCTGAGCCATGTTCGCCATGTTTTGATAAAACCTGCAGATATAATCACTACCGCTGTCTGGGGAATATTACACCGGAAGCTGTAAGAGAGGCAATGGACAATGCAAGTGCTTCATCGGCAATCCCGTCATTGTGCAATTGAGAATCCGTCTACCAGGGCGATCCATTCGTTTGCTGCGGTCTGATGTGCGTCGACGGTGTGCATTCCTGCGTTGTTCCACCATTCGTAGCCGGGCTGCAGCACCGGTTCTTCTGAAACAGGTGCCTCGGTATAGGTTTCTGCAGTGAGTTCAGTAATACGGAAAGCCCAGACTCTGGTGCCGTAGTTCGGGACTTCATCCTGGGCGTATCGGTAGATGATGCTATCGTTGAGGATTACTCTTCCGCCGGGACGTGCGTAGTGGGGAGTGTTGGAAATAACAGGGCTTTTGGGGTGCTCTGTCCATGGGCCGGTAAGGGTATTGGAAGAGAAAAGATGAAGGCTTTTGGTTTTCGGGGCGTAGCTGAAGAGATACCAGCGGTTCTGGTAGTGGATAATGGAGGGGTCAACCAGTGCGGAGTTGCGGCCTGTGCTTTTTATGAGGGTTGTGACGTGCCGCCATTGGTCAGGAAATTCTGAGGCCTCATAAAGCTGTATGCCGCCGGAGTTATTGCATTCCGGAATCATGTAGTAGCGGTTTTCCCAGAAAAACACATAGGGGTAGGAGAGGTGAAACCGTTCTTTGAGAACGACGTTGCGGTATTGCCATTGAAGCAGGTCTTTACTGAAGGCATACGCAATTTCTCCGGTATTTCGACTGTCGTTCAGTACTTCAAAAAAAAGGTAGTAGCCTGTGGCGTTCTGGATCATAAAGGGGTCTGCAACGAAGCGGGCTTTGATGTCTGTTACATCTTTGGCACTAAGGATTGGGTTCCTGATGTCTCCGGGGGGATGAAGCTTGACAGGTGAAGGGCCTTTGTAGATGCCTATTGCCCATGTTTCGCGACTTTGGCGGGCAATCTTTTTGTTGAGGTGCTTTTTATAGCGGGCAACAATCATGAGAGCAGCCGAAGTCAACAGGAGCAGCAGTATGGTGGTTACGAGCATGACTCAGTATATGCCGTGTTTTTTTTGGTCAAGAGGGGTCAGGCCGTCAGGAGTGTTTCAGGCGCTGGCGGTTTGACTGCAAACTGGATGTCGTAGAGCATTTTATAGACCCCATTTTGTTCGATAAGCTCTTTGTGGTTGCCAACTTCCATAACGTTGCCGCGTTCCATGACGATGATCTTGTCGGCATTTTTTATGGTGGAGAGGCGGTGAGCAACCACTAAGGCGGTTCTGTTTTCCATGGCGTTGTCGATGGCCTGCTGTACGATTTTTTCGGATTCGTTGTCCAGAGCGCTGGTCGCTTCGTCGAAAATAAGGAGTTCTGGGTTTTTGACCATGGCCCGGGCTATAGCAATACGCTGCCGCTGGCCTCCTGAAAGCTGGAGTCCGCGGTCGCCGATGAGGGTATGATATTGCTCGGGCTTCTCTTGAATAAATTCGTGTGCATTAGCCAGTTTTGCGGCCTGTTCTATCCGTTCATGGTTGATTTCATCGTGGACTCCATAGGCAATATTCTGTTCGATACTGTCATTGAAGAGTATCACTTCCTGACTGACTATTCCGATCATCTGGCGGAGCTGTTTATAGTCGAACTCTTTTATGTCAGTCCCGTCAATGGTGATGCGGCCGGAGTCGACATCATAAAACCGGAGCAGGAGGTCAACAGCTGTGGATTTCCCGGAACCTGACTGGCCGATGAGAGCGACCATTTCACCCTTTTTTATTTCGAAGGAAACGTGGTTGAGCACATTTGCGGCTTCGGGCTCCTTGTTGTATTTAAAACATACATCTTCAAAGACGATACTCTTTGAAAAGCTTTTAATGGGTATGCTTCCATTGATGACATTGGTGTTTGTATCGAGCACTTCAAAGAGGCGTTCAACCGAGATCATTCCCATCTGAAGCGAAAGATTCCCATCGCCCAGCATTTTGAATGGACCCATGGTGGAGTAAAGGGTAAAGGCAAAGACGAGCAATTCATTGGCGGTCATGACACCATCGAATACCTGGAGGCCTCCGAACCAGAGTACCATGGCAATAGCCGCAATCAGGAGTGTTTCGTTCAAGGGGCTGAGAATATTGCGAATCCTTGACATTTTTATGCTCAACTGCCTGAAATCGTGGGTGAATGACTGGAACTTTGCGAGTTCAATGCCTTCAAAGGCGGTTGACTTGATAACTTTGATGCCGTTGAATTTTTCCTGCAGAACGGAGTTCATGTCGCCCATTTTTGTCTGGAAGCTCTCTGCAAGGCCTTTGATATTCCGGCCCATAAAGTTGATGACATAAAAAATCGACAGGGAGGTGACTGCAGCAAAAGCAGTCAGCTTCCAGCTCAGTGCGAGCAGTACCCCCATATAAACAAAGATGGAAAAAGGGTTCTGCAGAAAATTGACAAAAGTTGAGCTGATGCTGTTGTTGACGTTTTCTACGTCATTATAGACGTAGTTCATCAGGTTGCCGACCCGGTTTTTGTTGAAATAATCGAGATGCATTTCGATGATGCTGTGAAAAACTTCGTCCCTCAGCTTTTTTGTTGTTTTGGTCTGTATCCGAAAAATAATCTGGCCGTTGAGGTAGATGAAAGCATTTTTGAGGGCAAATGCGCATATCAGAAAGAAGCAGATTTTGAGTAGTGCCAATTGTTTTGTCGGTGCTGCGAACATCTGCTGAAATTCAAGCAATGCCCAGTTTTTTACCTTTTCTGCGCTGGTAGTGGGTTTTAAAAGCTGAAGCGGTTGTGCCGCAGTGGTTTGAGTTACTGCAGGGGCTGAAGAAAAAACTGCGTTCAGGAGAGGGAGTATGGAGTAGATGGATACAACGCTAAGGATCGAGGTCATTACGCTTACAACGACAACAAGCATGATGTTGCCTCTTGATGGGGCCATGTACCGCAGCATTCTCAATAATACCTTGAACTTCATATACTCCCTGATCGTGTTTTGTTTATCGTGACTTCCAATATAACGTATAAATACAAATAATAAGTTGGCCGGGAAGAAAGAGTGCTGAGAAAGAAAGTACTGAGTGCTGAGAAGGAAGAAAGTGAAGATAGTTGGCAGCGGTGAGAAAGAAAGTTGGCAGTAGGCAGTAGGCAATTGGAAGATTGTTTGGAGTGGTGTTTGTTTGGGAAGTGTACGATAAGAATAACGTCCCCTAATTGCGGTGACCGGCGTGCCAACTGCCCACTGCCCACTGCCAACTTTCTTCTCAGCACTCAGCACTCAGCACTTTTAGTAGCGGGCGGAGGGCGGTGGTGACCTGGGCGGGGTCGATGTCGATGACGTCGGGGGTTGGGGAGATTATTATTTGTTGGAGGGTGCTGAGGGGGGCGAATTGGGTTCGGTCGGCGAGGCGTTTGCGGTAGAGGGCGAGGATCGGGGTGTTGTAGCATGCTGCTATGTGGACGAGGGAGGTATCGGGGGTGACGAGGAGTTTGAGCTTTTTGACGATTTCGCCTACTTCGTAGATGTTGCGTGTTGATGGGGATGGGAGCACGTTGGGGTTTGGTTGTTCTATCTGGCGTTTTTCTGCGAGTTCGGCCGGGGCTGAGAGGATGATGAATGTTTCGTTTGGGAAGTCGTGGATAAGTTGGGACCATTGCCCGGTGGTGCGGCGTCCGCCTGCGTGGCCGGCACTGATGTTGATGGCGACGAGGCTGCCTGGGGGAATGGTTTCGATGAATGCAGCGGTTTCGGGGGATACCGGCATTGGGGGCAGGTAAGGTTTGCAGGGGTTGTTGAGGGCGGCCTGGTTGATAACCTGGAGAAAGGAGAGGTTTTTTTCGGATTCGTGTGTGTCCGGCCTCATGGTGATGAGGTGGTCGAAGAGGCCTTCGTGGTATGGGTTGAAGTGTCCTACTTTGTGGCGTGCGTTGATGAGCTGTGACTGGATAAGAAAATGGGTGGATGGGTGGTCTTTGGGGTTGAAGAGGATATCGAATTTTTTGGTCAGGATCTCTTTGACGTAGCGCTTTATGTCTCTTTTGGCATGGTAGACTGCGGTGACGTTTTTGTCGGCACTGAAAAAGTTGAAGATGATGCGGCTGAAGGCGATGATGTATATGGAGAGTTCGGGGTACTCTCTGCGGAGGGTGCCGATGAGGGGGGTGAGCATAATGCAGTCGCCGTAGCACTCTCGGGCGAGAATGACGATACTTTCGGGATTTTTTTCAATGGGCAGCGTTGATTGACGGCGTTTTGCGAAGAGCTGGAGGGTTTTTGCCAGTCGCTCACGGAATGCTGTGTGATCTTTTTTATTCGGTTTCATGCCTTTGTGTCGAAAGAGAATTACGTTGTGATGGTTTTTACTAATAACTCGTATTGGGTAACTACTTTTTGGAGTTCAAACTTTTCTTCGACAATTTTTCTAGCTTCTCTTCCGGCTTGTTTATAATCAGATTGTAATAATCTCACAACACCTTCGGCGAGGTCGGTGCTGTTGTCGGGTTTGACAATAATGCCTGATTTGTTGCTGACGATGATATCGGCAAGTCCGCTGCCGGATGTTGCGACTACGGGTTTTGCTGATGCCATGGATTCGAGTGCGCTCATGGACATGCCTTCTTCGGGTGAGGGCATTATGGTTATATCTACTTCGGAGAGTATTGCGGGTATGTCTTCCCGGAAGCCTGTAAAGATTACTTTGTCGGAGAGGTTGAGTTTTTTTGTGAGCTCTTTGAGGTGTTTTTCTATGCTACCGGTTCCTGCGATTGTAAAAAGGATCGGGCTGATTTGTTGTATTATTTTCGGGATTGCATTGATAAAGCATTCCAGGCCTTTGTTTTCGTCGAGACGGCTTATAACGGCGACTCGATATGGTTCGTCGATAACGGGTGCATTGCCGGTTGATGGTACGGGGAACCGGAGGAGATCTATACCGTCATATATTACCGTTATTTTTTTGGCAGGGATATTAAAATCTTCGATGAGTTCTCGTTTGATTTTATCTGAAACGGCGATTATCCTGTCGACAAGTTTGGCGTAGAGGATTGTATTGACAAGTTTTTTTATTCCTTTTTTCCGGTAAGGAACGTTACGGGTGAGCATAACGGTTTTTTTTGTTATTCTGCCGGCCAGCGAGGCTACCCAGTAGAATTTTGGTGAGCAGATGTCTATAACGTCAATGTTGTTTTTTATTATAAGCTGTATAAGCTTCGGGATGATAAGGAGGTTGAGATCGGATTTTGGATTAATAGTGATGGCGGGAATGTTTTCTTTTGGGAGACGGCTCGAAAGGCCGCTTCCCGGCAGGCAGCAGACGGTGAGGGTATGGCCGCGTTTTCTAAGTTCTTTGCTGTATAAAAAGATTCTGTTTGCTCCGCCGGACCAGTGTGGGGTTGCATCAAATATCAGGATATTCATTGACAGGAGCCTGATTTATCTGGGTTTAAAATGATAAAGTATCACATTCCGCCATATTCTTTGTAACGGATATATAATCAATGCAGGCTTTTTTTTCTCCTGATCTTTTTGCTGCGAGGCGGCTCTCCTTTTTGGCCAATACGTTTTTTTTAATAGGCGTTATGGTGCTCTACCCGCTTGCCGGTGCGGTACTTTTTGCGCTCATTAACGGCGGTGGAGAGGCGGGGGCTTCCCTCCTGCATATTGAGCGGAGCATGCTTCCTTCCATTCGTTTGATTCAGGCGGTCGGGCAGATTGTTGTGCTGGGGCTGCCTGTTCTGCTTCTTGCGGGATGGCATACGGGGAGGAAAAATCCGTTTTCAGTGGAGAGCCTGGCTTTTTTAGGGATACGCAGGGATTTTAACATCGGGGCTGCTGCTTTGGCGGTTGTGGGGATTTTTTTGCTTCAGCCGCTTCTTTATACCATAACGTCTCTTCAGGATTTGTATCTCTGGCGGGCTCTTGGTGCTGCGGGGTCGGAAGTTGTCCGTCAGCGTGAGATGATGGAGTCGTTTATCGGTGAGCTTGCTCTTGCGAGTACGGTGCCGGAGTTTTTGATGGTTACGTTTGTTCTTGCTGTTGTTCCTGCAGTGTGTGAAGAGCTGCTGTTCAGGGGGTATATTCAGCAGAATTACAGTAGGTCGATGGGGCCCGGCGGGGCGGTGCTGTTGACCGGGTGCGTGTTTGCTTTTTTTCATCTGAGTGCGGCAAATCTTGTTCCGCTGGCTTTGCTGGGGTGGTATATTGGCTATATTTACAGTAAAACGGGGAATCTGGCGGTGCCGTTTTGTGTGCATTTTGTGAATAATTTTGCGGCTCTTCTGCTTCTTTTGGTAACGGAGCAGGGGGGCCGAGTTCGGGAGTTGAAGCCGGAATTTCTGCTTGGTGCAGTGTGGTGGTGGATGATTGTGGTGGTGAGTGTGGTGTTGCTTTTGATGGTAATCCGGCGGTTTTCTCGTGACTTTTCTCCTGAAGGGGACAATTGAGCTCAGAAAGCCTTAACAATAGATGTATGGGTAAGCTGTTGAGCGTTAATTTATTGCAGAGGGTCGTTGTGGCTCTTGTTGGGATTCCCTTTCTGCTCTCTTTGGTCAAGGTCGGAGGGGTTTGGTTCTTTTGTTTTTTTTCCTTGCTGGCTCTGGTGGCTGTTTTTGAGTTTCATCGTCTTGCGCGGCATAAGGCTCATCCTCCGGCACTATGGATTGTGCTGGGGATAACGCTGCTTTTTCAGGTGAACTTTTATCAGCAGTTTGCTGAGTTTTGGGAACTTTTGCTTGCGCTAGTGCTTGCTTTGCTTGTGATGGAGCTGTTTTTGAAGGATGGCTCTCCGTTGCTGAATCTTGGCGCTATGTTTCCCGGGTTGCTCTATGTGAATCTTTCGTTTGGTTCCCTGTTGCGTCTTCGCCTTGGATTTGGAGATGAAAAAGGGGAAATGCTTGTGTTTCTGATGTTTTTTTGTGTCTGGGCGGCTGATATTTTTGCGTATTTCGGAGGGAGTGCACTTGGTGGCAGGTTTATCCACCGGAAATTGTTTGAGCGCTTGAGTCCCCATAAAACATGGGAGGGCTTTTTGTCAGGGCTGGCGGGAAGTGTTGCTGCTGCGATGACCTATGGATTCTTTGTTCCACAGCTATCAGTAATGACCGCATTGTTGATAGGGGTGCTGATTGGACTGGCGAGTCCGGCGGGTGATTTGATAGAGTCGATGTTTAAGAGAGATGCGGGGGTTAAGGATTCTTCCGCGTTGATTCCCGGGCATGGCGGGGTGCTAGACCGGTTTGATACTATTATGTTTGTTTCGCCGTTTATTTATCTTATTGCGAAAGGGTGAAAGAAAGTGCTGAGTGCTGAGAAAGAAAGTGCTGAGTTCTGAGTTCTGAGTGCTGAGTGCTGAGGGAGAAGAGGAAGAGAGTTGGCAGTTGGCAGGGGGGAAGGGGAGGAGATTTGGCAGTGGGCCTTGGGGTGTTGTCGGGTTAATTATTTTTATGAAATAATGAATATTCAGGGGCTTCTTTCGGAGAGATATGTTGCGTTGAATCTTGACTTGAAGAGTAAGAGTCAGGTTATTGAAAAAATGCTTTCTCTTGTTGAGGATCATGAAGGGGTGACGGATATCGGGAAGCTTCGGGAGGATGTGCTTCATCGTGAGCAGGAGATGTCGACGGGGATCGGCAAGAGTATAGCTTTGCCTCATGCCAAAACCGCAGGGGTTTCTCATCCGGTTCTTGCTTTTGCAACGCTCGGCAATGCTATGGATTTTGATTCTATTGACGAGGAGCCTGTTCGTCTTGTTTTTCTGCTGGCCACTCCGGAAGATATGCTTGCGGAACATTTGAAGCTTCTCGGCCGTATTACCAGGCTGGCAGGTCGGGATGATTTTCGTCAGAGTCTTCTGCTTTCAACCTTACCGGCTGATGTCATTGAGCTTTTCAGGGAAGGGGAAAAGGATTTTCCCCAGATATAACTTTATTACGTAGAGGATTTTTATTGTATGTCGCAGTATCAGGCTGTTAAGGGTACGAGGGATATTTTCCCGGAAGAGGGTGCCAGGTGGAAGTATGTTGAAGGAGTTGTGCACTCGCTTGCATCCATGTTCGGGTTCAGTGAGATACGTACGCCGGTTTTTGAGTATACCGAGCTGTTTCAGAGGGGCATCGGGGCGACGACGGATATTGTGGGTAAGGAGATGTTTACGTTTTTGCCTGATCCCAGAGGGCGTTCCCTGACCTTGCGTCCTGAGATGACTGCGGGTGTGATGCGGGCGGTGCTTCAGAAAAATCTGCTGTCGACGGCTCCTGTGCACAAGCTTTATTATATCAGTGAGCTGTTTCGAAAGGAGAGGCCTCAGGCAGGCAGGCAGCGGCAGTTTTCGCAGTTCGGGGCTGAGCTGATTGGTGTTTCAACACCCGCGGCTGTGGCTGAGGTTATGACGCTGATGATGCAGGTTTTTGAGTCGCTTGGTGTTCGTGGTTTGAAACTGCGGGTTAATACTCTTGGTGGTTCGGAAGAGCGGTTGCGGTACAGGGAGGCGTTGCAGGGTTATTTTGAGCCTTTTCACGCAGTGCTGGATGAGGCATCGAAAGAGCGGCTTGAAAAGAATCCTCTCAGGATTCTTGATTCAAAAAATCCTGATATGCAGGAACTGGTCGCAGGGGCTCCGAGATTGTACGATTACTTAACGGCTTCCTCTGTTGAGGATTTTGAAAAGGTACTTTTTTACCTTCGAGAGCGCGGTATCGGGTATGAAATCGACCACAGACTTGTTCGGGGGCTTGACTATTACTGTAACACTGCTTTTGAGGTGACCAGTTCCGAGCTTGGCGCTCAGGATGCAATTGGCGGCGGCGGCCGGTATGATGGTCTGGCCAGGGAGTTCGGCAGCTCTTCGGATGTACCGGCTTCGGGGTTTGCTGTCGGTATGGAGAGGCTTTTGATCACAATGGAAAAACAGGGGCTTTTTGCGGCTCTTGATTCTCGCGGTCCTCTTGTGTATGTGATTGTGCAGAATCAGGAGCTTGGAGATCATGGTTTGCAGATTGCAAACCGGTTGCGTAAGGCTGGAATTAAAACGGAAATAGATCTTGCGGCCCGGAGTATGAAGGCGCAGATGAGGGAGGCTAACAGGATTCGGGCCTCTTATGCTCTTTTTATAGGCGCGACTGAAGTTGAGACAGGCCTCTATGCTTTGAAAAATCTTGTTACCTCTGAACAGACGACACTCTCTCAGGATGCGGTGATTGAAATATTGCGTGAACCGACGGCGAAGGAGTTGATGCAATAATGGCAGTCAAACGGCATACGGTGACGCTGTATGGTAAAGCGGAGTGCTGCCTCTGTGATGAGGCTATGGAAGTGTTGCATAAGGTTGATGCTATTGTGCCGTTCGATCTTGAAAAGATCGACATTTCCGGTAACCCGGAACTGATGGCTCGGTTTGGTCTTAAAATCCCGGTTATTTTTGTTGATGGCGTGCCTGCGTTCAAGTACAGGGTGAATGAGGGAAGATTAATTAAGTTACTAACTTCAGTGCTGAGTGCTGAGAAAGAAAGTGCTGAGTGCTGAGTGCTGAGTGCTGAGTGCTGAGTGCTGAGTGCTGAGGAGGAAGAGAAGAGAGTTGGCAGTGGGCAGTCGGCAGGGAAAAGGGGAAAAAAAAGTGCTGAGTGCTCAGTGCTGAGTATTCGGGGGTTGGCGGAGAAGGAAAGTGATTAGTGCGGGAGGTTTTGTTGGGTAACTGTATGATAAGAATAACGTCCCCTAGTTGGAGTTTTACTTGCCGACTGCCAACTGTTTATCTGGTGATAACGTACGATGGCTATGGTGAAATTTATTCTGTTTGTGGTTGTTTTCTTTCTGGTGGCTCGGATGGTTTTGCGGGTTTTGGGGGTTGGTGTGCGGTTTTTTATGGGGAGGGAGGGTTCAAGGCGATCTGAAAATGGTCCGGGTTCGAGATCGGCGGGGAAGCGGATTGAGGAGTCGGATTATGAGGTGATTGAGAGCCATCTGAATGATAATGAGGAGAAAAGGCCGCAATAAGGTTTTTTTGCTGTTGACAGGGTTTTTTTGTACATTGTTCGACTTGAGAGGAAGGGGCTTGGCATTATCTTTATCTGAGAGTGGGGTTTCCCCACTTTTTTGTTTTCAATAAAAATGTTGGTGTGGGGTTTTCATGCAAGAACGTATCAGAAATTGTGTTCTACAGATTATTGCGGAGTCGGTTGGTACGAGGGGCGAAGGCACTTATTTTATTGATGTTACGGTTAAAGGTAGTGAGCGGCACCGGAAAATTGAGGTTCTCGTGGATGCTGATGATGGTATTCGGATTCATCAGTGTGCGTATCTTAGCCGGAGGCTGAGGGAGCGATTTGAGGGTGATGATGAGCTTCTGGAGCTGGTAGGTGAAAATTTTGATCTTGTTGTCTCTTCTCCGGGTCTTGGGGAGGCGATTGTACTGCCGAGGCAGTATGTACGGCATATCGGAAAATTTATGAGGGTTACCTATAGAGATGAAGGTGGTGAGGAGGTTGAACTGGAAGGTCATCTTAAGGAAGTCTTGCTTTCAGATGATGAACGGCGTTGGATTGTGATGCTACCGAAAAAAAGTATAAAGAAGGGGCATCAGCCGAAGGTTGAAGAGATTAAACTTTACCTCGATCAGGTTGTCCGTGCGGTTCCTGATGCGGAGATATAGAGGGGTAGGGTGAAAAGAGTGGTTAGTGTAAATTTTCTTTTAAAACATGCACAATTAAGAAAGAGATGGCCAAAAAGAAGATAAAAGATGAGGGACAGGACAGGAGGGTGCAGATTGCCAGTGCTTTTGGTGAAATCGAGCAGTCCAAGATCTTTCTGGATAAACGCACGGAGAGTGCAGCTGTCAAAATGGATATTGCCGATTTACTCAAGGATATTATCCAGAAGCAGCTCAGAAAGGATTATG
>CAIVSG010000155.1 GCA_903908555.1 uncultured Chlorobiaceae bacterium | reverse complement strand
GTACCCATATCTACCTCTTTTTATTTTTGCCATTTAAATTTGGCGTTACAATGAACGAACCCCGACATGAGGCGCTCAAAAACGAATTTATTTTTCGTAAAATGAATTTACTCACTTTAAGCTAATTCAAAAAGGAAGTTGAGCAGTTTACGCTACTTTTTTATTTTTGACAAAAAAAGCAGTGGGCCCTTTTTTAGAGCTCCAAGGTGGTGCAAACCTTATAATAGCCTCTTACACTACCTTATTGCCCAGAGCTTAATCTTGCGATCATCGCTTCCGCTGGCAATTATTTTACCGTCAGGTGAGATATCAACTGATTGCACTTCAAGCACATGACCACGATAAGAGTGCAACTGTTTACCACTCTGCACATCCCAAAGTCTGACGGATTCATCGTTGGCAGCACTTGCTATCTTTGTGCCATCCGGACTGAAACAAACGCTACGCACGGCATCTTCATGGCCTTCAAACACTGTTACTATTTCGCCGCTTGCTGCATTGAGAATCTTGACCTTTGCATCTCGTCCGCAGAAAGCGATGAGCTTATCATCCGGACTATAGGCTAACGCATGTGAAAGCCTGTCATTTGTAATGAAGTTGGCAATATTTTTACCGCTCTCTATATCCCAGATTTTAATGACTGGTTCTTCTCCACAACTGGCAATATTTTTACCGTCGTGACTGTATGCCAGACATTCGATATATGATTTGTGACCGAGAAGCCGGGATAGCTCACGGCCGGTTTCGACATCCCAGAGCCTGATTGTTGTATCACGTGAACAGCTTGCAATAATTTTGCTGTCAGGGCTGAAAGCCACCATGCGCACTGCAGTATCATGACCTTTGCAGACGTGCAGACACTCTCCAGTCGATGCATCCCAAATTCTGACGGTGCTATCGGTACTTCCGCTGGCAAGCCTTTTGCCATCGCGACTGTAATCGATACACTCAACCCAGGTTTCGTGCCCTTTCATGGTAAGCAGAGGTTTGCCGGACTCCACATCCCATAGCATAACCTGTTCATCAAAACTACCACTGACAAGTTTCTTTCCATCGGTGCTGAATTTTACTCCCAGTACCCTGTCAAGATGGCCTTCCATCGTTTTTATCAGGTTAACATCCTCAATAACTTTGGGAAGCTTCAATTCCACTTCCTTTTTCCCGAATATTTTCGATAAGAAACCCATAAGAATAGTCTCGTTTGAATTGATACTCTTTTACACGATAGAGTTCGCCCTGGTTGATGGCGCTGATTTTAATCGTGCAATTTAAAAAAAATTATCACCTCTATCAGGAAAAATTATAATGTCGCCCTTTCCAGAGAGTACCCCTGCCAAATTTGATCTTAATAAAAGAATTAAGGGCTATGGCAATCAGTACTATCTGGGAAAAAACATGAAAAAAGGCCATAAAAAGTGACTGGCGAAAGAGCTTTGCAATAATGAGACGGCAGAGAAGGGCTATGATAATCTGTGAAAGAGGAAGCCAGAACAATACAATGCCAGATTCTCCAACCTGCAGTGAGCGGAACAAAAACAGATAGGGCAGAACATAGACGGCGGCAATCATAACAACAAGAATAAGCAACCCTGGAGTACTGTACCCTATCGCCGGGAAAAGATTTTTTGAAAAGCCTTCCCAGATCTCCTTAAAATTACGATACATCCGGCAAGTGACTACATCGGAACCGTTAAAAGCTACAACACGGCCTCCGAAATTTTTAACGGCTCTGCAGAGCCAGACATCTTCGACAATGGCATCTCTGACAGCAGCATGACCATCAATACGCTCATACACACCGCGGCGAAAACAAATAAACTGTCCATTGGCAAAGCTAAACGACGGTCTCGGGCTTGTACGGACAAGGCGAAGGGGCAGATAACACATGAGAATAACATGGATGAGCGGCACTACAAGTTTTTCCCAGAACGATCCGAGCTCCTGATAGGGCATAATGGAAAGCATATCTGCATTTGATTCCTGCATGGCGCCAACTGAACGACGCAGGGCATCAGGTTCATGCATGGTATCAGCGTCAGTAAAAAGCAACAGTTCACCCTTGGCCTGTTGACTGAGCTGAAAACAGGCCCAGGCCTTACCATGCCATCCAGCAGGAAGCGGTTCACCATGCAAAATATGCACTCGATCGCCCGACTCTTTCCGGAGACGATCCAAAAGCTCCGGGGTAGCATCGGTTGAACCGTCATCAAGCACAATAATCTCAAATGAGCAGTAGTCCTGCCTCAAGAGTGAGGATATACAGCGTTCTATGTTCAGTGCTTCATTGCGGGCAGGCACCATAACCGATACCAATGGCCCTGTATGGGGAGGATTTTCGGGCATACAGGGAAAATCCACCAGGTTTCTGAGCAGAAGGCCTAAAAAAATTAATAGCGAGAACAGAACGGCTATCTGATAGAAAAAAAGCATAGGCGCGATAAAAAAGGCCACCCTTTCGGGCAGCCTGCAAGTTCATTAGTAAAGCGATAAAACCCTGTTCAGTCGATCAGTTTGTTGATATCATACTCAAAGATTCCCTCTGCACCGGCTCTTTTCAATTCCGGAATAAGATGACGAACTATTTTTTCTGTAACGATAACTTCAAGTGCCACCCACCCTTCTTCAGAAAGATGCGATATTGTGGGCTGACGCAATGCTGGAATAATTGCAATAATCTTGTCCAGCGAAGATTTTGGTGCATTCATTTTCAGTCCAACCTTTCCCTGAGCATTAATAGCGCCTTGAAGCAGCATTGCCATATTTTCTATCTTCTCGCGCTTCCATGGATCATTCCATGAATTTTTATTGGCAATCAATTTTGTGTTAGACTCGAGAATAGTATCAACAATTCTCAACTTGTTCGCCCGGAGCGAAGAGCCTGTTTCTGTCACTTCGACAATAGCGTCAGCAAGGTCAGGCGGTTTGACTTCTGTGGCTCCCCAGCTGAACTCAACTAAAGCATTGACTCCGTTTTTTGCAAGGTATTTCTTGGTAATATTGACAACTTCAGTAGCAATATGCTTGCCTTCAAGGTCTTTTACCGACTGAACAGGAGAGTTTTCGGGAACGCAAAGTACCCAGCGAACCGGCCTCATGGAAGCTTTTGAATAGACAAGATCGGCAACCTCAACTACATCGGCATCAGTTTCGATGATCCAGTCTTTGCCGGTCAGTCCTACATCAAAGGCGCCAAGTTCAACATAGTGAGCCATTTCCTGAGCCCTGATAAGTATGGCTTCCAACTCATCATCATCTATTGAGGGAAAATAGGATCGGCTCTGAACAGAAAAATGAAATCCTGCATGTGC
>CAIVSG010000154.1 GCA_903908555.1 uncultured Chlorobiaceae bacterium | reverse complement strand
TGATGCAAATATACTTTATTTACAAGGAAAAAAGATGAGATCGACCAAGAATATTAGAAATATAGCCATTATCGCGCACGTTGATCATGGAAAAACGACACTTGTGGATTCTATTTTTCAGAAGACAGGTGCTTTCAGAGAGAACCAGCAGGTAAACGTCAGGGTGCTTGATTCAAACCCTCAGGAAAAAGAGCGTGGCATTACCATATTTTCAAAGAACGCAGCTGTCGTCTATAAAGACCATAAAATCAACATTGTCGACACACCGGGTCATGCCGACTTTGGTGGCGAGGTAGAGCGTATTCTCCAAATGGTTGATGGTGTTCTGCTTCTTGTTGACGCCTTTGAAGGCCCTATGCCGCAGACCAAGTTTGTACTGCGCAAAGCCCTTGAACTCCACTTGAAGCCTATTGTGGTCATTAACAAGATAGATCGCCCTCAGTCCGATCCGGTCAAGGTGCACGATCAGGTTCTTGATCTCTTCATTGCACTTGGTGCCGAAGAGCATCAGCTTGATTTCCCTTATATCTTTACCTCCGCGAAAAATGGTGTTGCAAAATACAGCATGGACGATGAAGATGGCGATATGAGCCTTCTGCTCGACATGATTGTCAAGGAGATCCCCCCACCGGTTGCCCACGACGAAGGTGGCTTCCAGATGCTGGTAACAACGCTTGACTATAGTGATTACATCGGCAAAATAGCCATTGGTCGTATCCAGCGCGGCAAGGTCAGCCCAGGCAGTCAGCTTGCAGTCGTCGGTCCTGACGGTGTCATTGGCAAGGGATCGGTAACAAAAGTATTCCTCTTCGACAAGCTTCAGAAAATCGAATCGAAAGAGGCAACCTCAGGTGACATTATTGCCATTGCAGGTATCCCTGATGCCACTGTCGGCATGACCCTTGCCTCCGTTGACGATCCAGTCTCGCTTGCTTCTTTCGACATCAGCAAGCCGACGCTTTCCATGCTCTTTTCCGTCAACGACTCTCCCTTTGCAGGGCTTGAAGGCAAGGAGGTCACCAGCCGCAAGATTCGTGAAAGGCTGATGAAAGAGAAAATGACCAATGTCGCCCTCAACGTTGAGGAAACTGACAGTGCCGATACATTCCGTGTTTCAGGACGCGGAGAACTTCACCTTTCAGTGCTGATTGAAACCATGAGGCGCGAAGGTTTTGAAGTTGCCATTGCAAGGCCAGAGGTTATCATGCACCATGGTGAGGACGGTACCCTGCTTGAGCCGATTGAGCACGTCACCATTGATATTCCTGAAGAGTATACCGGTGTCATTATCGAAAAAATGGGTCGTAGAAAGGCCGAAATGACACACATGGGTACCCTTCGCGGCGGCATGGTCAGAGTTGAATTTGAAATTCCGACAAGAGGTCTGATCGGTTACAACCTGGAGTTTACCACCGATACCAAAGGCGAAGGAATGATGTCGCACGTCTTCTTTGAATACCAGCCGTTCAAGGGTAAACTGCCTTCGAGAGAGAGCGGTGCACTTGTTGTTGCTGAAACAGGCGTCTGTGTTGCATATTCACTGAGCGCCCTTGAAGATCGTGGAACATTCTTTGTTTCACCAAACACAAAGGTCTATGCAGGTATGATTGTCGGTGAGTCGACAAGAGGACTCGACATTACCATCAATATCTGCAAAACCAAAAAGCTCAGCAACATGCGCTCTTCAGGAACCGATGAGTCGCTTCGCCTGACACCTCCAAAAATTCTTTCTCTCGAGCAGGCGCTTGAGTTTATCAATGATGATGAGCTTCTTGAGGTAACACCTCAGAGTATCCGACTACGGAAGAAGATACTTGACGTGAACCTCCGCCAGAAGGCCACCAAGAAGGCGAACGCTTAATTCTCGAAAAAAAGTCTTGTCAGTTGACTCCGGGCACTGGAAAACAGTTCCCGGACATCTGATTCCTCCCGGTGTGTCAATTCAGCAATTTCGCTGAAGCTTCTCTTTTCCTGCTCTGCCATTCGGTATACCTCTTGTTCCTCAGCAGCAAGCTTACTAATACACCTGGTCATCTTCAGAGTATCACTTTCAATGGCTGTTTTTTCTGCACTCTTCCCTGAACCCGACGAACTCCCTTTTTTCCCGAAAAGCTCCTCAGCACTAGCCGCTACCGGGCTATCATCACTGACCTCGCCGAAAAGGCGGACAAAACCCATAAAATCAAGGCCGACAGCTTCGCAAGGGGTGATTTTGTTATCCAGAATTTCACCGGCAAGCATCTGAAATTTATCACGGATTTCAGGCAGTCGTACAGCAAAGTCGAAACTGTCATCCTTATCACGGGCGTCAGCGTTATAGGGTACTTTCATGAGCACTGTTATGCCTGCCGCTTCGGCATATCGTTCTGCAACACCGCTTCCGTCATCGCGGTTGATGATCAGTCCGAGGAGGCGCGACTGCCCCCCGATAGTTCTGAAATAGTTGTTTGCCTGGCAGATATTGTTAGCCGTAAAGATGGATTGCCTGTCATTGTTGGTAACAAGAATGACCTCTTCCGAGAGCGATCTGGCCAGCGGGGTTGCAAATCCTCCACAGACAACATCCCCGAGAAAGTCCATCAAAATGATATCAATATCCCATTTGAAAATCCCCAGTTTTTCAAGGATCTCAAATCCCGATATAATCCCTCTGCCGCCACATCCACGGCCAACCTGAGGCCCGCCAAGCTCAACACCGTAAATCGGCTGCGGGAAATCCGCAATATCTCTCCGAAATACAATATCGCTCACTGAGACCTGCCCATTCACGGCATTCTTTTCAGCAAAGACGTCAGTTACAGTCGGAAGAGGTATACCGCCAAAGAGAGAGGTAGTCGAGTCGTGTTTAGGATCGCAGCCGAGTTGCAGCACCCGTTTGTTCATCAAGGCGAATGTGGCGCTGAGGTTGGTTGTCGTAAAACTCTTGCCTATTCCACCCTTGCCATAAATAGCTATTGTTCTTGCTGACATTCAGTCACTGCTTAAAATTATCCGACGATTAGCTTGCTGGTTTCATGCTGGGTTATTCCGGGGTTTTCCACACCAGAATCATTTTCAGGCACTCAGGATCGTTGAAAGCCTGCAGGTAGGCCTCAGAGATATCATCCTCAATGGTATGACGATGGGTAAAAATCCGTTCAGCCTTCAGTTTATGTTGAGCAATAAGTTCTCTTACACGCTCCAAGTCACCTTTTGCCCACTGTTTGGCCGCAATGAACGAGAGTTCCTTCTGAAACGCCTGAGAGTAATCGATGTTTATTCTCTGGTAATAGCCTCCCAAAAGAACTACCCCGTGAAACTTCAAAAACCTGAGCCCCGTATCAATAGCACTCATGATTCCCGTGCTGTCTATCAAAACGTCAAACTCATGACCGGCAAGCGCAGCTGAAACATCGTCCGTTTCAGCGTTCACCTTGAGGTCGGCCGTGGAATAGTTAAGTCTGTTTTTCTGTGTATCAGTCGCAGCTACTAGTTTTGCCCCCATAAGCTTTGCCAGTTCCACGGCGAGAATGCCGACCGCACCCTGACCGAGCACAAGCACCTTCTTGTTTTTAACCTGTGCAAGGTCAACAATATGGAGAGCTGTCGCTCCCAGAGGCAGGGCAATGCCGCATTCAGGGTTCTCAAGATTGTCAAGCAGGGTGATGCTCTCCACCGGACAGGCTATATATTCCGAAGCCCCGCCGAAAGCGGCATTAACTCCCTCATACCCAAAGGAGCCTGCAACATAGGCAAACTTTCCAATCAGGCTCTGATTGACATGATCACCCACCTCAATGATCTTTCCAACAGTTTCATACCCTGGAATAAAGGGAAAGATAAACGGCCATGAAGGGATAAGGCCGTTATAAGCCATTTTTTCAGTTCCGGTGCTGATCGACGACCAGTAGGTTTCAACAAGTACGTCAGTGGAAGAGAGGGCTTTCAGAGAAACTTCACTCAGCTCAATCTGCCTTACGCCTCTGAAGACAATAGCTTTTGCTTTCATAACGTTTATTTATCGGAGTTGTGTCAGACTGACTCTCTCTTCAGTTTTTTTTCATTGTGCTTTTCAAGAAGCAGCCGAATCACGAATTGCGCAGCATTAATAAGATAACTGAGATAGGCCAGCAGGGCCGTTCTGATAAGAATCGTTTCATCCAGACCCATAAAAAACAGGATAAAGTACGATATATGCACAACCATGGCTATAGCGCTGCCGAAATCCTCCCAAAAGAATTCA
>CAIVSG010000153.1 GCA_903908555.1 uncultured Chlorobiaceae bacterium | reverse complement strand
TCTCCCCACAATCATGCGCAGAATACCGTAATCAGCCGTATCGGCAATACTGAACGCCGAGATGTTGATGTCGTTGTCAGCAAGAATTCCGGTCAGTTCAGTCAGCCGACCTGTCTTGTTTTCGAGAAACACCGATAATTGCTTGATAATCATGACGCCTCCTGTATTATTGTAAGTTACGTTTATCGATTACCCGTTTTGCCTTGCCCATGCTTCGCTCGATAGTGCCTGGTTCAACCAGCCTGATACTTGCGCTGATACCGAGGGTACTGGATATATTCGCCTTGATTCGATGGCGCAGTCCTTCAAGCTCTTTTACCTCATCGGAAAAGAACTCCTCTTCAATTTCCACCTGGATTTCCATGGTGTCGAGGTTGTTTTCACGATCGACCACAATCAGGTAGTGAGGTTTTGTTTCACTCATTTCAAGCAGTACCGATTCCACCTGTGAAGGGAAGACATTGACCCCCCTGATAATGAGCATATCGTCCGTACGGCCCACGCATTTTTCCATGCGCACAAGCGTCCGGCCGCACTCGCATTTATCAGCATGAAGGCGGGTGAGGTCGCGCGTCCTGTAGCGGATAAGCGGCATAGCCTCTTTTGTGGCCGGAGTGAATACCAGCTCTCCAAGTTCGCCGTAAGGCAGCACTTCACCACTGTCGGGGTTGATGATTTCGGCTATAAAATGGTCTTCAAAAATATGCATTCCACGCTGAAACTGGCACTCCATCGAGACGCCGGGGCCGATAATTTCAGTGAGGCCGTAAATGTCGTAAGCTTTGATTCCAAGCACCTGCTCAATTTGCGCGCGCATTTCCTGTGTCCATGGTTCGGCACCGAACACTCCGGATTTGAGTTTTATCTTTCTGGGGTCAATTTTTTCCTCAACGAGGGATTCACCGATAAAAGCTGCATAGGATGGCGTGCAGGCGAGCACTGTAGAACCAAAATCTTCAATGAGCTGCAGCTGTTTTTTTGTATTGCCGCCTGAAATTGGAACGACTGAGGCCCCTACTTTTTCCGCCCCATAGTGCAGGCCAAGGCCGCCGGTAAAGAGCCCGTAACCATAAGCGACCTGAATGATGTCAGCTTTTGTCACTCCCGCCATGGTGAGCGAACGGGCAACAACTTCGCTCCACATTTGAATATCGTTATGCGTGTACCCGACTACTGTAGGTTTGCCAGTAGTGCCGCTTGAAGCATGAAATCGAACGATATCCGGCTGAGGTACGGCAAAAAGGCCGAAGGGGTAGTTGTCGCGGAGGTCTTGTTTTGTTGTGAAAGGCAGTTTTTTCAGGTCTTCAATTTCTTTGATGTCACCGGGTTCAATTCCCTCTGCCTGGAGTTTATTGCGGTAAAAGGGAACCGTGTCGTAGACCCGTTTCACCATCTCTTTTACCCGCTGGCCTTGATGTTTCAGCAGCTCTTCCCGCTCCATACACTCGTTATGCTCGTTCCAGATCTTGGCTCTGTCGCTTGAGTTTTAGATAATTCCTTTCCTTTTCTGAATGCCCTGATATTGACATCAACAATATCAGGGCCTTTTGCATGAAAAAGCTCTCCTATGGCCGATTCAAGCTGTTCGTTGGCAATCCCGAT
>CAIVSG010000152.1 GCA_903908555.1 uncultured Chlorobiaceae bacterium | reverse complement strand
TGAAGAGATCCGTGATCTCACCATCGTTGGTGGCGGTCCTACCGGCATTTTTGCTGCATTCCAGTGCGGGATGAACAATATCAGCTGCCGGATTATTGAAAGTATGCCTCAACTTGGAGGACAGCTTGCAGCGCTCTATCCTGAAAAACATATTTATGATGTTGCCGGGTTTCAGGAAGTTCCTGCTGCCGGTTTGGTTGAGAGCTTATGGAAACAGACGGAACGGTACAATCCGGAAGTTATTCTCGGCGAAACGGTTACCCTCTACCGGAAACTTGCTGATGGAACATTTGAGGTTACCGTTTCCTCAGGAAGGGTATTTCTTTCGAGGGCTTTGCTTATAGCGGCTGGCCTGGGGGCTTTTTCTCCTCGCAAGTTGCCTCAGCTCACTGATATTGACCATCTTGAGGGTACATCTGTCTTTTATGCGGTCAAAAATGTCGTTGATTTTGCAGGTAAAAGGGTTGTCATTGTCGGTGGGGGTGATTCCGCTCTCGACTGGACAGTCGGCTTGTTAAACACTGCCGCCAAAGTGACTCTTGTGCATCGCATGCATGATTTTCAGGGTCACGGCAAGACTGCAAGAGAGGTGCTTGAGGCTAAGGAAAATGGTAGTGTTGATGTGTTTTTACATACCGAAGTGACTGCTGTTGATACCCAAGACGGGGTGCTTACGGCGGTTCACCTCCGGGCGAAGGGTGGCAAAATACAGAGAGTGGAAGCTGATCGCCTGCTTCTTTTGATCGGTTTCAAGTCAAACATCGGCCCTCTTGCCGAGTGGGATCTTGAATTGACCGACAATGCTCTTGTTGTCGACAGTCATATGAAAACTTCAGTTGACGGGCTCTATGCAGCCGGCGATATAGCTTTTTATCCGGGCAAACTTAAAATTATCCAGACAGGGTTGAGTGATGCGGCAATGGCTGTGCGCAACAGTTTAACCTATATCAAACCTGGCGAAAAGATCAGGCATACGTTCAGCAGCCTCAAAAAGGCAAAGGAAAAAAAGAATGCATCTGAAAACAGCTGAAACAACGTTGCCATTACCTACAGCACTGCATGCATGGATGCTTGCAATCCGACCGAAAACATTGCCGGCCGGAGCTGTACCTGTTATTCTTGGCTCTGCCCTTGCAGCTTCTGACGGCAGGTTTCGATTGCTCCCGGCTCTTGTAGCCCTTATTTGTGCGCTCGGCATTCAGGTTGCCACCAATTTCATTAATGAGATTTATGATTTTCGCAAGGGAGCTGATACCGCCGAAAGGCTTGGGCCGACCAGAACCGTAGCTGCCGGTATTATAAGTGAAAAGACTATGGTACGGGTATCGGCTCTTCTGCTTGGCACTGTGTTTCTGCTTGGGCTCTATCTTGTCTACACCGCCGGGTGGCCGATTCTTCTTATCGGGATGCTTTCTCTTCTCTTTGCCTGGGCCTATACCGGTGGACCTTATCCGATAGCATATTCCGGCCTTGGAGATGTGTTTGTGTTTATTTTTTTCGGGCTTGTTGCTGTTTCAGGCACCTACTATGTGCAGGCACTCAACCTTTCATTTCCAGTGCTTATTGCTGCTGTGGCTCCGGGCTCTTTTTCCGTCAATATTCTTCTTGTCAACAATATCCGAGACATTGCCACTGACCGTAAGGTTGGGAAAATGACCCTGCCTGCCCGTATTGGAGCCGAGTGGGCGCGGAGACTTTATATTGCGTTGACGGTCATCGCTTATGGTGTTCCCGCTCTTCTCTTTCTGAATGGTTATTCGCCCTGGGGTCTGCTCTCTTTTCTCTCCTTGCCGCTTGCGTTCAGGATGATCAAGGTGCTCTATGCAAGTGAGGGAAAGGAACTGAACAATGTGCTTGCCGGTACGGGAAAGCTGATGACTATACACGGAATTCTTTTGTCTGTCGGCCTTCTTATAAAGTAATCTCTTTCTCCTATGCATTCCGATACTGTTACTATTGCGCTCGTTCAAACCTTCGCTGAGCGTGATCCGGCAGAAAATCTTCTTAAAGCCTGTGAAAAAATAAGGGAAGCGGCTTCTCGAGGTGCGCGGATTATCTGTTTGCAGGAGCTTTTTACGACGCTCTATTTTTGTCAGACAGAGGATTATGACGCGTTTGACTATGCTGAAGCGGTTCCCGGTCCATCAATTCAAGTGATGCAGGAGCTGGCGCGTGAGCTGGAAGTGGTGCTTGTTGCCTCGGTTTTTGAAGCAAGGGCAAGGGGGTTATATCACAATACTGCAGCTATTATTGATGCCGGTGGCGCTCTTCTTGGCAAGTACCGTAAAATGCATATTCCCGATGATCCCGGATTTTACGAAAAATTTTATTTTACACCGGGAGACCTTGGCTATAAGGTCTTTAAAACACGCTATGCCACGATTGGCGTTTTGATTTGCTGGGATCAGT
>CAIVSG010000151.1 GCA_903908555.1 uncultured Chlorobiaceae bacterium | reverse complement strand
TTCTGATATCACGATACCAGAAGAAGTTTAAGGCCCAGCTGCAGGCAATCAGCATCTGTACGGGCATGAACAATGGTTTGTAGGGGCTGGTTTGTACGACATGTGTTGGCAGGATATTGATCCAGAAAAGGCCGTGGATAAACCCGCTGTATACCATGAAGAAAATAAAGCCGGTGATGAAGAGTGCCCAGGGGTTTTGGGTGAACCTGGCGGCAAGGAGTCTACCGAGTTGGAATACAGCGTAGAACATGAAGGTTTCGGCAATGCCGTTGCCGAAAGTGAATACCAGAACGGTGAGGATATCAAGCTTGCGGCCACCGTCTGTTGTGGAATGGGAATAGACCCACGCATTAAGGGCAACAATAAAGAGAGAGGCAACGAGGAGGGTGATTCTCCGGGTGTCGAATTCCGGGTTGAAGGAGAGGATGTCCTTTTTGAAAAAAACAAAGCCTACAAGAAAAGCAAATGCCCAATAGGCATAAATCATTACTGGTACCGATAGTTCCATTACTCAGGTGTGGTTAGATGGTTAAGAAAGTGTTGCAGTGTTACCGGCATAAGCCTCGGCATGGTATGAGCTTCGGACAAACGGCGCTGACTGTACTTGTTTGAAGCCTGCAGCTTCGGCAATGACTCTGTATTGTTCAAATTCCTCTGGTGTGACATAACGAGAAACCGGCAAGTGTTCTGATGATGGCTGGAGGTATTGACCGATTGTCACCATATCGCAGCCATGACGGGTAAGGTCGTGGAGCGAAGCTGTAAACTCCTCGGCGGTTTCGCCCATGCCTACCATGAGGCCTGACTTTGTAGTGAGGCCATGCTTCTGTTTGGCTCGCTGCAGGAGCTGCAGGGAGGCCTGATAGCTGGCCTGCGGACGTACTTTCGGGTATAGGGATGGGACCGTCTCTATATTATGGTTGAGCACGTCGGGTGATTCGGCCATAACCAGGTCGAGGGCGCTTTTGTTGGCCTGAAAATCCGGGATGAGGCACTCTATGGTGACCGATGGGTTGAGTGCGCGAATGGCGCGAATGGTTGCAACCCAATGTTCGGCGCCTCCATCGTGGAGGTCGTCACGGGTTACACTTGTCAGGACGGCATGCTTTATTTGCATGGATTGGATGGCAAGGGCGATGTTGTCCGGCTCCATTGGATCGGGCAGCGGGGGGCTTGCAGCCTTTCCGACTGCGCAGAACCGGCAGGTGCGTGTACAGATGTTGCCAAGGAGCAGGAATGTTGCGGTGCCTCGCGACCAGCATTCGTGCAGATTGGGGCAGAGTGCTGAGCGGCAGACAGTGTGCAGACTGGAGCGGTTGAGCAGCTGTTTTGTAGAGGCAAATGATGCGCCCGCAGTTAACTTGATTTTCAGCCATTCCGGTTTTTTTCCGGGACTATGCTCCATAAGGGTATTGTTTTGAAGATTATGGTGCAATATAGGTATTTGGGGGGAAAGATGAAGTGCTGAGAAAGATAGTGCTGAGTGCTGAGTGCTGAGTGCTGAGTGCTGAGTGCTGAGTGCTGAGGAAGAAGGAGTTGGCAGTGGGCAGGGAAGAAAAGTGCTGAGTGCTGAGTGCTGAGTTAAGAAAGAGAGTTGGCAGTTGGCAGTTGGCAGGGGAGAGAAAGAAGTGCTGAGTGCTGAGTGCTGAGTGCTGAGGAAGAAGGAGTTGGCAGTGGGCAGGGAAGAAAAGTGCTGAGTGCTGAGTGCTGAGTTAAGAAAGAGAGTTGGCGGTGGGCAGTTGGCAAGGGAGCAAGTGAGTGCTGAGTTAAGAAAGAAAGAGGTTGGCGGTTGGCAGGGGAGAGACGTGATGAGTTGGGAAAATTAAGAGGTTGTGAGCAAAGAGAGGAAAGAGGGGAGGGGATCCCGAAGTTCGGGTTATGGAACTTCGGGATTGCCTTTGGTGCAAGATGTTATACAGAGACGGGTGATCCTTTGCCTGATTTTTTGAGCCGGTATGCCAAGAGCAATCCGCCAATCCCCATAAGCGCATAGGTGCTTGGTTCTGGGACGGGGGAAGTAGCAGACTTAAATGAAGTCAGCAACATTTGATCGCCAGTCCCGTAATGGGTTCTTAGCATGAACGGACCAGATCCAGAAGGAGGTGTTTCTGCCGAAGGGAAGTAATTAAAATCGCCACCTGTCGTGCCAAAATTCGTACCGTTGCCAAGATTCTGGCCTATTAGGGACGCAGTCATTATAAAAATACCGTTTTAGGCTTGATGCTTATATCCCACCACCTTAGGTCGTTTGAACGTATCAGTCTTTTTTCAAGATTCTTTTTATCTTTATTGCAAACCTTTATGCCCCTTTGGTAGACCGTATC
>CAIVSG010000150.1 GCA_903908555.1 uncultured Chlorobiaceae bacterium | reverse complement strand
TGAGGGATTTGGAGTGCCTACTGCTTACTGTGGACTGCAAACTGGACTTGGTGAGTGGGTTCGTTTTGTAAATTTTATTAAACCGCCTCAGATCGTCAAGCTCTTGCACTGCCTGATTAACTGATTTGCTGCCCGCCTGAGGTGCCTGATGGCATGATGGAGCTTGCGGTGGGACTGGACGTTGCGCTCGTAGTTGAGGATGCATAGTGCAAGCTCTCGGGCTTCCGGTGGATTCAGTCCGTCGGACTCGAGAAGAGCCTGGAGCGACTGGAGGTGAGGTACCCAGAGGGAGGTTTCGATCGATGTTGTGAGGCCGTGACGCATGGCGTTCATGGCGGAGCGGCGTTTGCCTTCGTCTGTTCGGGGGCCGGATGAGCGTAGCGCGTTACGCTGATTTGCGGCGGTACGTTTAGCGTTCGTCATGGTTGGAACAGTGCTGAGCGAAGATGAAGAAGTGGGCAGTGGGCAGTGGGCAGTGGGCAAGGGGGAAGAAAGTGCTGAGTGCTGAGTGCTGAGTGCTGAGTGCTGAGTGAGGAGTGAGGAGAAAAATGATCACGTTCAGGGCTGGTCATGGTTGGGTGAGTTCTATTGCGTCTACTTCGATGGGCTGTAAATTGCGACGGAGCAATGCGTTTTGCAGTTGCATGCGCTCGACATTCGTTTTGCGGTTGAAGGCCACTTCGTAGGAGGCCTGGAGGCCGGCGAGGATTTTGGTTTGGAGGGCGATTTGATGGTCGAGCTGAAGAATATCCAAGTGCGCCCCTCTCATGGCTACTTGTCGGAGTGACTCAAGGGTATGCCGACGAGTATTGAGGGCTTCTTCGAGGCCGGCATCAACCTTATGGGCCAGAAGGGAGTTGCGAATCTGCGCTTCCGTGGTGAGGCTGTGCAAAGGAACACCAGAATTAAGCTCTGAGGCCATCCGGATACTGACTGTCGCCCGCTTTTGCTCCTCATAGCGACGCATCCACCAGAGGCATTCATGGATTTTTTCAGCGAGGTAGACCTGAAGCACTGAACGAGCGCCTAACTCTTCGATAAGCGTATCAAGACTTGCCTGATAGAGATCGGCAGACTCTCCTGGTAAAATCGGCACTACCCCCAAGAGCCTGGAGATGGAGGGCGCTACAGCGACTGCGATGGAGTTGGATTCGATGGAATCAGAAGTGGGTTGCTCGCTCATGGCTTTCTTTATTTAATTTATCCGACTGTGACAGTTTCTTTCTTCCTGGATAATTATCGGACGGTTGTGGATGCATCTTCGGGGGGATGACAAGTCACTGTTTTGGATAGTAGCCACCGGTTTTTGGTGAGCCAATAAACTCTATCTTTCCTGCTTCTCGTAGTTGTTTAAGCCATCTTTCTATAGTCCTTTGTGTTAACTTGAAGGAAGAGGCCATTTCGCCTGCCCTATGACCAGGATTTGCCTGAATGTATGCAAATAGAGCATTTACTCCGACATTTACTCCGACATTTACTCCGACATTTACTCCGCCGCGCTGCTCTGGGAGTTTAAAAGTCATCACAACATTGCCAGTATTTTCATGCAGCGTAGGCACCGGCAAGCCAGCCGTCTTCATCAAGTTGGCAATTTTGAGCGTCCCACGCCCCCATGTTTCGATTAGCCCACGGCGGTAGAACACCTTGGCAATCCAAGGGTTCCAAGGTTTTGATTCATGGGTCTGGTAAAGCATGCTGTTGACTTTTTGAGTTCCAACGTCAGAGATTCGCCTGTTGCAATGCTTTTTAGAAGCTCAGTAAAATTCAAAAGGTTTTATGGTCAACTTTTCTCTGCGTCCTTTCAGTTCCGGGTTGATTCGATTTTCATCGCCAAGCAAGCTGAGTTTGGTTCGCACCGTTACACTACGAAAGACTATGCGTGTTAATAATCAATTTTCTTCTTAAATATACACAAACCACACACCATCACAAAACACCACCACCTCAGGAAACTCCCCACAGCAATAAAAAGGTTGCCACTGTACGTTATGAACTCCGTCCCCCAAAACATGCGCAAAGTATTTTACCTGGCATCCGAAAATAATTAGTTACTTTTAACAAATAGCATGATAGCCGTGTTACCATGATACCGTTATTTATGAACCAAGCAACTAAAAATAAGACGAGATAATGATACGCATACCGACACAACGTGAACCGACTCATCCAGGAAAGATGTTGCTTGAAGAGTTTTTGAACCCCATGGGAATTACCCAGCGGCAATTAGCTGACGCTATCCACGCTCCTTATCAGCGGGTCAATGAAATCATTAATGGCAAACGTGGGGTAACTCCAGCTACAGCACTTCGACTGGCTAAATATTTCAACCTTTCCGCTGACTACTGGATGAATCTCCAACAGCGATGTGACCTTTATCACGCAAAAAAGTCAGAGGATCACCTGTTAAAAAGCATAATCCCTTTAGCTCCGAAGGTGGCCAGCATGCCAGGAAATGCTCAATCAATACAGTAAATGTTCATAATAAGCATCAAATAATAGACAGCAAACCGCTTTTACTGGCTAATATTTGATTCTCATTGTTCATGTTTCTGCAGAAGTTGCATCCTACAGGGCACCCTTTCGTTGCAAGAAGCGGAATTCGCGAGCTGTATTTTTTAGCATTCTTAGATGTAAGGGCATAGCTGAAATCGGAGTGGATCATGGTACTCATCGGCTTTAGCTCCTTCGCTCAGTAAATACTCTGCATCCTTCCCGTCATTACATCATTCGCAAGTTCAGTCCATATAGACTCTATTTCGCCGTAGACAACGCTGGTGCAGTGTCTGGATGCCTCATCATGCAGCATGGTTGGATGAACGCCTCCAAGGATGACAATTCTTCCTTGAGCGAGAGCTGTATCTCCAATCTGGTATGCCCGCGATGCATTAAGAGTTCTTGACGTGATGGCAACGACGTCAAAGCCTGAAAAATCGTCTGGAACCTTATTCCCAAGCCGTTCGTCAATGAAGTTGACATCAAACAGTTTACCGACAAGGAAAGCAACCATGATCAGGTTTAAAGGCATGCTGACCGGCTGGATCAACAGCCATTTCTTCTTTGACTTTTGTTGAACAGAAAACTGATGGAGCTGTTTTTCTGAGGAATCGGAGGCACAGTCAAGAGGTGTAAGAGGAGTGTCTGATGGAAAGGTTGGCATACCCTGAAAGCTGAAAAAATATTCTTTTGGAGCTTGTTAGAATATTTAATATTTATGAGATTTATAAGAAATAAATAATAAATCTGATAAGAATTATTGCGCTTTGCCCGCATCGGATTTTCTAGAACGTATCAGTACAAAGCAAAAACATGGACTTTACCCTATCAGAGAACGAGATGTGTAATCTCACCGGATATTCACGCCGGCAGTTGCAGGACATGCGTGAGGGCAGCAGAAAGACTCATAAAGGCTTGATGTGCCGCTCGCAACCCCTATTGACAAAAGGGCAGGATTGGGAGCGCTATGGGTGGGCGATATTGTATGCTGCGCATGTATCGAACAATCTTGTGTCGCAAAAAACAACAAGCAATACTCTCCACCGTCAAAAAGCTGTAGCTACTTAATCCACGAGCGTTTGAACCTATGAAGTTTACTATCACCGAGAACGAGATGTGCGATCTCACAGGGTATACAAGAAGGCACTTGCAAAACATGCGTCTGGGCAGCAGGCAGTTGTAAAGAGGGGGGATCTACCGCACAGAACCTTTTTTGGCAAAAGGGAAAGACTGGGAGCGCTATGGGTGGGTGATACTGTATGCTATGCATGTATCCGAAAAACTCCTTTCGCGAAAAAATAAACTCTTCAGCGATATCCCGCAGTCGAGGATGCATAATAAAGTCAACCTCCATCACAATAAACTTCAACTTCAATAAAGGAATGTAATGCACAATACCCAATTGAGTACTGGCCTGGATAAAAGAATAGTTGGTCGAGGCTTTTCACTCTTCTTTGCAGTGACCTTTTTCTGTCTGATCACCTATTATTGGCCGTTGTTTAATACGCTTTTACAGCACCACATGCATTACCAGCTTCCATTTTAAATTCTTTCGAACCCGGCATGCTCGAGGTTTTTCCAAGCATGGAATACTTTCTCCCTCAGGCAGTGTCGCGGTACGTCTCCATTTCTCGTATAACAGTTGTAATAAATTCTAACCAAAACGATACAAAACATGGCAAACGAAATACCAAACGACATCTCAGCGACGGTCAACAATCTGGTTGAAGTCGCAGGAAAAGTAGGTCAGCAGCAGGTTGAACTGGTCACGTATGCATTCAAATCCGCCACGGTGGCTGTTGAGCCATTGAGCAAAACCGTTCTTGAGCTTACGGGTAATGTGTTCAATACTTTAAACGAGACAGTTAAGAACGTATCAACAGCCATTGCGCCAAAAGCGTAAGCGCTCGGATTTAATTTCTGTATTGGCGGAAAGCACTTTAAGCAAAAGAGCGTAGAGTGCAATTTTAATGTAGACAAGCTGTGTGATAACCTTAACACGAGGAGATAGTTGCCATGGGTCCGTTGAATCCGAATAATATGACGAAGGCTGCAATAGGTATAGGAGGGGCAGCGCTCGTCTCTCCAGCCCTTCCAGTAGCCCTTCCAGTTGCAATCCCTGTACTTCACGGTCTTGCCGGCATTGCAGTTGTAGGTCTTGGACTTTTTTCTGCAGGTTCGCTTATAACCAAGGCAGTAGGAGTGCTCAACAGTAAAGATAACCCGTTCAATCGAAAAGAGGAGAAGAGCAAAACGAGTTGAAAAGCTTGTTTTTTTATAATTTAGGATTCTCTATAACTTGTAAGCCAGTAGTATGATCGAGGGACGTAACCAGATATCCCCTAATGCCGGTGCTTATGAAAAAAAATAGCTCTTCTGAAAAAAGCCGGTCCGATGATACGGTTTCCGAATTACTTGAATCTCTTCCTGACGCGGTTTATCTCATAGACCTGAAAGGTGTTATCGTCAATACCAACAGCCAGTTTACCGCACAATTTGGTATGCAGCCGCAAGAGTGCATCGGAGCGAATATTTATGATCTGCTTATAAATGTGCTGCAATTGCCTGAACTTGCAGATTACCACAGAGAGAAATGTCAAGATGTTCTCCGAACAGGTAAACGGGTCGTTTTTGCAGACGAAAAGGATGAAAATCTTCGCATTCTCGTAAGGAACAAGTATGCAGAGGATTTGCTTTTCAGTTCAACACACCCCGCAAGGCTTAGTGCTTACAACCAATGATTTTTTTGGCTCTCAGGATATGGGTTTTCTCAGAGAGAAATTTATGGAAACCATCTCTTCCGGGATTGATTGCACCATAGAAATCAAAGTTTATCCTCAGGGAGGTTCAGATCCAATATGGCTCTGACCGGTAAGCCATCAACCCGTATCTATAGTCGAAAAGCCGACGGGGATCTGGAAGCACATCTGAGGGCCTTGAGCTGCTCGAAAGCTCCGCAGGGTTATCAGCGTTGGACATTGCGATTATTGGCCGATAAAGCTATTGAGCTGAAATATATCGAT
>CAIVSG010000149.1 GCA_903908555.1 uncultured Chlorobiaceae bacterium | reverse complement strand
TGTCCACTTAAAACACTAACTTGTGAACAGTAAATGTTGATGGTTCAGACAATCCCGGCCCTTACCGCTCAAATCCCTTTCTTTTATGCTCGAAGTTACGTCAAAAGCGTTTCCGGATTTTCCGCAAACCAACACACAGAAAGGTGCCTTAATAGAACAGCAAGTCTGGGATGCATGTCTTAATGCTATCAGAGAAAAAATTAATCCTCTTGCGTTTAAAACCTGGTTTTTTCCAATTCGACCACTCAGTTATTCGGGTAGTGAGCTGACTATTGAGGTTCCAAGTCAGTTTTTTTATGAATGGATCGAAGAAAATTACTCTTCTTTTTTAAAGCAGGCTCTGAAGGATGTGATAGGCCCCGAAGCGAGACTGATGTATTCGATAGTAATGGATAAGTCACAGGGGCAGCCGGTAACTATAGAGTTGCCGCACCAGAACACCATGAATGCCGATTTCATCGCATCTAGCAATGCGGCGGTTGTGCGCACAAAGAGTTCAGAGGAATTTGATCGCAATCTTGCCCGTTTTGAGACCCACCTGAACACAAAGTATACGTTCGAAACCCTTATTAGAGGCGACTGTAACTCCCTTGCATTTGCGGCATCAAAATCAGTTGCACAAAGTCCCGGTCAGAATGCCTTCAACCCGCTGGTGATTTATGGTGGCGTAGGGCTTGGCAAAACACATATGATGCAGGCTATAGGCAATAGTGTCAGGGAAAACAGGCTTTCCGAAAGAGTGCTTTATGTGTCGAGTGAAAAATTTGCCATAGATTTTGTCAATGCCATTCAGAACGGAAAAATCCAGGAATTTTCCTCATTCTATCGCTCCATTGACGTCCTCATCATTGATGATATCCAGTTTTTTTCAGGCAAGGAAAAAACCCAGGAGGAAATTTTTCATATTTTCAATACCCTGCATCAGTCAAACAAACAGATTATCCTTTCGGCTGACAGGCCTATAAAAGATATCAAGGGCGTTGAAGACCGACTGATATCACGCTTCAACTGGGGTCTCTCTGCAGATATCCAACCCCCTGACTACGAAACACGTAAAGCTATTATTCTCAGTAAACTGCATCAGAGCGGCGTCAATCTTGATGAAGCTGTTATCGAGTTTATAGCCACCAATATCACCGAGAACGTTCGTGAACTTGAAGGGTGCATTGTCAAACTTCTTGCTGCCCAGTCTCTCGACAACCGGGAAATTGATCTCCAGTTCACCAAGACTACCCTTAAAGATATTATCCGTCATACAACCAAACGCCTGACGCTCGATACGATTGAAAAAGCGGTCTGCGCTTACTTCTCCATCACAGCTAACGACCTGAAGGGAAAATCCAAGAAAAAGGAAATCGCCGTCGGTCGGCAGATGGCCATGTATCTGTCAAAACATCTCACCGAATCCTCTTTGAAAACCATCGGGCTGCATTTTGGAGGCAGAGATCACTCGACAGTCATCCACGCTGTTAATACAATTGCCAAACGAGTGGAAACACTCAATGAGGAGAGGAAAAAAATTGAGGAAATCAAAAAAAGGATTGAAATCAGCTCCATGTAATTGCGTATGTGTATAAGTTGTTGGCGGGGTGTTTGTTTCTTCTTGATAACGTATATGTTATCAACATCACTCAACCGGGATAATATTCATCAACAAACCATGCACAATCCTTAACCACAGGAACACAGAGGTTGTTAACAGTTTCAGAAGTGAGGAAAATATTTATAAAGTGTTAATGTACAGGTAAATAGAAATTTCCAACTCCAGGTTATCCAGATATCAACACAGTCAACAACAACAACAATTCTCTATAAATATTAAATAGTAAAAGTTGGAGCAGATGAAATTAACCTCCTCAATCCGTCAACTCCAGGATGCCGTAAGTAAAGTCGCACAGGCAATCCCGGCAAAAGCCATTGATGCGCGTTTTGAAAATGTCCATTTATCCATTGAATCAGGATCATTGACACTCTTTGCAACCGATGGAGAACTTTCCATAACTGCAAAAAGTGATGTTGAAACAACTGACAATGGAAATATTGGCATCAAAGCCAGAACGTTGCAGGATTTTCTAAGGAGTATGTATGATACCTCTGTTTCTTTTGTCATTGAGCGACAGGAAATCAGCGATCACGGTACTGTACATATAACTACTGACAAAGGCAGATACAAAATACCCTGCCAATTTGAGAGCAAGCCGGAAAAACACGAAAAGAGTTATGACATTTCTCTTGACCTCCCTACGGCTGAGCTGCTTGATCTTGTTCAGAAAACACTTTTCGCCTGCAGTGTTGATGGTATGAGACCTGCAATGATGGGTGTTTTGTTTGAACTCCAGGGAACTCTGCTCACTGCTGTAGCAACTGATGGGCATCGACTGGTAAGATGCAGAAAGAATTCATCGACAGATGTCGCAGAAAAGCAGAAATTTGTTGTGCCTGCCAGAGTTCTTTCCATCTTGCAGAAACTTGTACAAAACGAGTCGGTTACAATGTGTATTGATGCTGATCGCAGGTTTGTGCGTTTCATCAGTGGCAACATTGTTCTTGATGCGGCTCTTATTGTTGAACCATATCCGAATTATGATGCGGTTATTCCGATTGAACACGATAAACATCTCATTATCGATCGATCTTTAATCTATGATTCGGTAAGGCGTGTTGGTCGTTTTTCCAGTATTGGCGATATCAAAATGGTGATTGAAGGTCAACTCCTCAAAGTGATGGCTGAAAATACCAACGAAGGTGAAGCTGCTCAGGAAGAGTTGCCCTGCAATTACACTGGAGAGGATATTACCATCGGCTTTAATTCAAGATTTATCGAAGCGGCCCTTGCCCATCTGGATGATAATGACATTCGTATCGAGCTTAAAAGTCCGACGACAGCAGTGATCTTTAAGCCGCATAAGGAAGAGGATGACGATAAACTTATCATCCTGGTTATGCCTGTCAGAATAAACAGTTGATGAGTGGGGATAATTATTGAGACTGCAGCGTATAACCTATGAAAACTTCAGAAATCACCGGTTACTGAGTTTCGAGCCACTGCCGGGAATCAATCTCCTGTATGGCCCGAATGGATCGGGTAAGACCTCTGTGCTTGAGGGAATTCATTTCTGTGCGCTGACAAAAGGTTTTGTCAGCGCTGCAGATAGTGAGTGTCTCATGTTTTCACAGGATTACTTTTTGCTGAACGGCCTTTTTATTGATGAGGGTGAAAGTAATATTACTGTAAAAATAGCTTTCACCAAAGAAAAAGAGAAGCAGATTATCGTCAATAACAGTGAGATAAAACCCTTTTCGCGACATATTGGACGAGTTCCATGTATTACTTTTTCTCCTCACGAGATAGTTATTGTCAATGGTGCTCCGGGCGAGCGACGGCGTTTTATCGATAACGCTATCAGTCAGACTGACCGCCGATACCTTGATGACCTCTTAGCCTACAGAAGGGTACTTCAACAGCGCAATGCCATACTGGTGCAATTGTATGAACAGGGTCGACCGCAGAACGATATGCTCTCGTTGTGGACGGAGCAGCTCTCCAGGCTTGCATCATCGATTGTTCATGCAAGAATTAAATTTGCAGCTCTCTTTTTCATTCACTTCAAGGAACTTTACTCGCGATTATCGGTCAATGAGAATCCCTCTTTACTCTACCGTTGTTCACTGGGGAACTTCAAAGCCGATACAACTTTGGAAGAGCTCTATCTGCTTTTTATTGAAAAGTTTAAAGAGATAGAAAAACAGGAGATACTGCGTACTCAAACCATGATTGGGCCGCATAGGGATGATCTGGTTTTTTTGCTTAATGGGAAGGAAATTAAAAAATATGCATCCCAGGGTCAAATGAGAACATTTCTCATTTGCCTCAAGCTCTCCCAGCACCGATTTTTTTCTGAAATTCTTGGAGAAAAACCTCTCTCTCTTCTCGATGATGTATTCAGCGAACTGGATTGCCGCAGGACAGCTGATATTTTAAATATTCTTGAAACTTTCGGACAAACTATCATTACCTCTACGGAAATAAAGGAGCAGACCAACATCAATGCTCTATCAATCGAGACCTTGAAACCATTGAGTGCGAAATAACTGTGGCAAGAACCAGCGATCCTAAAAAAATATCTGCTCTCCTTGGCGACATGTGTCACTCGCTGGGGTTTGTGGAGGCATACCAGCAGTACAAGACGCTTCAGATATGGGGTACGGTTGTAGGTGAGTCTATTGCGGAAGCAACCACCATAGAGCGATTTACCAATGGGCAGTTGTTCATCAAGGTCAAAAATCCCTCATGGAGAATGGAGCTCAATTACCGTAAAAAGGATATTACAGCCAGACTTAATGAGGCTTTAAAGAGCCCTATGGTGAATGAAATAATCTTCAAATAAAAAAAGCCGTAATGCGTTACCACTACGGCTGTTAAGAAATAATTTCCGTTGTTCAGAGATCACAGCTGAGCTGATACATTTCAATCATTTTATCAGCAAAGTCTCGCCCAAAAGCGTTGCACTGTGCAAATTCCTCTTCATGAGGTTTGAACTTTATTCTGACGTTTTGATCAAAAACCTTCAGTTTGAGCATCGTAAAATTTGTTTCTATCATTTTTACAGCCTCACCGCTCCAACCATAGGAACCGAATGCAGCACCGAGTTTTCCCTTGTCGCGTATAGGGTTGATTGCCGCAAATAGCTGGTAGATCTGGGGCAGAATATTCTGGTTCAGGGTTGGAGAACCGACAATAATACCTGAACAGTGCGCAAGTTTATCCTCCAGTGTTGAAAACGGAACCGTCTCAATATCGCAGATATCAATATTGAAGTCACACGACTCTCTCAATCCTTCAGCTATCTTTTCAGCCAGCAACGCTGTGTTTTCATAGGCTGAAACGTATGCAATAAGGATATTTTTATCCTGAGGAAGGGCGATGGCGGTTGTGGCATAGGTAAATGAAAGATCAACGTATTTCTTCCAGTTACTTCTCAGGATGGGTCCATGGCCGGGGCAGATGGTCTTGATATCAAGATCCTTGATCTTTTCAATAGCCTGCAGCATGTACTTGCTGAATGGCCTCAGTATGGAATCAAAGTAGTAGACAAAAGCATCGTCAAAGTTGCCTACAGCATCATCATACATCTCTTCCTGACAGTAATGTGATCCGAAAGAGTCGCATGTGAAGAGAATCCGGTCTTCCTCAAGCCAGGTATAGATAGTGTCTGGCCAGTGAAGGTTCGGTGCGAGAATAAAATGAAGGGTTTTATTGCCAAGGCTGAGGCTGTCGCCTGTTTTGACAACAAGTGACTTGAAATCATGTCCTGTCTGATCCCGAAGAAATTTGATGGCGTTACCACTGCCGACAACGGTGGCATTCGGCGCTATGGCAAGCAGATTTCTGACATTTCCTGAATGGTCCGGCTCGGTATGGTCAACAATGATGTATTCGAGGTCAGCTGGATCGACCACCTGTTTGATTTTATCAAGGTACTCTGGCCAGAACTTTTCTTTCGTTGTCTCTATAATGGCCTTTTTATCCGCATTGATAAAATAGGAGTTGTAGGTGGTGCCATATTTTGTTTCCATCACAATATCAAAGGTGATAAGACCAGGGTCAAGAACACCTATCCAGCTGACATCACTTGTTATGGGAAGTACTTTATTATCTGACATATTGAATTTTTAAGAATTGATTTTATAATAACAGTAAGGATTAATAAACTTTACAGTTCCTTGCTGCAGGCGCAAGATAAAAACATTAACAATAAGGTTAAAAAGGAAGTTCACCGCCAAGATCATTTGTTTCGGTGTGCCTGATTTCCCTCAAGAGATCAATGCCTTCTGCAGTAAACGAAAAGAGGGTATCGTCCGAAAAAATTGTGCTGTAATCCTGTGGTTTGAAAAAAGGAAGAAACTTCTGGCAGTGCTCATCAAGGCGCTTAAGATAGAAGTGCATATTTTCATCAGGCTTCTCCTTCTTCCATTCAGCAGCCAGCTTCCCTTTTTCATAAGAAGAGCTTCCCGTTCCGCTCCCTGATACATAATAAGTGATTCTGTCGCCTTTTGTGATTCCCATTCCGGCTTTTATAGCAATCTCATAGGTAATTGATTTCGATCTTTTTCCGGTTTTAACATCATTCTGATATTGTTCTATAGAGTTTTTAAGGGTCTCTGTTCTTGAAAACTCTGTAACATCGAGCTCATGGTTCAGTATTTTGTTTCTGTATTCAGTAAAAAGATCATGCAGTCCGCTGATATCCTCTGTCAAAAGCGTTTCAAATCCCCTGCGGACAAAATCCCTTCCAAATTTTTCGCCGCTTCTGCTGGTCAGTGATGATCCTTTCAGCATCATGACATTATCATAGCCCAGAAGCGCATAGTTCTTTTTCATATAGGAGATCATCTTTCTATATCTCCCGTCAAACCCGATATTGATGCCTTGCGGCATGAGCACAGATACCTCCTGTACCAGCTCTTTTTCAGCGGATTCTGTTGTAATTGTTTGTGGAGGGACAAATAGAATGCCATCGGTGTCAACTTCTATTACCTTGCATCCCCTCGATTCAAATTCAAAAATCATCTTTTTGGCAAGGCTCTGTCCAGTCGAAGTAACCTTGTCAGCTTCTTCGAAATCATTGAAAATACCGCCAGCATATCCCAGATAGCCGTACATGGCATTTATAAGAATTTTGAAGGAAAGCTGCATTGTATCGAAATTATTGGCAAGAGAGGCCATTCCAAGAGCTTTTTTTTCGCGAGCTTTGTCTTTTGCCTTGAATCGAAGATCTTTCAAGTCATTCAGTATCCCTGGAAAAGCTTTCAAATCATCGCTTTTTGGGCAGATATTATAGGAAAGCATGATTGAAGGATAGAGTGACTCCACATCGGCATAGACAATAGGTCCAAGAATTCCTTTAAGAAACACCTCAGTATATCCTCCAGAATGCTGCTGGCCTGATGTAGGTTTAGGAATAGATTGTTTTCGTTTAAGGTATTCGCGCACCAGGAGGACTTCAATTTTTGCAGCCTGTCCTATGCGGGATGTCATTGCATAGGTATAGGGAAGCATCTGTGCGAGGTAAAAATTGCTCCCCGACAGAAGCGATGAAAGCGCTCTTGTTTCTCTTACATCATCAAGTGCATAGGCCAGAAGCTTCTCATGATTATTCTGCCATAGAGCAGCAATATCCTTATAATCAACATAGGTACGATCCGGCGAGGCAAACCCGAAATGTTTTGCAACGGCCTTCAATCCGTAACTCTGCATTGAGCGTTTTGAAATATCATAGCTCTGCACCAGAAAAAGTGTATCAATCACATGTCTCCCGGGAATATCAAAAAACGAATAATCAATGCTTCTTTCAGCAAAACGGATACTGGCAGGGTATGTTTTAGGAATAAGTCCGTTGCGGCCTATCGCAAAAGGGATGCCGTAGCGCTCGCATCTTTTTTGCAGATACGAAAGATCGAAACTGAAAATATTATGCCCCTCAATAACGTCTGGATCCATCTTTCCAATCAAGGCAATAAGCTCCATCAGAAGAGCTCTTTCATCTCGACCTTTTGAATGCAGAACCGTCTCCCATCCTCTGCTGTCGCTTAGCGATACAATAATTACCTCATCTTCTCCAAAACCGGAATTCCCGCCCCTCTTCTTTTCAGGATCATAATTCGTCTCTATATCGAGCTGCATTCGATAGAGATCGTCGAATATCATTCCTTTAAAAAGAGTCTTGCCGCTTTGAAGCAGGTACTGAGTGACAGCGTCACCTTTATTATATATATGAGAGTTGTTGTCGAACTGTCCACCTTCATTGGTAGACTCCGATCCTTCGCTATACGTTTTGCTGTTGATGAAATCAATTGCGCCCCTGTACGTTTTCCAGCTGCGGAAAATCGCAAGACACTGATAAAAATTTGTTCCTCCAAGCTTTACAAGCCAGAATTTATCCTTGTCTTCCGGAACAAACCCTTCAAGCAGTAATTCGTCTGAAACAAATATAAATGGGAAAAAAGGTTCGTCATGAAAACTCACCTTCTCATTTTCGCGGTTAAATACTCTGATTCTGGTATCTGATAACTGGTAGGCTCCAACAATACACCCCTCCTTATCCTTTCCAAACAGGAGGTCGTTGTTTACTATATCATGTATAATACTCTCCATACGTGCTCAATGCTTTTATTAGCCGGGGTAAAAGGATGAAAATAGTTTCACGTGAAACTATTGAGGTTTCAGCGTCCAAGACGTATCATGAGAACAGAAATATCAGACGGCGAAACTCCAAGAATCCTCGAAGCCTGTCCGATAGTGTCCGGACGATGTTTGTTCAATTTCTCGCGACCTTCATTTGACAGGCCTGAAACATTGTCGTACTTGAATGAAGCCGGTATTTGATGTGAATCCAGTCTGAGGATTTTATCAGCCATCAGCATATCCCGTTTAAGATAACCATGATACTTCAAATCAATATCAACCTGTTCAAAAATTGAATGGTCATCTGTTATGTCATGAACAGCATTCTTCAAAGAGAGTGATTGTTCAATCAGTATATGCAGATAAATGCCTGTTCTTTTCAGAAGTGTCGAAGCGTTTTGAGAGGTATTGACATCACTGTATCCGAGTTTATTCAAAAGCGGGTTTATTTCTTCTGCAGACAGCCTGCTTTCAAGGCAAAGCTGTTTGAGCGCCTCAACTGCTTTTACTTTATTGCTGCAGAGGGTAAATGTTTTTTCATCAAGAAGACCTGAGGTATAGCCGAATTCATGAAGCCGGATATCAGCATTGTCATGCCGCAGCAGAAGCCGATGTTCTGCTGATGAGGTAAACATTCGATATGGCTCATTAGTCTCCTTGGTAATGAGGTCATCAACCAGAACGCCTATATAGGCATCAGAGCGCTTAAGATGAAGCGGAAGTTTTCTGTGGAGTTTGAGTGAGGCGTTGATGCCTGCGATCAATCCTTGTGCGGCAGCCTCCTCGTATCCTGATGTTCCGTTGATCTGGCCTGCGAAGTAGAGATTTTCCACAAGTTTCGTTTCCAGACTTCTGTTTACCTGATAGGGGAAAAAGTAGTCATACTCAATTGCATACCCGGGGCGTATCATTTTGACGTTACTAAGGCCCGGGATAGTGCGAAGCCCGGCTATCTGTATATCTTCGGGAAGTGATGTCGAAAAGCCGTTGACATACATCTCGTTTGTATCGAGACCTTCCGGTTCAAGAAATATATGGTGACTCTCCTTATCAGAGAACCGGCTGATTTTGTCCTCAATAGACGGGCAGTATCGCGGTCCTATTCCCTGCACTTTTCCTGTAAACAAGGGCGATCTGTCGAAGCCCCTCTTCAGGATTTCATGAGTCTCAAGTGTCGTTTTGGTTACAAAGCAGCTTATATCGGGCCGGTTAAGGGGTACCATTGACTTGAAGGAGAAAACGACGGGTTCGTCATCCCCTTTCTGTTCTTCCACCATAGTGTAGTCTATGCTGCGGGCGTCGATTCGCGGCGGGGTCCCCGTTTTGAGTCGCCCCGCAGAAAACCCCAGTTTCACAAGGTTTTCTGTCAGCCCGTAAACCGGAGGTTCGGCAATTGTGCGCCCTCCGGGATAATGGTTCATGCCGATATGAATCAATCCATTCAGAAATGTCCCACAGGTAAGGACGACTGCGGAGGCCTGAATTATTCTGCCGGAAGAGAGAGTTATTCCTTTACACACTCCTGATGCGCATTCTATTCCTGTAACCGTATCCTGGAGCAGGTCTATATTCTTTTCCTGCTCCAGGATACGGCGCATATAAAGAGAGTACGCAGTTTTGTCTGCCTGCGCCCTGGGGGAGTGCATCGCAGGTCCCTTGCTCCTGTTGAGCATTCGGAACTGAATTCCCGTAGCGTCTATCGCTTTCGCCATTTCCCCGCCGAGGGCATCAATCTCTCTTGTTATCTGACCCTTTGCCACACCGCCAATGGCTGGATTGCACGACATTCTGGCGATAGCATTAAGATCCGACGAAATAAGGAGGCACGAGCAACCTGTTCTGGCTGCGGCTAACGCCGCTTCGCAGCCGGCATGACCCGCCCCTGCAACTATTATATCATACATGATGTGCGAATTGTTTCACGTGAAACATTTATCAATTACCTGAGCTCTCTGAATCGAAGATACGAATAATGGCGCTTTATGCCCCCGCTCCTATCACCGATATAAATCACAAATATGCGTATAATATAAGTAATAGCAAGGGTGACTCTGTCATTATAAGCTCTCTATATTAATATATGCATGTGTTGCATAAATATTTTAAGCTCAGGTTCCTCAATAGGGGCGACGGTCTCCGCTGTAAATCCTGTCACTTAAGTCCCTGTTGTCCTTTTGTGTTCCTTTGTGATTTCAACCCTCCAGCCCTCCTCTTAGCTCACTGCTTTCATTCAACTCATCACTTCAGTCTTCCTTTGAAAAGTCCATTCAAGGCTCGCTTATCCCTTAGCTCTATTGTTAGATAATCAATACCCCATTGTATATATTGGCTGAATTATTTCTATTCGAGCGAAAAGCGATGCCATCAATGAAAAATAAACGTTTTAATCTTCTTCTTATTGCCTTTGTTACCCTTGTGGCGGTCTGGTCTTTGTGGCCAACTTGGCGTGACTACTCCCTTTCGAAACAACTCAGCAGTTTTAAATCAGCGCCGGACAGTCTTCGGTACACGCTGAGTAACCGTGATGAGATTGACAGTGCCCGCAAAAAAAGCCTCAAATTAGGCCTTGATTTGAAAGGCGGCATGCATCTGGTTATGGAAGTTGACCAGGTTGATCTGTTTGAACAGAAAGCCTGGAATAAAGATGCAAAGTTTACCGCAATTATGAATACTGTCAGGACCAAGGCATCTAAAAGCGATACTAAAGTTCTTGATATTCTTTCCGGTGAGTTCAAAAATGAAAATATGCGCCTGAGCCGGTATTTTTATGATATCCGCAACTCAGATCAGGAAATTGTAAAAAAGCTGGAAAAGGAGTCAGAAGATGCTCTCAACCGCGCAAAAGAGATCATTCGCAACCGTATCGATCAGTACGGTGTGGCTGAACCGGTCATCACAACGCAGGGCAGCCGAAAACTTATTATAGAACTTCCCGGTGTTTCCGATGAAAACAGGGTCAGAAACCTTCTGAAAGGTACAGCCAAGCTCGAATTCAGGCTTCTCCGTGATCCTGAAATACTCGTCAGGACTCTTGACAGGCTCAACACCTATCTGGTTCAGAACCTTGTAGCTCCCCCGAGCGCCCCTGTTGCTGATGCTTCACCGTCGCCATCAGTTTCATCGCAGCTGAAGGCTCCCGTACCGGTTCCTGTACCGGCAGCAACAACAGCAAGGCAGGCTTCTGCCAAACCGCTTTATGATGTTATAGGTGTATTTCAGAATGGTACGGCCTATACAACAGAGCGCTCAAAGGATTATGTGACATCCCTGCTTCATCGCAGTGACATACAGGCTCTGTTGCCGCAGGATACCGAGCTTCTGCTTGCCGCCAAGCCGGAAATCGGCAAAAATGGTGAAAAACTTTTTCCAATCTATCTTGTGAAAAAGACTCCTGAGTTGACTGGCGGTGTTATTACCGAAGCAAAGGCGACCTTTGGTTCACAGGGTGTACAGCCGGAAGTGCTTATGGCAATGAACTCCGAGGGAACTTCCAAATGGGCCCGTATTACCGGAGCAAATATCGGTAAGCGTATTGCCATAGTTCTTGACGGTGCGGTGTACAGTGCTCCGGTAGTTCAGTCGAAAATCCCGAGCGGCAACTCTGTCATCAATGGTATTGAGAGCCTTGAAGAGGCAAAAGATCTTGAAATTGTCCTCAAAGCAGGAGCTCTCCCTGCTCCAGTCAGAATCATCGAAGAGCGCTCGGTCGGACCATCGCTCGGAGCAGATTATATCCGCGCTGGAATTCTCTCGCTCGGCTGGTCATTCCTTGCGGTTTCCGTCTTTATGCTCTTGTACTATAAAAAGGCCGGTATTGCAGCAGATATAGCCCTTGTGCTTAACATAGTCATCGTCCTTTCAGTCCTGGCAGGATTCAGTGCATCCCTTTCATTGCCGGGTATTGCCGGAATTGTCCTGACCATTGGAATGGCTGTCGATGCCAACGTTCTGATCTATGAGCGTATACGTGAAGAGCTTGACGGAGGCAAGGCGCTGAAATCCGCTATTGAAGTTGGCTATGACAGGGCGTTTTCATCGATTCTTGATTCGCATGTCACCACGCTTTGTGCCGCATTTCTTCTCTTTACCTACGGAATCGGCCCAATTCAGGGATTTGCCCTTACCCTTATGATCGGTACTGCCGCAAGTCTGTTTACCTCGATTGTGGTGACTAAAGAGATATTCTCGTTCCTGCTGGACAGGAATCTTATGACGCAAAAAAGTTTCGGTTAATTTTTCAACACCTAGCAACCCATGAGGATTTTTCATAAAACCAGCTTTGATTTTATACGATTCCGTAAAATTGCCTACGCATTTTCACTTTTTATTCTTGCATCAGGGATGATATCGCTGGCGGTGAAAGGTTTGAATTACGGCATCGACTTCAGGGGCGGATCTGAAGTGCTGATACGGTTTGAAAAAAATATCGATGTCAGTACAGTTCGCTCTGTACTTGATGTGGCAGGAGTGTCTGGATCGTTGAAGCAGTATGGACTTGACCGTTCGTTTCTCTTCAGTACCGTTTTCAATGGTGAAACCAACGATTTGAAAGCCCTTGTTTCCAGTGCGTTAAACGACCGGCTCAAAAACAATCATCACGAAATTGTACGCGTTGATGCTGTCGGGCCAAGCATCGCATCCGATTTGAAATGGTCTGCTGTAAAAGCACTCATGGCGTCGCTTTTAGCAATTCTTCTCTATGTTGGATTCCGCTTTGAACTGAAATTTGCGGCTGCAGGTGTGGTCGCTATTTTTCATGATATTCTTACCGTTCTGGGGCTCTTCAGCCTGCTTGGAGGATTGTTTGATTTTATGCCACTTGAAATGGATCAAAGTATCATAGCGGCTTTTCTTACCATTGCAGGCTACTCCATCACCGATACCGTTGTTGTCTATGACCGTATAAGGGAGCGCATTCGCGGACAGAAGCCTTCTGAATATGAACGCATTTTTAATGAAAGCATGAACCAGACTCTCAGCCGCACCATTATAACGTCCAGTACCGTGCTGCTCTCTGTTCTGGTTCTGTTTATCTTTGCCGGGCCGGCTATCAGAGGTTTTGCTTTTGCCGTATTCACCGGTATTCTTATTGGAACCTATTCGTCCATCTTTGTTGCAGCACCTCTAGTCTATGACTGGCTGAGGTTGTCAAAAAGCCCTGTTCATCTCAGAGGAAACAAGGTATCCTGAGAAGCATATACCTCCTTTGTAGGGCCGGATTAAACAAAATTATATATACCTGAGGAGTTAGATGAATAAAGGATTTATAAAAGCCGTAGTGCTCTCTTTTGCCGGTGCGCTATCTCTGCAGTCCACTGCTGTTGCTGTCGTTGCTGATCGGGTTGTCGCTGTTGTCGGTAAAGAGGCTATCCTGAAGTCGGATGTTGACGGACGTGAACTTATGGCCCGTATGCAGACTCCTGAGCTGGCGCAGGTCAAAGGATTGTCTCGCACCATCCTTGATGGACTGATTGATCAGAAAATCATTCTTGCAAAAGCTAAAATTGACAGTGTTAAAATTGACAACAACGCTGTTGAGGCGGCTGCTAACGATCGTTTCAAGCAGTTGAACTTACGATTTGCTTCACGAAAAGAGATGGAGTTGCGTTTTGGCAAGTCATCGGCCAGTATCCGCGAGGAGATTCAACAGGAGCTGCTCAATCAGGAGCTTATCGATACCCTTCGCCGGAAAAAATCGGCAGGGGTAACTGTTTCCTATGCCGAAACAATGGCTTATTATAATGAAAACAAGAGTCGACTCTCCAATATTCCTGATGCTGTTGCTGTCGGGCAGCTCATCAAGTATCCATCCGTTACGCCTGAAAGCAGAGCATTGTCACTTTCCCTGATTCAGCAGATCAAAAGCGATCTGCTCGGTGGTGCCGATTTTGCCGGGATGGCACGCAAGTATTCTCAGGACCCTGGTTCCGCTAAAGTTGGTGGTGATCTTGGATATGTACAGAAAGGTGAGCTGATCAAGAGTTTTGAGGATGCTGCCAATCTGCTCAAAGAGGGTCAGGTCTCAGACGTTGTAGAAACCCGCTATGGATTCCATCTTATCCAGATGCTCAACAAGGATGTGAATTCAATCCACGTTCGCCATATTCTTATCGGGTTCGACCGCTCGAAAGTGGATGTTCCAGCTGCAATTCAGCAGCTTAATGCCATTCGTGCTGATATTCTAAGCGGTAAGGTTACGTTTGCTGCAATGGCCGAAAAATATTCCGATGATCAGATGACTGCAAAGATTGGAGGGTCAATTACCACCTCAGGGTCTAACAATTTGCTGTTCTCGCCAACGACCTTGCGTCCTCAACTGCAGACAATCATCAGTTCCCTGAAAAAAATTGGCGACATCAGTGCTCCTCAGAAAATAGAGCCACCCCAGGGCGAGCCATTCTATGCTCTATTCATCTTGAATAACAGGGTGGCTGCGCACCGCCTTGATGCCGAAAAAGACTATGCACAGCTTGCGGATTTGGCTCTTGAGGATAAAAGCCGCCGTTGGTTTTCCGAGTGGGTCAAGAACCTCCGCAAGGAGGTCTATGTCCGCCTGTCAGACATCTAGACGGCGGACGTAGCGGGCATTCTTTTCTATAAAGTCTCTTCGTGGTTCAACCTTGTCTCCCATAAGCGTGGAAAAGACATGGTCAGCTTCCATTGCATTTTCTACATTCACCAGCAGCAGTGAGCGGTAAGCAGGGTCCATAGTGGTGCTCCAGAGCTGTTCAGGGTTCATTTCTCCAAGGCCCTTGTAACGCTGGATATGGATATTGGCTTTCCCTTTCTGCATCTTTCTCATTGAGTCGGAAATACTGTTGCGCTCTTCGTCATCCCATGCATACTGCTGTTCCTTTCCTGATTTTACAAGGTAAAGCGGAGGTTGAGCTATATAGACCCTTCCTGCGTCGATCAGAGGGCGCATGTGGCGGAAGAAAAATGTCAGAAGCAGTGTTCTGATGTGCGCGCCGTCAACGTCAGCATCGGTCATGATGATGATTTTGCCATACCGGAGTTTTTCTGTTGAAAACTCCTCTTCCCCGAAGCTTGTGCCGAGGGCAAGAATAATGGTTTTGATTTCCTCGTTTTCCAGCATTTTATGCAGGCGGGCTTTCTCAACGTTCAGGATTTTTCCCTTCAGTGGCAGAATGGCCTGGAAGCTTCTGTCTCTTCCCTGCTTGGCACTGCCGCCTGCCGAATCACCCTCAACGATATAAAGTTCACAGTGTTCCGGATCATTGATCGAACAGTCTGCCAGTTTTCCCGGAAGACCTGAGCTTTCAAGAACCGATTTCCTGCGTGTCAGTTCCTTGGCTTTACGGGCGGCCTCCCTCGACATTGCAGCGCCCTTAACCTTCTCAATGATTACTTTGAGTACATTCGGGTTGCTTTCAGCATACTCCGAGAGCTGTTCGTTGAGAATAGTTTCAACAATGCTCTGTGTTTCAGAGTTACCGAGCTTTGTCTTGGTCTGGCCTTCAAACTGAGGCTCTGCAACTTTGACAGATATGACCGCAGTCAAGCCCTCTTTAAAGTCATCACCGGTCAGTGCCAGTTTCAGATTTTTCAGAAGATCATTTTTCTGTGCATACGCATTCAGCGTTCTTGTCAGTGCCTTGCGGAAGCCGGTGACATGGGTTCCACCCTCCTGGGTATTGATGTTGTTGACATAGCTAAACACATTTTCCTGATAGGTGTCGTTGTACTGGAGCGCTATTTCAACAATCGTAGAGTCCTTTTCACCGTATATGTAGATCGGCTCCTTGAGCAGGCCTATGCGGTTCTCATCAATAAAGAGGACAAACTGCTTAAGGCCGCCCTCAAAATGAAAGACTTCCTGTTCGCCTTGAGTATCCTGAACAGTTATACTGAGATCCCTGTTAAGAAACGCAAGCTCCCTCATCCGGTCAACGATGATATCCTTCCGGAACTCGGTTATCTTGAAAATAAGATGGTCAGGCATAAAGGTGGTTTTTGTGCCACGCTGGTCTGACGACCCTATAGCCTTCACATCACCT
>CAIVSG010000148.1 GCA_903908555.1 uncultured Chlorobiaceae bacterium | reverse complement strand
GAGAGTTTGCCCCGACAAGATCGTTTCGCGGCCATGCTGGTGGTGGAAAGGCTGAAAAAGGCGGATCAGCACCAAGAAAAAAATAAATTGAATAACGCGAAAGGGTAAAGATTACAATGGAAGCTAAAGCAATTTTACGGGATACGCCAACATCGCCAAGGAAAATGCGTCTTGTCGTTGGGCTGATTCGTGGAAAGCAGGTTGATCTGGCCAAGGCCATTCTGCTCAACTCAACAAAGGCTGCATCACGAAATGTAATGATGACGCTCAAGTCAGCCGTGGCAAATTACGGTCAACTGAATCCTGATGAAAGGGTCAGCGACCAGGAGCTTTTCGTTAAAACAATTTTTGTTGATGAAGGCACGACACTGAAAAGAACGCTTCCGGCTCCCATGGGTCGGGCATTCAGGATTCGGAAAAGATCGAATCATCTTACGATAGTCATTGATAAGGTTAAAAATCCAGCAACTAAATAAAACAAGGAGAAAGCATTGGGTCAGAAAGTTAATCCTACTGGATTTAGGCTGGGAATTATCAGGGACTGGGCTTCACGCTGGTATGATGACAGTCCGGTTATATCGGACAAGATCAAACAGGACCATGTTATCCGTACTTACGTTCTTGCAAGGCTGAAGAAGGAAAGAGCCGGCATTGCACGAATTATTATCGAGAGAACAACGAAGCATGTCAAGATAAATATCTATGCAGCTCGCCCTGGTGCTGTTGTTGGCAGAAAAGGCGAGGAAATCAACAATCTTTCACAGGAACTGAGTCGTATTACCGGCAAAGAGGTGAAGATTGATGTTGTTGAGGTAGTAAAGCCGGAAATTGAGGCACAGTTGATTGGCGATAACATTGCCTACCAGCTTGAAAATCGTGTATCATTCAGAAGGGCAATGAAGCAGGCTATTCAGCAGGCTATGCGTTCTGGAGCTGAAGGTGTCAGGATTCGCTGTGGCGGTCGTCTCGGTGGAGCAGAAATTGCCCGCTCCGAGCAGTACAAGGAGGGCAAGATACCGCTTCATACCATACGCGCCAATGTTGATTATGCAAGTGTCACCGCTCATACCATAGCCGGTACCATCGGCATCAAGGTTTGGGTTTACAAGGGTGAAGTTCTTGTACAGCGTATTGACGCTATTGAAGAGGAAGAGATGAAGAGAATGAAGGACAGACGCAGTGATCCAGGAGCAAGAAATCGCGACACTCGCACCAGCAAGCGCCGCAATCGTACCAAACGATCATAATATCAAGTACCATACAATCAGAAAATAGAATGGAGTTGCCTGTATGTTAATGCCAAAGAGAGTTAAATATAGAAAGACACAACGAGGCCGGATGAAAGGCAATTCAGGACGTGGTACATCGGTATCTTTCGGTTCGTTCGGTCTTAAAGCAGTTGAGTCAGCATGGATTACCAGCCGCCAGATTGAGGCTGCGCGTGTTGCGATGACGAGATTTATGAAGAGGGATGGTAAAATCTGGATCAGGATTTTTCCTGACAAACCGGTAACCCAGAAACCTGCTGAGACCCGCATGGGATCTGGTAAAGGTTCGCCAGAGTTTTGGGTTGCGGTTGTCAAGCCAGGAAGAATCATGTTTGAGGCTGATGGAGTGCCGAAAGAGGTCGCCACAGAGGCTTTCAGGCTTGCAGCACAGAAGCTGCCCATCAAGACCAGGTTCATTGTCCGTCCTGATTACGAAGATAAACCGAGCAACTAATTCGATACGAGGGTTACTTATTATGAAAAAGTATGAAATTGCGGCACTGAGCAAACAGGAACTTATTGACAGGCTGAAAGAGCTTGAAAATAGACTTGCCGATATCAATTTTTTTAAGGTTATTGAGCAGCCGCAGAATCCAATGGTTTTCCGTAATTCCAAGCG
>CAIVSG010000147.1 GCA_903908555.1 uncultured Chlorobiaceae bacterium | reverse complement strand
ATTGCAGCGCTTTGCGCGACAAACCCGAGAAATCAACCGGGCAAATGATTTTTTTAATAGTAATCATAGTACCGCTGTTGTGTTTTAGTTATTGAAATAATGCGGTTTAATGTTGATTGATAGCGAAAAAAGGAGCAAGAAATAGTTTGCAAAAGCTACGCCATAAAGTGTAGCAAAACGGGATTCAACAAAAAAAGCCTGCAACTTTATTTATTAAAATCGCAGAATCTTTTAGTTCTACAGGATAGAAGCCTTGTGCCAAGGCGATTACTGTATGTCGAAAAGAAAATGTAAAGGAAAATGTAAAAAAGCCGTTTCGTGCCGTCTGTTCATGGTCGCTTTGTCATGCTTTCACGAATGGCTCTGTTGTAATATCGTTAAAAATCCTGAAGTAACAATTGTTTCTTTTCAGGAAACAGTGTCCTTAACGAAATATAATAGGCGAAACTAAAGGAAAAAAAGCCGCAGTTTCCTGCGGCTTTTTTTTAACCAGATAGACAACAACTTAGAAGCTCATTCTTGCTACGATTTCTGTACGAAGCATGTTGTTGTGGGCAGTGCCAGCAATGCCTGCAATGTCCGTTCCGCTTGCACGGTAGCGTACTGTTGGGGTCAAGTTGAAGGCCCCACTTGCTGACTGGTAAACATTAATGTTGTATTGAGCCCATACAAAGACGTTGCTGTATGTGGTTTCAGTGCTTGTCTTGTCAACGGTTCTGTTGTAGTCAACCCATGCGGTTAACGGTCCTGACTCGCCTTTGACTCTCAGTAAGTAGCCGCTGTAGTCAACGTTCGCTGCTGCACCTGTTGCAACAGTGTTTGGTACACCTAAAGTTGTCGAAGGTGTCACAATGGATGATGTACCATTACTGTCCTTACAGATAGTGTAGAAGCCGCTGAGACCAATTTTTGATTTACCTGCAGGGATGCTGACGTTTGTACCGAAAGTATTTGGTGAAACCCTTGCATAGGTTGATCCATAGCCATCAGTTAACGTAATGACTGCCTGCGGGTCAATCGTGACATCACCAATGTTTGCCTTGTAGGTGACATGCAGTGCGTAACCGTCATTGAAGATTCCGTCACCAGTAGCGCCTGTGTTTGCCACAGAATGGTTGTCAAGAACTACTAGGGTGGTGTTCAATTCGCCGTCGCCAAGTTTGGTGCCGTAATTTAAGCCAAAGATACGGTCGTAGTTCCACTGGTAAACAGGGACGTCAACGGCATAAATGGTAGCTGCGAATGGAATTGGATAGAGAGCAAGGTCAAATATCGGGTTGTTAAAGCTGTTAAGTGGAAGACGTCCTAACATGTAGTGGCACTCTTCAGCCATATGGCCGAAGTACATGTTGTTAACTTCAAGTTGAAATCTTTCTCCGTTATTGTTGCTTACTGTGGCCCATCCTGGAGTTCCTCCATTATTGTTCTCCTCATTGGCTATCTGAGTTTTAAAAAAGTAGCCATTGCCAAGATCAGCTGCAGCTCTAAGGCGCAATTGGTACTGAAACTTGAGATCATCAGTATTTGTTTTAGCACCTAAAGCTGTTTCGGAATTTTTAAACTCTCCTCTTAGCCGAGTAGCAGCGTCGCCGCTGATATTCAGTGCGGCCGATGCCGGTGATGCGTATGACAATGCTACAAACATTGCAGCAAGCGATAGCATTTTTTTCATGTGTGTTCTCCGTTAGGTTGTGTGTGTGTTAACAAGAAACAAAAGAAACAAAAGTCCCAGCCCTTGACGCATGGCTCGGAACGGGTTGCAAAAGAACGTACATTGTTACAATATCGTTAAATGTAATAAAAATAGCATGAAAAGACCAAATGTGACCATTTCGTATCTTTTACACAGGTTATCGTCATTTCTGTTATCTTCTTTTTAAATATAGACGTTACTGGAATACTGTTGTAATCTGTTAACGTACACTTTTTCAATCTTACATTTAATTTACTATGTCTCAGGTCAGGTTAAGGGTAAGTGCTTTATGTATAAAAGATGGTCATGTTCTGCTTATTGAACACAAAAGTTTTGCTCCTGAAGATCCCGAGCTTCCTCAAACTTACTGGATTCTTCCTGGCGGTGTTGTCGAACGGGGTGAAACTCTTGATGAAGCTTTGAAGAGGGAGATGATGGAGGAAACAGGGCTTGAGTGTCAGGTCGGCAGTCTGCTTTTTATCAAGGAGCTTCTCTATCCGCATCCCGGCGTACAGCAACAGGGAAGCATTCATCACTCTGTATCGCTGGGGTTTTTTTGTACGGTTACCGGAGGTGAGATGATAACGGGCAAAGACCCTGAATATGCCGATGACCAGCAGGTAATTCTTAAAGTGAGTTGGCTTCCTCTTGCTGAGCTGGATAGATATGACCTTTATCCACCTTTTCTTCCTGATTACATTCTTGCTCAAAATGCAGAAGAGGTTCAGAACGCCGTACCCGAGTTTTTCAGCGCGTTGCAATAATCGTCACTCCTGCATGTAATCTGTTGTGCAGGAGTGACGGGAAATACACATGGTTCAGATATCAATAATCATCCCGAGTGTGGTAAAGCTTTCGGGATGGTAGAAGTACATTCCCTGTATGCTCATTCCTGAAAAATAGTTGCATGCCACTCTCACTTTTTCAAGACCTATGGCTTTGAGGCGCATTCCTGCCTGTATGTTCCATGTTCCCCTGTACCCCCTTGTTTCCTTAAGTGATGACTGCCAGACTGGCAAGAGTTTGAAATCTGCGGCAAGATAGGTGTTCCCTGGAGTGGAGAGTTCGCCGCCTGCATGGAAAGAGCTGGGATTAATACCGCTTGGCAAGGTGTGGTAGATATACTGGTAACCGGCGTAAACCCGGTGACCCGGAGCACTCAGCGCCAGAACGAGATCCAGGAACTCCCGGCTGTAGGTGAAGGGAATAGCAGGGCCATCCGGTTCAGGAATCCATCCGCTGCCATCGGGTTCATAGTGGCCGTCTTCAAAATGGGCAGAGATGTGGCTCAGCCGGACTCTTCCGCTGAATTCATCAAAGGGTAATGTCTGGCTGCTGATCTTTTCTTTCCAGCTCGTATTGATCCCAAAAAGGTAATTGACAGCATCAACCGGAAATTTGAAATTGTCACTTTCCCGCAAAAGTGACCAGGTACCGAAATCAACTCCTATCGCAAAGTTTTTATTGTTGTTCTGGTAGAGATCAGCCGTTGTTCCGATATTGAGATTCAGAAAACGCTTGCCCAAGTAAGGCATCACTGAAACCTGCGGTTCCATTGGGTCGGCCATGAGTGGAGTGAAGATTGTTTTGGTCGTAGGGTTCAGAAGTTGATCCGCCGGAGCGTTTTTCACTGAGATCAAAAGCAGTGCTGACAGGATACAAGCAATTCTACAGATTCGGCTGGAGTTTTTCATGGTCAAGTAATAAAGCAGTTGAGGGTTACCCGAGTTGTTGTTATTGTGCAAGCAGAGTGTTCAGCACCGCCATTCGGACAGCAACACCGTTAGTTACTTGTTCAAGCAGCATGCTTTTCGAGTAACCAGGCGGCTGTATGCGGTCGGCCACATTGTTTGAGATTTCAATTTCACGGTTGATCGGTCCCGGATGCAGTACCAGAAGATGTTTCTGGATTCTTTCAAGGCGTTCGTCGGTAAGGCCATAATAGACCGAGTACTCCTCAAGAGAGGGCAGGTACCCTCCTGTAGCGCGTTCAAGCTGCAGACGAAGCACTATTGCAGTATCAGCCCAGGCTATGGCTTGGTCAAGGTCGGTGAACAGGTTGACACCGAGCTGGGCAGCATCAGGCGGCATGAGAGTCACAGGAGAGCACAGTCCAACCTCTGCACCGGCGGTAAGGAGCCCGTATATGTTAGAACGTGCGACCCGACTGTGGAGAACGTCGCCGATAATGATCACTTTGAGTCCTTCGATTTTACCAAAATATTCCCGAAGCGTAAACATGTCGAGCAGAGCCTGCGTAGGGTGCTCATGAGATCCATCACCCGCATTGACAACCGGTTTCGATGTTATTCCGGTTATGAGATCCGCAGCTCCCGAAGAGGGGTGGCGCAGCACAAAGCCATCCACCTGCATCGCTTCAAGATTTTTAATAGTATCGCTCAGCGTCTCACCTTTGCTGACGCTGCTTGATGCAGCGCTGAAGTTCAGGGTCCCTGCACCAAGATGTCGTGCAGCTATTTCAAACGAAAAACGGGTTCGGGTTGAGTTTTCAAAAAAAACCAGTGCAATGCGCTTGTTTGAGAGGGTGTGTTTAAAAGAGGGGTTGGCGGTTATCAACTCTTTTTTAAAGCCCGAGGCACTGTCGAGTATTCGGACGATATCACTGGCCGGAACATTGCATAATCCAGTAAGGTGCTTCAAATTCGACCTTTATTTGTGACTTTTTAGAAAAATATTTTCATCAAAGGTACAAAAAAATTGATGATCAAAAACTACCTTACATCAGCTTATCATAAGCGATAATCTGTCATTCTGATATTTCGTACCCATGTCATTCCGAACGAAGTGAGGAATTAGAATCCGGGCCAGTTGCTGAATTGATTTTATATGTACCAATATGCATGAGATGAGCATAGCGCTTTCCATTGTAGAAGCAGTCCAGGCCAAAGCACGAGAGGAAGGAGCCGCAAGCATTTCCGGAATTGATCTTGTTATAGGAAAACTTGCTGGAATTGAAGCGGAGTCATTGAAATTCTGTTTTTCAGCTGCTGCCAAAGGCACGCTTGCCGAAGAGGCCTTGCTTCAGGTTGATGAACCGGAAGGTATGGGCGAGTGTGGCGAGTGTGGAAGAATGTTTCCCGTTTCTTTTTATTATGCAGAGTGTCCCGATTGCCGTTCACTGCGGGTGAAAATTGTCTCGGGAGAAGAATTTTTAATTCAATCAATAACGATAGAAGAATAAGATGTGCGATACCTGCGGTTGTTCAGCGGATGGCGGGGCAGTGCTCCGCAAGCCAGGGCTTAGCGATTATCATGTTCATGTCAATGAGAGTAGTGGTCATGGAGATCATCATCATCAGGAAGCCGGTCATGATCATGAGCACCATCACCATCATGAAAAAAAGAGCCGCACTATTGCGCTTGAACAGGATGTCCTTCAAAAAAACAATCTTCTTGCCGAAAGAAACCGCGGATATTTTGAAGCCCGGAATATTTTTGCGCTTAATTTTCTGAGTTCTCCAGGTTCCGGAAAAACCTCGCTGCTTGAAAAAATCATTCCAGCCCTCCAGCATCATATTCCGGTTGCTGTTATAGAAGGCGATCAGCAGACTACCAACGATGCCGATCGAATTCACGCTCTCGGTGTGCCAGTGATCCAGATTAATACCGGTTCGGGATGCCATCTTGATGCTTTGATGGTTCACTCTGCCGTCAAGGAGCTTGAGCTTCAGGATAACTCTCTCCTCTGTATCGAAAATGTCGGCAATTTAGTCTGTCCAGCCATGTTTGATCTTGGAGAAGCCCTTAAAGTAGTCATAATCAGTGTGACTGAAGGTGACGACAAGCCGCTTAAGTACCCCACAATGTTTCATGAGGCTGATATTTGTATTCTCAACAAAATTGATCTTCTCCCGTATGTTGACTTTGATGCCCTGAAGTGCAGGGAGAATGCCTTGAGGGTTAGTCACACCCTGGAATGGTTTGAAGTATCGGCGAAAACCGGCGAGGGTCTTCCGGTCTTGCAGGAGTGGATTGAAAAAAAACTGAAACAGCGCTGATTTTCAACGATCAGACCGCTGAAGAGCGGAGGCGACTGCAGGTCAATGGTATCGTGCAGGGAGTTGGATTTCGGCCATTTGTCTATCGGGTTGCCACCGAGTACGCTTTAAAAGGGTTTATCCGCAATACCTCATCAGGCGTTCTGATTGAGGTTCAGGGCTCGTCCTCTCTCCTTGACAAATTCTGTCGAACACTCAAGCAAGATGCCCCTCCGCTTGCCAGAATAGAAACAATAGATGAGTGTGCTATTGGCTGTATTTCAGAAGAGGCTTTTGTGATCGGTAGTTCAAGCTCCGGTGCTGAAGTCGAGACACTCATTCCTCCGGATATTGCGCTCTGCTGCGACTGCCGTTCTGAGCTTTTGGATCCTCGAAACCGTCGGTTTCGTTATCCATTTATCAACTGCACCAATTGCGGTCCTCGCTATACTATTGTAGAACGTCTGCCCTATGACCGGCCGTTTACCTCGATGCATGGCTTTACAATGTGTCCCGAATGTGAACAGGAGTACCACGATCCTCTCGATCGTCGTTTTCACGCCCAGCCCAATGCATGCCCGGTGTGCGGCCCGGCCCTCTCTCTGCTCGACTCGTCCGGAAAACCCTGCAGTGTAACGGATGCCGCCGCTGAAGCAGTAGCGTTTCTAAAACAGGGTCGAATTGTTGCGTTGAAAGGAGTTGGTGGTTTTCATCTTGCTGTTGATGCCCGTAATGGAGAGGCGGTTCGCCGCTTGAGAGAGAGGAAAGGTCGTGAAGCGAAGCCTTTTGCCGTTATGATGCGCGATATGGCCGTTGTTCAGAATTTTTGTGAACTCAGTGAGGGCGAATGTACAGCGCTGAACTCTCCGGAAGCCCCTATTGTACTCCTGAAAAAGAAAAAAATTGAAGGGCTTTCTCCATCAGTGGCACCACTTCATGACAGGCTTGGAGTTATGCTTCCCTATGCACCATTGCATATCCTGCTTTTCAATGACGAAATTGACGTTCTCGTGATGACCAGCGCAAATTTCAGCGAAGAGCCTATGGTCAATGAAAATGATGAAGCGCTCTTGCGGCTCAAGGGCATTGCTGACGCTTTTCTCATGCATAACAGGCCAATCCATCTGAAATGCGACGATTCAGTAACCATCCATCTTTCCGGATCGCTCCGCCATATCAGGCGCAGCAGGGGGTATGTGCCGGCGCCGGTTTACCTCCGCGAGGATGGCCCGGTTGTTCTTGGTACAGGAGGTGAGCTTAAAAACACAGTTGCTCTTTTGAAGGGTACTCATGCCTTGATAAGCCAGCATATCGGAGATATGAAAAACTACGAGGCATACCGGCATTTTCAGCATGTTGCAACCCATCTTCAGCATCTTTTTCAGGCCACGCCGGAACTTCTGGTTCATGACCTTCACCCGGGATATATGACAACAGGGTGGGCATTGAAGCAGAACCTTCCACTGCTTGGTGTGCAGCATCATCATGCTCATCTTGCTTCATGCCTGGCTGAAAACAAGGTGGAAAGGTTGGCAATAGGTATTATACTTGATGGTACTGGTTACGGAATAGACGGAGCAATATGGGGCGGAGAAGTGCTGATTGGCGATGCTGATGGCGCGCATCGGTTTGCCTCGTTTGAGCCCATGCCGCTTCCGGGTGGTGATGCAGCAGTCGAACAACCATGGCGGGCCGCACTTGGTTACCTTTTCCGAAGTTTTTCCACCATACCCGATCTGCCTTTTATGAAAGGGCGAACGATTGAACCTGTTCTTGAGCTGCTTCAAAAGAGGGTCAGTGTCTATGAAACGTCCAGCTGCGGCAGACTTTTTGACGCTGTAGCTGCGCTTTGCAGCTTGCAGGGAGAGATAACCTATGAGGGAGAGGCCGCTATAGCATTGATGCTGGCCGCAGGAGGGACAATTGGTAGTTCGTCATTCCGTTGCGCCCTTGAGGAGCATAGCGGTCGATGGATCATAAAAGTGTCGCCGATTATTCAGGATGTTGTCGCAGCAGTTCAAAAAGGGGTTTCGGTTGTAGATATCAGCCGGCGTTTTCATCGCACTCTGGTCAACTGTTTTTCTGATATTATTAGAAAGGCTTCCGAAGCAACAGGTATCAATACGGTCGCCTTGAGTGGTGGTGTTTTTCAGAATGCACTCCTCTTTGAGACTCTTGTATGTGAGCTGGAAAAAGCAGGCTACAGGGTGCTTACTCATTCCCTTGTCCCATCAAACGATGGAGGGATCTCTCTCGGTCAGGCAGTCATCGGTCGCAGCTATCTTGCCGGCAGGTACTGTGGTATTCATTAATCGATCAAATTTCTTTTTTCTGTTGTCCCTGAAGTCCCTTTCGTCCCTGTTCGACTATACATAACTCTATCAAGATCGCCGATTAAGTGAAATAAACTTGAAATATAGGCCTCAGCGCTATATATTTATAAGCGTAAGCTTGGTAACCCTTTACCTGTAAACCCGTGAGAATATTTAAAACCAGGTGGTTTGCCAAGTTCGCCAGGGACGAGGGAATAAGTGATGAAAAGCTTTGCAAAGCGGTTAGGGATGCAGATGCTGGGCTTATCGATGCCGATTATGGGGGCGGAGTCATCAAGCAAAGAATTGCTCGGCACAACGAAGGTAAATCAGCTGGGCACCGGGCAATCATTTTATACTGCCGGGCTGATAAGGCGTTCTTTGTTTACGGTTTTACCAAAAACGCACAAGATAATATCAACAAAGCTGATGAGCGGGAATTCAAGCAATTGGCGAAAATCACCTTCGCCTTGACCGATGAAGAACTTCAAAAGCTAATTAAGACAGGAGCCTACAAGGTTGTAACGTGTTATGAATAAAGCCAGAACCTACAAAAGCGATGCTCTTGCAGCGATCCATGAAACGGTTTCCGACATGTTGGACGCCGGCGTTATCGATAAAAAGACCATGCGCCATTTCGATGATTCCTGTTTAACACCGATTCATGAGTTTAGTGCCGATGAAATCAGAGTGCTGCGCGAACGCGAAGGGGTGAGTCAAGTGGTTTTTGCTCATTATATGAATGTGAGAAAAGAATCAGTCAGCCAGTGGGAGCGAGGGCAAAAAAAGCCTGCCGGTACAACCATGAAACTCCTTTCTCTTGTGGCGCGCAAAGGTCTTAGTGCCATTGCCTGACATGGCCTTATAGGAATTCAATCTACACCATGAAAATAGGTCTTGGTAGGTGTATGAAAAGGCAATAACCGCTCCATGATTTTTCCTTCTCCTCAATTAATAAACCATCTTCATCAATGTGCCTTGCAATACCCGGAAAACTTCTTGAAATAGTTGATGAAAACGGTCTGAAAATGGGGACTGTTGATGTGAACGGGTCAAAAACAAGGGCATGTCTTGAATATGTTCCCGACATTCAGGTAGGGCAGTACACCATCATCCATGCCGGGTTTGCCCTGAAAATTATTGACGAAGAAGAGGCGGCCGAAAGCCTGAAGCTATGGGAAGAGCTTTTCGAGAGTGGAGCGTTTCTGCCCGATGAGGAGCCACCTTCACCCGAATCTCTGTGAGGCCCGCTACAATGAAATATATTGACGAATATCGTGATCCGCAGCTAGCCCGAAACCTCCTTGACGCCATCAGGCGAAAAACAACCCGTCACTGGACGATTATGGAGATCTGCGGCGGTCAGACCCACTCAATTCTTCGTAACGGTATGGATCAACTGCTTCCTGATACCATAGAGCTTGTACACGGCCCTGGTTGTCCGGTCTGCGTGACCCCGCTTGAATCGATTGAGAGAGCGCTCATAATCGCCTCACGAAAAGAGGTTATTTTTACCAGTTTCGGTGAGATGCTGCGTGGTCCCGGCAGTGAGAAGGATCTCTTTATGGTGCGCAGTGAAGGCGGAGATGTGCGCATTGTCTTTTCTCCACTTGATGCCTTGCAGATAGCCCGTGACAATCCCCTCAAAGAGGTGGTGTTTTTCGCTGTAGGGTTTGAGACTACTGCACCTGCAAATGCAATGACCGTCTATCAGGCAGCACGCGAAGGTATCCGGAATTTCAGTGTCATTGTGAGCCAGGTCATGGTGCCACCGGCAATGCAGGCTATTCTCTCATCGCCCGATAACCGGGTTCAGGGCTTTCTTGCTGCAGGGCATGTCTGTGCCATCATGGGGTATGCGGAATATGAGCCGGTTGCCCGTGATTTCCATGTTCCGATTGTGCCCACAGGTTTCGAGCCTGTCGATCTGCTCGCCGGTATTCTGAAAACGGTTGAGCTGCTTGAAGAGGGAAGGGCAGAGGTTGTTAACCGTTACGGGCGTGTTGTAAGCCGTGAAGGGAACCTTATAGCACAGGAGACGATCGGTAAGGTTTTTGAAGTAACGGACCGCCAGTGGCGAGGGATTGGTCTTATTCCTGGCAGTGGACTCGGTCTCAGAGCAGAATTCTCACAGTACGACGCCGAAAAAAAGTTCGATGTCACTCATATATGCACCGCAGAGTCACCACTCTGCAAGAGCGGAAGTGTGCTTCAGGGTATCCTGAAACCGGACGGCTGTCCTGCATTTGCCAGAGAGTGTACTCCAGAGCACCCGCTTGGAGCTACAATGGTCTCTTCCGAAGGAGCTTGTGCTGCGTATTATAACTATCACCGTAATGTTTATTCTCTATGACGATTGCCCCGGTTTGTCCCGCCCCTATTTTGCAGCATGAAACTGTTCAGATGGCGCATGGCGCCGGAGGCAGGTTATCGCAGACACTCATGCAGCGGGTATTTATGCCGCATCTTCACAATCCCTTTCTCGATCTTCTTGACGATCAGGCAAAGCTTGAACTGCCCGGGGGTCGAACAGCCTTTACTACAGACACCTATGTGGTGAGTCCGGTCTTTTTTCCTGGTGGTAATATCGGTGAGCTTGCCGTCAACGGAACCGTCAACGACCTGGCGGTCGGCGGAGCAAACCCGATGTATTTAAGCGCCGGCTTTGTTCTTGAAGAAGGCTTCTCTTTAGTCGAGCTTGAAACCATCGTCAAGAGTATGGCCGACGCGGCCCGCAAGGCAGGGGTCATGATTGTGACCGGGGATACCAAAGTGGTTGGTAAAGGGCAGTGCGACAAAATTTTTATCAATACCTCCGGGGTCGGCACTGTCAGGGAGGGTACCACTCTTTCCTGCCGCAACCTGAAACCGGGTGACAGCATTATCCTTTCAGGGACGGTGGGAGATCATGGCATGGCTATTATGACGTCGCGCGAAGGACTCTCCTTTCAGTCAAAAATAGCAAGTGACTGTGCCGCATTGAACTCCATGATTTTGGCCGTGCTCGATGTAGTGCCCGCAGTTCATGCCATGCGTGATCCGACAAGGGGTGGTGTGGCTGCCACCTTGAATGAACTTGCCGGTTCTTCTTCAGTAGGGATTGAAATCGATGAAACAACAATTCCTGTAAAACCCGATGTTCGTGGGGCTTGCGAACTGCTCGGTATTGATCCCCTTCATGTGGCAAACGAAGGCAAGCTGGTGCTTGCTGTCGCCTCTGAAGATGCTGGTACGGTAGTGGATATACTGCGCTCTTTTGAACCAGGCCGGGATGCCGTTATTATCGGATCGGTTGTCAACGATCATCCCGGTATGGTTGTCATGCGCACAGCATTCGGAAGCCGCCGTATTATTGATTTGCCTCTTGGCGAGCAGCTGCCGAGGATCTGCTGATTCTTCTACATGTTCAGGGCACGTTTTTCAATGGCTAACGCTGCTTCGCGTACCACTTCGGAAAGGCTCGGGTGCGGGTGGCAGGTACGGGCAATGTCTTCGGATGATGCCCTGAACTCCATGGCAAGCGCTGCTTCAGCAATAAGGTCGGATGCACTTGCCCCGATGATGTGGACTCCGAGTATCTCATCAGTTTTCGCATCGGCAAGCATTTTAACAAACCCTTCAGCATCGCCGAGACCAAGTGCCCGGCCGTTGGCTGCAAAGGGGAACTGTCCGGTTTTATACTCCTTCCCTTCAGCACGAAGCTGCTGCTCAGTTTTACCAACCCAGGCAATTTCAGGCGTGGTATAGATAACCCAGGGCATGCTGTTGTAGTCGAGGTGTGGTTTCTGTCCGGCAATCAGCTCTGCGACCATCACGCCTTCGTCTTCCGCCTTGTGGGCAAGCATTGGGCCGCGGACGACGTCGCCGATAGCATAAACACCGGGAGCTGTTGTCGCGCAGTGGTCGTTGACAGGAATAAAGCCGCGTTCATCGATCTGCAGGCCGATTGTTTCAAGGTTGAGGTTTTCTGCGTTGGGAGTGCGCCCTACGGAAACAATAAGCTTGTCGCATTCAAGGGTATGTTCAGACCCCTGGTCGTCAGTATAGTCAATGCTGATTCCTGTTGCTGTTTGTTTTGCCTGACCGATCCTTACTCCGAGCTTGATATGCAGCCCCTGCTTTAAAAAGAGTTTCGAAGCTTCTCTCGAAATGCTTTCATCAGCAGCGCCGAGGAAGGATGGCATAACTTCAAGCACCGTGACTTCTGCTCCCAGTCTGCGCCAGACCGATCCTACTTCGAGGCCGATGACGCCGGCACCGATAACACCAAGTTTTTTTGGAGCTTCACTGAATTTGAGTGCCCCTTCGTTGTCGCAGATGTTGACGTTATCGACCTTCACGTTAGGGATATGGCGGGCTTTTGAGCCTGTAGCGATGATGACTTTCTGGGCAAGCACCTCTTCATTTCCCTCTTTGCCAGTGATAGTGATGCGGTATCCGGCATCAGTTTTTCCTGCAAAAGCGCCCCGGCCTTTGAGGAGGGTGATTTTATTTTTGCGGAAAAGGAACTGAATGCCTGAAGTCATTTTGGTGACAATAGCCTCTTTGCGTTTCTGCATTTGTGCAACATCCATGCTGACTCCGCTGACGGTGATGCCGTGGTCCAGGAGGTGATGCGACACCTTTTCGTATACCTCAGATGAGGCAACGAGCGCTTTGAGAGGAATGCAGCCTGCGTTGAGGCATGTTCCGCCAAGCCGGGGTTCACCTGTTGGATCGTCATAAGCGCTGAACTCACAGCAGGCTACCGAAAATCCAAGTTGTGCGGCCCGGATTGCAGCGATGTATCCGCCCGGCCCGGCCCCGATAACAAGAACGTCAAATTGTTTATTCATAATGTGGGTTTCTCATTTTATCTCTTAGATATCAAGTAACAGGCGCGCCGGATCTTCCAGTGCATCCTTAATGGCTACCAGGCCAAGGACTGCTTCGCGCCCATCGATAATGCGGTGGTCGTACGACATGGCCAGATAGTTCATCGGCCTTATGACAATCTGCCCGTTTTCCACAACAGGCCTATCCGTTGTGGCGTGGATGCCGAGAATGGCCGATTGGGGTGGATTGATAATCGGCGTTGAAAGCATGGAGCCAAACACACCGCCGTTCGAGATGGAAAAAGTGCCGCCTGTCAGCTCTTCAAGCGAGAGGTTGCCCAATTTTGCCTTGGTGGAAAAATCGGCGATTTTGCGTTCGATTTCTGCAATGTTCATCTGGTCGGCATTTCGCAGGATGGGGACAACAAGACCTCTCGGGGAGCTGACGGCAATGCCGATATCAAAATAGCCGTGATAGATAATCTCCTTGCCTTCGACGGAAGCGTTGAGAACAGGGTATTTGCGCAGTGCGTGAACTGCCGCTTTGACAAAGAAGGAAGTGAATCCGAGTTTGACGCCGTGTTCTTTTTCAAAGGTTGCCTTGTACCGGTTACGCAGGTCGATGACTGCCTGCATGTTAACCTCATTGAAGGTCGTGAGAATGGCATTGGTCGCCTGGGACTGGAGAAGCCTTTCTGCAATGCGTGCCCTGAGTCGAGTCATAGGTACACGCTGTTCCGGGCGATCGGTCATGAGAGGACTCTCAAGGTAAGCCTCTACCGGTTTGAGCTTGGGTTGTGGAGGTGTGACGGGCGAAGCAGGTTCAGCTCCGCTTGCCACCGCAGCAAGAACGTCGCCTTTTGTAATTCTGCCCTCCCTGCCGGTTCCCTCAACCTGTGAAGCTGTCAATCCTGTCTCAGCCATAAGCTTTGCAGCTGCCGGCATGGCGATGCCTGGAAGTGCTGAGTGCTGAGTGCTGAGTGCTGAGGTTTCGGGTGCTGACTGCCCACTGCCAACTGCCAACTGCTCACTGCCAACGGCATTGCCTTCAGTGTCGATGCGTGCCAGAACCTGACCAGCCACTACTGTTCCGCCGTCAACGACAAGGATTTCAAACAGGACACCGGATGAAGGGGATGGAACATCGAAGACCACCTTGTCGGTTTCGATTTCGAATAGGATTTCATCTTCAGCAACAGCATCGCCTGGTTTCTTTTTCCAATTGAGCAGCGTTGCCTCTGCAACGGATTCCGATAACTGGGATATGGTGACATCTATAATTGCCATTCGTCGGATATTATTTGTTGAAAAAAACGCTGAATTCACCAAATGCCTGATCCAGCAATGCTTTCTGCTGCAGGGCATGAGTTGCTGCGTACCCGCATGCGGTAGAAGCCGAGGCGAGACGACCTGCATAGCCGAACTGCTGGCCGGGTGTCATTGCTTTCATGATATAGTGCTGGAGAAAACGCCAGTACCCTTGATTTTTAGGTTCATCCTGACACCAGACTATCTCTTTGAGTGCGGGATAGTGAAGCAGTTGGGCAGTGAATTCTTCAGCCGGGAATGGGTAGAGTTGCTCAATGCGGATGATGGCAACATTCTCAGCTGTGTTTTCGCGCCGACGGTTTATAAGATCGTAATAGACCTTGCCGGAGCATGCGATAAGCCGCTTGACTTTTTTTGCCTTGGCCGTTGTGTCGCCGATAATGTTCTGGAAATTTCCTGTAGAGAGATCGGCAAGCGGTGAAACAGCCTCCTTGTTTCTCAGCAGCGATTTCGGAGTGAGAATCACCAGAGGCTT
>CAIVSG010000146.1 GCA_903908555.1 uncultured Chlorobiaceae bacterium | reverse complement strand
TTGTTATTTCTCCCGGTCCCGGCACTCCTGATGATGCCGGTGTATCTGTGCCGTTGATCCATGCTGTAAAAGGCACGATACCTCTTTTGGGGGTCTGTCTGGGGCATCAGTCAATAGGTGCTGCTCTTGGTGGAAAAGTGGTACGTGCAGCAAATATCATGCACGGCAAGACCTCACTGGTCTACCATGATAACCAGGGAATATTCAGTGGAGTTGAAAATCCATTTGTAGCTACAAGATATCACTCTCTCATTGTAGAGAGGGAAACACTTCCCGATACCCTCTCTATTCGCGCATGGACTGAAGACGGAGTGATCATGGGGATGGATTCGGAGCAGCTATTGCTCTACGGTGTTCAGTTTCATCCCGAATCCATCATGACCAGTGAAGGGAAAAAAATTATCAGAAATTTTCTCAAACTGTAATCTTTGATTTTGTCAGGATAAAAGATCAAAGGTTTTTATCCTGACGGTTACTGCCTGAATTTATAACATAGGTGATTGTTCATGAGTTGTCTCATTGAGCCAGTCAATAATCATCTTTCTCTCTCGCGGTTCTAGCTGTTTTTCAGGTTTGCAGATATAATACAACCGCTGGTGAAGAGGGCATGCCGCAATAACTTTTATGATGTCAGCCTGTTTGAGTTCTCTTTTTTCATTGTTCCATGTTGAAAAATTCACAACATTGCGACCTGAAGAGACTGTTGATGATACCAGCCACGATATTGGGGCTATATAGGCAATGCCTGACCACCCGGTTTCATTGGAGTGGCAGTCGTAGCAGGCTTTTTTTAGAGAGTTCTTTACGGAGGATGGAGTTTGAAAGTCTGACACGACTGGTGGATTGATGCGGTCCAATGGTATGAACTGGATCATCATGAGAGATAGAACAGCCCAGCTGCCAATGGATTTCAAAGAGAGAGACATTGTTTCGGGGAAAATTCTGAATGTAATTCCTGTACTATTTCTTTAATCGCAAGATAGTGTTATCGTGATATTTCCCTGTGAAAAAGCCGTATGGTATTATCTTCCCCAAATCAGGGCTGATCTTGCTATTGAGCTTGTGAAAACGGGAATGACCCAGTCGCAGGCTTCCAAAAAACTTGGCGTTACTCCTGCTGCGGTATCACAGTACATCAATAAAAAACGAGGTATTCAAACGCCAAAGAGCCGGATATACCGTCAGGAGATAAAAACTGCGGTTAAAAAAATCTGTGAAGACGCTTCATCTGAAGACCTTCGTCTTATTGTGTGCAAATGTTGTCATATAATGCAGGAATACGACAAAGAAAAGCTTGGTGACACTCAGTCCTGTGGGATGCATCACGCATCATGAGAAGCGTGATGCCTACAATTCGACAATGATATGCGATTCAGTTGAATGGCCGTTAAGCAGGTTTTTCAAGGTGTCGATGAGCTCCATTCCGTATTTGTTGAGAAAATAAAAAATATTGATCATCCTTTCCTGAGGCATGCCTTCCGGAAAAAGTGCGGTTTCAGCTTTTATGATCTGTTCCAGCAGTTCTTCATGTTTGCGCCGGCTTGCTTTCCATGCTTTCTGTTCGAGACCTTCCACAATTTTTGTCGATTGCACGCCTGATGCCGCTAACAGAGGTTCAAGAGTAGGGTCAATTTTCGAAATTGCAGCCCCCAGAGTTGCAAAAGATCGAAGGATATCTTCCTTTACCTGCGCAAACAGTGCGTCAAGCTGAGGATTTTCTGAAATACCCACAGCATTTTTTTTCACCAGCTGAAGGTCACCGAATACTGCATGGTATATCTGTTTGCGTGAAAATCCAGGTTTCCCGATTACCTTGAGCAGCTTGTCCATGATTCTGTTTATTTTCGGCTCAACCAGCGAAAAGCTTCCCCGGGGGATAATAAATGGCATGGAAATTCCGAAATGCTCATAATTTTTCCGGTACTGTGCCATATAGCTTATTTCACCAGGTCCGGCGATAGATGCAAAGGTCGGCAGAACGAAATCCTGGACAATTGGTCTGAGAACAACGTTGGGGCTGAAGCGTTCAGGGTGATCCTGACAAAGTTCAAGTATCTGGTTTTTTGAAAAGTTCTGTTTGTCCGGAACAATGGAAAAAGAGTCATCCGAATTGTGTTCTATTTTTTGACGCTGTCCGTGTTGATTGATATAAAAAAGATTGACAGTTCTTGGTTTTGTTTGTGCAGTATAACCGAGGATTTCAAGACGGGAACTTTGCGCAATCACATTATAAGAGGATGCTGGCGAAGATGAGAGTTCCTTCAGAAAAATGCTGGCTGAAAGTCGTTTGAACTCCGGGTCCTGGCTCGAAAGGAGAATCAGTGGCTGTTCTTTGAACAGCTGCATCATGGTCTTGGCAAAGCTTAATTCGAAGGTGCTTCCAGGACAATAGCAATCTGTCAGTATGGTTGCAATACTCTCTTTATGAATTGAATCCGGCAGGAGCTTGATAAAATCCTCAACAGTACGGCTGATCTCTTCACCGAAGCTGGTAGTGGCGACCATCTGGTCAGGAAGACGTTTATGGGGCTCCTCGTTGAAGTGAACAATCTGGTTTTCAGAAAAAATTGCCGTATGGGCTGATTCAGCATAGTCATGATCTTCACCTTCAAGCCAGAAGATGGGTACAAAATCATATTCCGGAAAAAGTGCTTTCTGGCGTTCTGCAAAAACAATGGCAGTAAGAGCTTTATAGATGGTGTAGACAGGTCCGGTAAAGAGACCTAATTGCTGTCCGGTGACCACTGCCATACATCGTGGAGAACGGAGTTTTTCGATCTCACGGAGGTGAAGTTCTGTGCATCCGTAGCGACTGTTCTGCTTTGCAAGAATTCGAGTAATGGTTTCCCTATCAAATTTCCTCGCTCCGAGCATTCCAAGCTGCCGGTAGTAATCGGCCTCTTTTTGGTAATCAAGGTGAAAACACTCCAAAATCAATTCTGAACGTTCAGGACCATCTGATGTATAGTCCCGAAACAGCTTTGAAAATCCCTTTTTTGGCGTCAGAATACGTTTGTAATCAAGAAGAAAGGTATTCACTCTATTATTTTTGCAGGTTCCATTGTTTAAGCGCGCCGATAAATCCATGTGCTGTCAGATCACACGAAAGCGGGGTAATAGCTACATAATTTTGTCGCACAGCAAATTCATCTTTACTGATATCTTCATCGAGCAGCTTCAGCGTACCACTCAGCCAGTAGTATGGGTTGTTGAACATGTCATGTCGTTCAATGGCATCTTCCTCCCAGCGTGAACTTCCCTGCTCAGTAATCACAATCCCACTGATCTCGGATTCCGGCACATTGGGGATATTGACTGAAAGAATTGTATCTGCCGGAAGTCCTTCGAGAAGCACTTTTCTTGCGAGTTTCCGGGCAAATTTTGCTGCATAGGTAAAATCGGCATGCTCATAGGTTGTCAGAGAAAATGCCAGAGAAGTGATTCCCTGAATCGATCCCTCAAGAGCTGCAGCAACAGTGCCCGAGTATAAGGTATTTGTTGCCGTGTTGCTGCCATAGTTGATGCCTGACACAATAAGATCAGGCTTTGAAGGCAGAATATGACTAAGCGCTACCTTGATGCAGTCTACAGGTGTCCCTGAAACGGTATAGCCGAAAAAATGATTGTTTTTTAAAAACTTTTTGATTCTCAGCGGCTCACCCAGTGTCATGGCATGGCTCATGCCGCTATGCGGCTCTGCAGGTGCAACAACCGTAACCTGGCCTAATTTCTTCATGGCCGCCGCAAGTGCATGAATACCTTCGCCTTCAATGCCATCGTCATTACACACCAGTATGTGAGGTTTTTGAACGGTATTCATAGGTATTGCTGTTCCTTGATCAAGAAAATGGTTCTCTGTTCAATGTTGTGAAGGTGCGTAATAATACAAAAAAGTTCTGCTCAAAAGTTATGGCCGAGGCTGAAATAAAAGATGGTATCTGAAAATCCAAGCGATGAAGAACTTGGATTTGTTGCGTTTTTAAGAAAAGCAAAAGCTTTTGAAACGGTGAATCTTGCCGGGCCGAGAGGCGTTTGCCATATCAGACTGGTGCCGACACCGTGAATAAGTTGGCCGAAAGAGATGTCATCCCTGTCATCCCAGGCATTCCCGATATTGTAATGGAGTACAATCGACGTTGGAAACAGCAAATCGATCGAGGGCTTAAAGCGAAGATGTACTCCAAATGCAGCAATATCGCTTCCTGGAAGGTCATTTTCTTTAAGTCCGATGAATGGCTGGCTGTAACTGTTACCCGGCCCTCCAAGGAAAAATTTTTCTGAAAGTGGCACGCTGACGTTGCTGATGCCGAAGAGTCCGGATAGCTGCAAGGTTGTTTCGTTTCCAAGCGGAATATTTTCTTCGTGCCTGCCTGACATCTGCCAGAAAACATCATGCACCTTGAACGATTCCGAAGAACTTGAATATCTGAAGTTCGTATAGTTGCCTGAAGTCGGAATCAGTGGATCATCTCTCGAATCAAGAGTAAACTGTGTACCGATCGTCATCAGAGTAATATTTGCTGTCGACAGCCTTCCTCCATTCACCTCATCGGCATAGGAGAGCGAGTTCTGGTAGGTCATATCAACAATTAACCGGCCGTTTTTATTGATCCTTGTTCCAAATCCTGAGTTTATTCCATATTTCTGTATTCCGTAGCTGTTGGATCCATTGGAATGCGAATAGAAAAGTGCTTTGGAAAAGGTTATATCGCGGTTATCAAAGAGATGGTCGTCATAAAAAATTCTGGATGACATGGTGAAGTGCGATGAGCTGATACGTGGAATGTTAAACTCAATGTTCACCGAGTTGTTTCTTTTTCCTGCAATCATCCACCCGCCGATTGAGCTTGTTGTCCCTCCGAGATTTTCGTTTCTGAAATCAAGGAGAAACTGGGCATTGTTTGTTTCATCATAACGTAATCCAAGTCTGAGTACCGACGGCGGCTTTTCATCAAGAGAAAACTTGAGCCGCGTATTCCTGCCGTTATCAGATACTGCGGTAAGTGAAACGCCACTAAAAGAACCGGTATCGTACAGATTATCGACCGACTCTTCAGCCTTTTTGGAACTCAATGCCTCTGTCGTGTCAACTTTTATTTCCCGCTTTATGGAGGTGATTCCGGTGATCTTCTTGTTCTGATGAATTTCTATGCCATTCGGCTTTCCTGAAGAGACCTTTACCTCGAGTATGCTACCTCTGAATGATGTACTTTCTATAGTGACAAGACTGAACCCCTTGTTTCTGTATGTATTGATCAGTGCTTCCAAAGCCTTTGTCCCCGACGCGTTGGTATAGAGTACGCCGGTTACAGGCTTGAAACATGATGCTATTTCTTCCGTGCTAAGAGCATTAGCAGGCCCTCCGGTGAGGATTATATTGTTGATTCTGGGAAGAGGGTCAAGGTGAAATGTAACTCTCTTGCCAGGGTTGTCCAGTTCAGCATACACTCTTGTGAAAAGATCGGTTTCTAAAAGGTTGTGCAGGGTTTTTACCGGCTCGGCCGCATTTCTTACCATTCCCGAAACAATGAGGTAATGCTCCTTGAATTCCGGGCTCTCACGGGAAAACTGAATTGTTTTTACATACCGGCTTATAGAGGTGCTGCGGGGCCTTTCTTTTTCCAGACTCTGTTTTATGGTTTCAGCAAGAACTTTTCCTTTGGTATAACCTTTCTCAATGAGAGAGGTTATATCAGAAAAATCGGTAGCCTTATGGTCATTGAGATCAGGGGTAATGATCATATCCGCTTGAGCAAGCTGTGCAGGATATTGAAGTTTAGTCAGAATGGTCATGGTCTGGTCAGCAGTTTTCCATGGCAGATCAAGTTCTCCACCGGTTTTATACATGCTGCCATGGGTATCCACCGCAATTTTATAGTGTGCGTTAAACCTATTGAGTTCATCCACAGGTAAATTCGCAACAAGGCCCCCATCAACAAGTTCATATCCGTCACGGATGACTGGTTCAAAAAGAATCGGCAGGGTGCTGCTTGCCCGCAATGCCTCAGATAGGGATCCGGAACTGAGAGTGATCCGCTTTCCGGATACCAGATCAGTCGATACCGCCCTGAAATTGATTGGAAGAGAGGAGAAATCGCCACTGTTCTTGTAAATAGCGTTCAGAGTCAGAAAATCGAGGGTTTTGGTTATTTTCTGAGCCGAATTAAGCGATTTCGGCATGAGAAGTTTCAGCTTTTCAAATCTGAGAGCTATGGATGCCCGATCGCGGATTTGTTGCTGTTCAAGAAAAATATTTGATCGGGAATGCTCATTGGTAAAAGAGGTAATTGATTGCCAGGGAAGGGAATGGGCAATTTCTTCAAGGTTCTGAGGGCTGTATCCGCAACTGTACAGACCACCGATAATGGCACCTATGCTTGTGCCTGCAATAAAATCAACAGGAACGCCCTTTTCATGAAAAGCCTTGAGGACGCCAATCTGTGAAAGGCCGTTGGCACCTCCACCGGACAGTGCAAGACCAACCGTCTTTCTTGCCGGCCTCATAAACGGGCGCAGGGCGAAACGATGCTGTGGAAGTTCAAGTGTGTCAGGATAGACGATTGTCGAGGCAACGGCAACTGGAGGTGCTGTCATATCCTGCAGAAGAGCTGCTATGAGTATCGCTATGTAAAAAAATATTCTAATTGTATTGCTCCTGGTTCAAAATCCTCTGACAAGAGGCCTGTATAGGCTGTTTTTGAGTTCTCATGCGGACTTTATATCTTGTGCTTTAATGTATAACCTTTACTCCTAATTGTGAAAATGGCTTGGTTTAATCGGGTAAAACCCTCAATCCGTCCGACAGACAAGCGTGATATGCCTGAAGGGTTGTGGTGGAAATGTGACGAGTGCGGCGCAATGCTTCACAAAAAACAGCTTGAAGATAATTTTTTTACCTGTTCGCAGTGCGATCACCATTTCAGGATATCTCCCTATAAATATTTTTCGCTGCTCTTTGATGACGGTAAGTATTCTGAGTTTGATGACCAATTGAGAGCAGCAGATCCCCTTGGTTTTACTGATACCAAAAAATATCCGGACCGGGTTCACGACACTATAGAAAAAGCTGGTAAAACTGAAGCCTGTCGCAATGCTCATGGAGAGAGTGGCGGGCAGCCCCTTGTAATTTCAGCAATGGATTTCGGCTTTATCGGTGGTTCCATGGGATCGGTCGTTGGCGAAAAAATTGCCCGTGCAGTCGACAAGTCACTTGAGCTTAATGCTCCTCTCCTGATAATTTCCCAGTCCGGAGGGGCCCGAATGATGGAAGGTGCGTTCAGTCTCATGCAGATGGCTAAAACGGCAGCCCGTCTTACCCGTCTCAGTGAAAGAAAACTGCCATACATATCTCTTTTGACCGACCCTACCATGGGAGGCATCAGCGCCTCCTTTGCCATGCTTGGCGACCTCAACATCAGTGAGCCTAAAGCTCTTATAGGCTTTGCCGGTCCAAGGGTGATCAGAGATACCATCAAAAGGGATCTGCCCGAAGGATTTCAGCGTGCCGAATTCCTGTTTGATCATGGGTTTCTTGATCGTATCATTCATCGCAGGGAGTTGAAAACCGAACTTGTCAGTCTCCTCAGCATGCTGAAAGTTTAGAGCCAGCCGAGTGCTGCGGCAGTAGCAGGGAACTGTGCCATGAATATTTTTTGGATTGCAATGGCAATTTCCCTGTGTTCCTGTTGTGTGCTTTTATCGGTTCGTACCTCCAGGTAGTGGATCCAGCTTCTTACAGAACCCTTCATATAGAGTTTTGTCCGGGTACCGAGGGGTAGCAGCGCTCTTGCGCACTCCTTGGCAATTCCCTTTTCAAGAGCGCTGTTGTATTCTTCAAGTGCCAACCCGGCAACACGCTCCTGCGCTTCCTCAAACCAGTTTTTTGTCGATTCGTCAAGATCGTCCAGCGAGTTCTGCCTGTTTTTGCTGTCCTGGCGTCTTGGCTGGTACCGTTCAATTTCCTGTACCTCAGCGTACCGTTGAGAAAACTCCTGGAACTGAAAGCTTCTATGCCTGAGAATCTGTGGAGAGATAGCTCTTGACGTCACAATTTCAACGCTCATATCCACCATTTCAAACACGCTCCAGTGTTTATGTTTTATACAATAAGCGAGCAGCTTTTCATAATCAGGAGTTTCCTGATGAGGGCTCGATACCCTTGCGCAGTAGGCGATAAGTCCTTCAGGAGTAAGTGGCTGGTTTTCAACCTGGATAAGCGGAGCTGTGACGGCAATGAGGCGTACCTGCATGTTCCTCTCTAATTTTAAATCATTGATTTTTTAAAGAGTGAAATTTAATTCCATTTTGGTCAAAACCATCCTTTTTTGCTAATTGGAACCGGATTTCTTGATTTGTTGTTATCACTACGTATTTTAAAATCTTTCTAATCCGGAAATTTGCAACTCGGTTCTATAATGCAAATCCGTTCCGGTCTGATTTTCATAAAGGTTTTCAAACTTCAAACGAAAGGGCAGTTATGGCAAATATTAATTTTGGTTTTGAGCATCATGCCAAAAAAATGTATTCGGGAGCTATAGAAGAGAGTATCACCAACTCCCTTGTTCCGATG
>CAIVSG010000145.1 GCA_903908555.1 uncultured Chlorobiaceae bacterium | reverse complement strand
GTGCAGTACAAATCCATGTTGTTATACTTCAAAAAAACTCGAGGATATGCTCCTACATCGCACGAAAGTTCTTGTACTCAACAGCAGCTATGAACCTTTAAGTATTTGTGACGCTCAGAAAGCCGTTCTTTTACTCTTTGGTGGGAAAGCCGTGCCGGTCGCACATCACCCTGAACGGGTTATCTGCACGGTTTCCCGCAGCTATCCCCTGCCGAGTATTGTACGACTGACCTTTTTTGTCAGGGTCCCCTACAAAAGAATCATCCTGAACCGGAAAAACATCCTCCTCAGAGACAGTTTCCAGTGCCAGTATTGCGGTAAAACAGAGCACCCCTTAACCATTGATCACATACTTCCCCGCTCAAGGGGAGGTGAATATTCGTGGGAAAACCTTATAACAGCATGTCCGCGATGTAATTCGAAAAAAGGAAACAGAACCCCTCGCGAAGCAGGGATGCACCCTTTAAAACAACCGATCAGACCAAATAACCTGATGTTCATGCAGCAGCTGACGACAACGGTTTCCGATGAATGGAAGCCTTATCTTTATATGAGCTGATAACATTCAGCATGCAAACAACAATCCTTTGAGGTTTTTTTTACTATTTATGCAGAACACGCAAGTTCTTCAATTACCTCAGGAATACCGGAACGAATCACAATTGAATGAAAAAACACCACTATCTCCTGCTTTCTGGATTTTTCAGCATTCTGCTTCTCATACCTGCACAACTAATCGGATCCACTCCGAAAAAACCAGGGAGCGAAACATGGGCTGCCCAGCAGATTTTCAACATTACAGACACCAGAATTGAAGAGACTCTGAATAGTCTGACCCTCTCGCAAAAAATTGGACAGATGCTCATCGCAGAATCTGACGGCCATTATAACAGCGATGATGATACTGCATACAGACTTCTTGACCGGCTGGTAAAGGAAGAAAAAATTGGTGGTATCATGTTTCTCAAGGGAGGCGCATTCAGCGCTGCAATGCTGGCAAACCATTTTCAGTCTCTTGCACCACGTCCGCTCCTGATGAGTGCCGATATGGAACGGGGACTTGCCATGAGATTGAGCGGCGCTACCGAATTCCCCCCTAATATGGCTCTGGCTGCAACACAGGATTCCAGACTTGCCGGCAAAATGGCACAGGCCATTGCAAAAGAGGCAAAAGTCGTTGGACTTCAACAGGACTATGGCCCAACCCTCGATTTGAACATCAACCCGTTAAACCCTATCATCAACACCCGTTCGTTTGGTGATAATCTCCCGTTGACGATTGAAATGTCCCATGCAGTTATCGAGGGGCTCCAATCGAACGGTATTATTGCAACCGCTAAACACTTTCCTGGGCATGGAGACGTAAGCGTTGACAGCCATGTTTCACTTCCTGTGCTCAAGGCTGACCGTCAGCAATTGGAGGATTATGAACTAAAGCCCTTTAAGGCCGCCATAGAACAGGGGGTCATCAGCGTGATGATCGGTCATCTTGCTGTTCCGAAATTAACCGGCACAATGGAGCCTGCCTCAATTTCAAAAATAATCGTCACCGACCTGCTTCGACATGAACTTGGGTTTCAGGGGCTGATCATTACCGACGCCCTAAACATGAAAGCGCTCTATAATGGTCAAAATGTGCCGGATATTTCCATTAAAGCCGTTCAGGCTGGAAACGACCTTCTGCTTTTTTCTCCTGATCCTGAACTTGCCCATCGCTCTATCGTTCAGGCCGTTGAAAAAGGTCGTATTCCGATAGAGCAGATTGATGCCTCTGTACGAAGAATCCTTCAGGCGAAACAGTGGCTCGACATCGAACACCACAAACTTGTCGATCTGAACCGCATTCAGGACAATGCAAGTCCTGAATCTCACCGGGATCTTGCAAAGAAAATAGCTGAAGCCTCCATCACTCTTGTAAAAGATGACAACCACTACATGCCTCTGAAAAAAGTCTCATCAGGCAACCTTCTCAATATTATTCTGCAGGACAAAACTAACCTCGAAGTCGGCACTGGATATATCAAAAATATCGACAACTATTATACCGCCGACCATATCAGGATTGACCCTGGAGCCGACTCTCTTCGCTATGCAAATGCAACAGAAATGGCCATGAAAGCGCCGGCAGTTATTGTAACCTCTTATGTTCAGGCACTCTCGGGCTCAGGAACCCTGAAGCTGACCGAAAAGCAGCAGGAGTTCGTTCACTCCCTTGCCAAGATGATACCAAAAGAAAAACCGCTGATTTTTATTTCACTCGGAACTCCTTACCTGATCAACTATTTTCCTGAATTGACTACCTATCTCTGCACCTATTCATCAAAAGAGGAAAGTGAAGAGTATGCTGTGAAAGCACTGAGGGGCAAACTTAAACCCCGAGGCATACTTCCTGTATCGCTGGAGGGTAACCCCCGCTGAACAGCCTTGGATCGATCAAAAACCTCTTTACCAGCATTATCACTATGGGAAAAACTGTAAGGGACGAATCAACCGCAAGCGCCTACTGGGCTGCAGTCAATACCTTTTGTTCGCTTAAGGATGTTCATGTCATTGCTGACGCACCGGTCGGCTGCTACAATCTTGTCGGTGTCGCTGTCATAGACTATACCGATGCGGTCCCCTACCTGGAAAATCTTACCCCGTCAAGCCTTACGGAAAAGGAAATAGCCTCTTCAGGCAGTTCTGAAATTGTAAGAGACGCAATTGAAAAACTGCAGGCACCAGGACGGCAACTGATTCTGGTATCGAGTGCCGAAAGCGAAATGATCGGCAGCGACCATGAACGAATGCTGCAAATGAAATACCCTGATGTCCGTTTTTTTCCATCGAACTCACTCGGTGAAAATGAGTGGCAAGGACGAGACCGCGCATTGCAGTGGCTCCATAAACAATTTGGTGATCATCAACCCCCTGCGGTTAAACCCGGGACAGTAAGCATTATCGGCCCAACCTATGGATGCTTTAACAGTCCGTCTGATCTTGCTGAAATCAAGCGCCTGATTGAGGGCGTTGGAGGCCGGCTTGGCCATGTTTATCCCTTTGAAAGCTCCCTGCATGATGTTGCGGACCTGAAAAACTCAGATGTCATTGTGCAAATGTACCATGAATTCGGGAACAGCCTTGCAGGGTTACTCAACAGACCTGTACTTCATGCTCCTTTTGGCATTGATGAAACAAAAAACTTTATTCTCGAGCTTGGACGACTGCTGAATAAAAAAGAAGAGGCAGATGCTTTTTTGAAAGAGGAAAAACGTACCACACTGAAACCAATCTGGGATCTCTGGCGCGGCCCGCAGGCTGAATGGTTTCCAACAATACGATTCGGAGTAACCGCTGCAAAAACCTATGCCCTCGGATTGAACACCTTTCTGGCGGGCGAGATGGGAATGCTCTGTCATTTCAGCCACGACACCGCCGAAGCCGACAACACCCTGATCCGTGAAGAGATTAAGCAGAAACAGCCGCAGTTTCTCTTTGGCAGGATTGTGGATAAAATCTATCTGGCTGAACTGGATGCCAAGACACGATTTATTCCGGCTGGTTTTCCCGGCCCGATAGTCCGCAGAGCTTTAGGAACCCCTTTCATGGGGCATAGTGGGGCGGTTTATCTCCTCCAGGAAATTGTCAATTCCCTCTACGACATGCTTTTCAACTTCCTGCCTCTCAATCGTCGAGGACCGGCCGGCGAAGAAAGTGCCGGCAAGGTGGCATGGAGCAACGAAGCCAATGTCATTTTAAACGAAATTGTAAAAAAAGCGCCATTCATCAGCCAGATATCGTTCGGGCGTGAACTGAAAAGAAAAGCAGAACAGTTGGCTCTGAAGCAGGGTAAGGATACCGTCTCCCCGGAGATCATGCGAATGATGAACTGATTTGGAATATTTTGATTTTTTGTGTATAGTCCTAGTCCACTTTCCGAAACCGGGGAATGCAGTTATTATCTGCTCAGCCCTCCCGGCCCGGCATTGCTAACGAGAAGAGGCTGTATAAGATTTTTCCGGCGAAGAAGTTGCAATTGCAACACACTTTGCATGGAGTGAAACGACAAGAAACAGAATGTCTGAAAATCAGGAACAACTGGCTTTGATAGCCCTTACCCTGCCGGACGGGACAGTTAAATCATTCCCAACAGGCAGCACCGGTCTGGATATTGCACTTTCAATTGGACGCAAACTTGCCCAAGATGCGCTGGCTCTGAAGATTAACGGAACTCTTGTTGATCTCAACGCTCCAGTTACCGCTGATGCAGCGATTGAAATCATTACCTTTGATTCCACTGAGGGCAAAGATATTTTCTGGCACAGCTCAAGCCATATCATGGCGCAGGCTATTGAAGAACTTTTTCCAGGCAGCAAATTCGGTGCGGGTCCATCAATAGAACAGGGATTCTATTATGATGTTGCATCCCTCCACCGCTTCCGCGAAGAGGATCTCCGCGCGATCGAAGCAACAATGCTTGAGATCAGCAAGCGCGATATACACATTCAACGGGAAGAGATGACCCGTAAAGCGGCGATAGACTTTTTCAAGCATACGAGAACCGATCCCTATAAGGTTGAGATTCTTGAAGATACCCTGAAAAACGTCGACACCGTTTCACTCTATCATCAGAACGGTTTTACCGATCTGTGCATCGGCCCTCACCTGCCGACAACCTCGAAACTCAAGGCAGTTCTTCTGACCAATATCTCCTCGTCCTACTGGCGCGGCGATTCAGGAAGGGAGAACATGCAGCGCATCTACGGCATCAGCTTTCCATCGGAAAAACTGCTGAAAGAGTATGTGACCCGCCTCGAAGAGGCTAAACGAAGAGACCACAGGAAGCTTGGCGCTGAACTCGAGCTCTTTATGCTTACGCCGGAGGTTGGAAGCGGCCTTCCGATCTGGCTGCCGAACGGCGCCATAATCCGTAATGAACTTGAGTCATTTTTAAGGGAGGAGCAGCGCAAGCGCGGCTACCTGCCAGTCTATACTCCGCATATCGGTAATATTGAACTCTACAAGCGTTCAGGCCACTATCCGTACTACAGTGATTCGCAGTTTCCGCCTCTGACCTATCACGATGAAGACGGCAAGCAGGAGCAGTATCTTCTTAAACCGATGAACTGCCCGCACCATCACCTCATCTACAGCTCGAAAATGCGCAGTTACCGCGATCTGCCGCTCCGCCTGACTGAGTTTGGAACTGTCTATCGTCACGAGCAGTCAGGAGAACTCAACGGTCTTGTGCGCGCCAGAGGATTTACTCAGGATGACTCGCACATTTACTGCCGTCCTGATCAGCTTGTCGATGAGATCTGCAATGCTATCGATCTGACCCAGTTTGTTTTTGGAACACTCGGTTTTTCAGACGTTCACACACGTCTCTCCATGCATGATCCTGCAAATCAGGCCAAGTACGGTGGAACAGAAGAGGTATGGGAACAGGCTGAAAAAGATGTGAAAGAGGCCGCCGACCGAATGGGTATTGAATACTTTATCGGTGTCGGTGAAGCGAGCTTCTACGGCCCGAAAATTGACTTTATCGTGCGTGACGCTCTTGGAAGAAAATGGCAGCTTGGCACTGTGCAGGTTGACTATGTCATGCCGGAGCGGTTTGATCTCACTTACATCGGAAGCGACGGACAGAAACATCGTCCGGTTGTGATTCACCGTGCACCTTTCGGCTCCATGGAGCGGTTTATCGGAGTCCTCATTGAGCATACTGCCGGCAATTTCCCTCTTTGGCTTGCCCCTGTTCAAGCTATTGTGATGCCAATCGCAGAAGATGTTCACAACTATGCTACAACCGTATACAAGGCTCTGCAGGCGGCAGGAATCCGTACTGAGCTTGACACCAGAAGTGAAAAAATCGGCAAGAAAATACGCGATGCCGAAATCGGCAAGGTACCCTGTATGATCGTGATAGGACAAAAAGAGCAGGAAAGCGGCGAGGTTTCGCTGCGCCGTCATCGCATCGGTGATGAAGGGCGCTTCAGTGTAAGCGGACTGATCGAAAAGCTCCTGAAAGAGATTACCGGAAGAACCTGATTATCTAAAAAAAACCTGAACGCATGAAGAAACAGAAGGTTACGACTCAAAAGCCCAAACTTACCTATCGGGTCAATGAACAGATCCGTGTTCCGGAAGTCCGAATTATCTTTCCGGACGGAACACAGGAGGTGATGAAAACCATTGATGCAAAGCGTGTAGCAGAAGAGCGGAATCAAGACCTTATCGAAGTACAGCCGAACGCCGAACCGCCGGTTTGCAAGTTTGACAACCTCGGCAGGCTTCTTTATAAAATGGACAAGAGGGACAAGGATCTCAAGAAAAAGCAGAAGACAACCACCCTCAAGGAGCTTCGGTTTCATCCGAATACCGACAAGCATGATTTTGACTTCAAGAGTGCTCATCTTGAGGAATTTCTGCGCAAGGGAAACAGGGTACGGGCAACTATTGTCTTTCTGGGCCGTTCAATCATCTATAAGGATAAGGGACTTGAGCTTGCCGAACGTTTAACCGAGCGCCTCAGTGTTGTCAGTAATCGTGATGGTGATCCGAAATTCGAGGGAAAAAAACTCTTCGTTTATTTCGAGCCTGACAAGAAAAAGATAGATGCCTTCGAGCGAATTAAAGCAAAAACAAGCGCTCCACTATCGACAGAAACAACTAAACCGGCTAAACCGACAGAAGAGGTTGAACCGGCTGAGTAACAAAGATAATTTGACCATTTTTATATAAAACAATCAAGGACGATCATGCCTAAAATGAAATCACACCGCGGAGCATGCAAACGGTTCAAAACCACTGCCTCCGGAAAAATCAAGCGTGAACGAATGAACGGATCACACAACCTCGAGC
>CAIVSG010000144.1 GCA_903908555.1 uncultured Chlorobiaceae bacterium | reverse complement strand
GAACTACGTTCAGAACCGCGTTGGCTCAATGTCCTGCCTCTTCTTTACGGAAACGCCGGTTGTCAACTTCGACAGTGCCATCACTGCGGATGTTAAAAAGCACGGAAAATACTTCCATTCAATGCTCGATCAGGGAATCTATCTTGCTCCATCGCAGTTTGAAGCAATGTTCACCAGTTTCGCACACACCGATGCTGATCTCGAAAAAACCATCAAGGCAAACTATAACGCCCTTGTTGCCTCCGGCAAGTAACGTCCTTGTTCCTCTGCATCTTAAAAGGGAAGCCGTAAGGCTTCCCTTTTTGTTTGATCTCATTGTACGGGCGACCCTCGTGGTCGCCCTCCATGCACTTCAGATGCAATTCTGTGTCATTCTATGATCCCTGAACGAACATTTTCCCTCGTGATCATCACCCGTTCTGCCGAATCCCTCACCATCTGCTGAAGCATCGGCAGAAAGCCGTCAATATTCTCCGTAGTGTCCACAAGCTCAACAATCATGGGAAGGTTAAGACCGAACTCCACAATTTTAGCGGTATTGATATGCAGGTCATGACCGTAGGAAAGCACCCCCTTCACTACTGTCGCACCCGCCATACCGAGTTGCCGGGCTTCACGCACTATCTCCTCATAAAGAGGGCGATGACCAAAGCGTACATGCTCACCGACAAAAATCCTCAGCAATTCTAAATTTTTCAGTTCCATAATTTCCCCTTATGTCCAGAGTTTTGCAATGATAGTTCCTGAATAGAGAGCAATCAGCCCCCCCACGATACTGCCGGCAAGATATAAGCTGGTATAGAAGAGCTGGCCATCTTTCATGAGTGCGGTAGACTCAAACATATAAGCGGAAAAAGTGGTAAATCCCCCGCATATACCTGTTACAAGAAAAAGTCTTGCTTCAGGGGAGACAAGTGTAGTCGATACCGCAAGTTCGCTCAGAAGACCAATCAGAAAACTGCCAATAATATTTACGGCAAATGTTGCAAAAGGAAAACCCGGAACAAGCGGAGAGAAGAGAAGAGTTACCAGATAGCGCGCCATGGAGCCCAGAAATCCCCCGGTACCGACCAGCAGCAACGCCCCTGCATGTTTCATAAACAGTACCTCCCAAGCACTGCCTCCGTGAGCAAAGCTCTATCGATCATGACCACCTTGCCCGTCTTCTATCCTCTTGTGAGCGCAGCACATCTCGTCGAGAATACCGAGCAGCGTATTGAAAATACCCACACAGACGATTGTCGGCGCCCATAACCCTATAAAAATGGCAATAAGCTCATGGTTTACCCCTGTACCAAAAATAAAGATGTAAATGGAAAGCAGTATCGAAAACGATGATCCAATAAAGTAATAATGAGGCTTCATACCCTGAGTTTGATTAAGTGAGCCATACCTTTCCAAAATGTAATCATAAGGCTATAAAAAAACCAGCTCAACAAAGCTTTATCTGCTTGATATAACCCGTTTACTCAATATCGATATGCACCTCGTTGCGGCGCAAGAATGGAATGGTCCAGGGAGGATCGTAGCTTGCTGTACGTGGCCCGGAGAGTACCCTCAACCCTTTCTTCTCAAGCCATAGGGTAAGTGTTTCGGCATAATTCCGGAGATTATTTTCAGAATGCAGACCCGAATAACGGATTACAGCAACCTTCTTTCCCTGAACCAGCCGCAGTTTCACTGCCGTGTCAAGCGGGATTGGAAGCGCTTCAAGTGTCGACCCTTCAGGCATCACAAACGACATCACCCAGGCAGTGCCTTTTTTTTCCTGTATTACCGGTGCGGTCATCGATATTTTTTCACTGGCAGGCTCCTGCAGCACCGGAGCCGTCATGGAAATTTTCTGTTTTGCCCGGTTCTTGCCGAAAATATATCCGGCAAGGCGACTGAAAGCCGCACCGCTTGTTTGACCGTATGACCCTTCCACAACAGTTTCGGCCACAATCATTTCCCCATATTGCCTGATTTCAATGTCGCCCTCCTCTGAAATAACCTTGTAAGGTGGCTCATTTGCCGTACGCTTTCCCAGCACCGAACAGACTGCAAGCATCAGGCTTGTCATCAGTAACAACGACCATGCACCCATATTCTCCTCCCTCAATCATCATGATTATAAAAAACACTCATACAAGGGAAACAATCATTTCAGAGAAAAGGTTTTTCATGGCTCATCGCCATCTCAAAAATTGAATTTGTCATAAATCGGCTTTAATTTATAGAGATAAAACATTGACCTGACCGCATCAGTAATGTTCACGAACATTGAATCCACCAGGGAGAGTGCCATAAGCTTAACTCTAAAAAAACGAATCCTTGCGATCGACTACGGAACAAAACGCATAGGACTGGCTCAAAGCGATCCTCTCGGACTTTTTGCCCAGCCCGTAGGCACCTTTGACCGGGCAGGATTGTTCAAGACCCTCGAGGCAATGCTTGGAAACAATGATGTTGAAAAACTCATTGTTGGCTACCCGCTCAGCAATACAGGCGAAAAAAATGCAATGACCGGCGTGCTTGACCGCTTTATTCAAGAGCTTTGTGAGGCCTTCCCCCTGATAACCGTCGAACCAGTCAATGAACACCACTCATCGAGGGATGCACAACGAATCCTGGTTGCATCGGGTACCTCCAGAAAGGTGCGGCAGCAAAAAGGGCGGCTCGACAGTGCGGCGGCATGTGTCATTCTGAGCGATTACCTTGAAACCCGTCAGTAAGAATGAAAAGCAGAGCTCATTGAACTGGCCGAAGCCGCCATAACATTTTCCTTTAGCTTTTCGGAACTGCTTCTTTATCTTTAGGTTCATTGATTGTAATATCCTCGCTTAAAATTTTCAGCCTATATTTTTCATGAGTACTTCCGCAATGCTTGATGTTTTTAAAACAACCAGGGCTCTGCTCGAGGGTCATTTCAAGCTGACGTCCGGACGCCACAGCAACACCTACTTTCAGTGCGCAAAAGTGCTGCAGTATCCGGAACACCTCACAGCAATATGCAGCGAAATTGCCCGGCATTTCGCCGACAAGAATGTTGATACCGTCATCTCTCCGGCTATCGGCGGGATAGTGGTCGGAACGGAAGTAGGACGCCAGCTCGGAGTAAAAACCATTTTTGCTGAACGCAAGGATGGAGTCATGACGATACGCAGAGGATTCAGCCTAGAACCCGACGAACGGGTGCTCGTCATCGAGGATGTCATAACTACCGGCGGCTCTGTTGCAGAGGTTATTGAACTCATCAAACGTTCCGGCGCTTCGCTTGTCGGTGTTGGTACGGTTGTGGACCGCAGCAACGGTCGTGTCAGGCTTGCTGATGACCATTTTTCAGTCCTTTCAATGGAAGTGATAAGCTATACTCCCGAAGAATGCCCTCTCTGCAAGGAAGGCGCGACTATTGATGCCCCCGGAAGCCGGGCGAACAAGCAAAGTTGACCTGCATGACTGAGCATCCACCTATCAGAAGCATTTCTTTTATTGGCCTCGGGTTGATCGGAATGTCACTCTTGAGAGCAATAAAACGCTCTCCGCTTGCCGTAAAAAGCAATATTCTGTTGCAGGGGTTCGACCCTAACTTTACCGAAAGCGATAGGCAGCATGTCACGGAGCTTGGTCTTGAACGGTTTATTGATGACAAAAAAAAACTCTACAGCGCCGACCTGATTATTCTTTCTGCTCCGGTTGAGGTCAATATTGCCCTGCTCGAAGAGATAAAGCAACTTGCACCGCCAACAACGCTTGTCAGCGATGTATCAAGCACAAAATCCCTTATCGCCCGAAAAGCCTTTGAGCTTGACATTCCCTTTATTGGAATGCACCCTATGGCAGGCAAGGAACAGCAAGGGTACCGTGAAAGCCATGAGGAACTGCTGCAGGGACGTCGCATTATCCTCTGCGACGACAACAGGCTGCTTTCTGGCAAAAAAGGAATGTTTCTCATTGAGCTCCTTCACTCTGCAGGCTGCTCAATACTGTGTATGACCCCTGATGAACATGACCGCATCATAGCAAAAGTCAGTCATCTGCCACAATTGCTTTCTACTCTTCTGATGGCTTACTGTGGAGACTCCATCAATAAATCAGGACCGGGGTTTGCCACCATTACCAGACTTGCAGGAAGTTCATGGCAGATATGGCGGGATATAATTGCAACAAACAGCGAGAACATTGCAGATGAACTCGAGCATTTTTCCAGAGAGCTTGCCCGACTCTCACAAGAGGTAAGGGAAGGTAACCTTGATCGTCTTGAATCGCGCTTCAGTGATGCCAACCGGCTTTATCAAACCCTCAAAGAGATGGACCGGCAATGAAATTTGCAATTATTGTCAATGTTTCAAGAGAAACAGCGCTGGATCTTGCACGAAAGCTTGCTTTGTGGTTTAAAGATAGGGGCATAGAGTATATCTTTGAAACTCAATCAGCAGAAAAACTGGATACAGAAAACTCTCTTCCTATTGAGGAGCTCAGCCAGCACTGTGACGCTTTTCTTTCGCTTGGCGGAGATGGAACGCTGCTTTTTACGTCACATTACGCCGCGACGAAGCCTGTTATAGGAGTCAATGTCGGCTACCTCGGTTTTTTAACGGAGTTTACCCAGGCAGAAATGTTCGAGGCTATTGAACATGTGCTGAACGGTACCTACTCAATTCATAATCGATTGCAGCTTGAAGCATCACTAACCGTTAACAACGAAATGCAGCGATTCAAAGCGCTGAATGATGTCGTCATTGAAAAAGGCACCTATCCACGTATTCCGACTTTTGTCATAAAGCTGGATGGTGAACTGCTGAGCTCATACAGGGCTGACGGTATCATTATTGCCACGTCGACAGGCTCCACGGCCTACTCCATGTCTGCCGGAGGCCCGATCATAGCTCCAAAATCAAGCGTTTTCGTCATCACCCCGATATGCCCGCACATGCTGACCGTCCGGCCTATCGTTATCAGCGATGACAAGGTTATCGAAATCTCCGTCGAGGCCCCTGATGGAGAATTTCCGCTTAACTGTGACGGACATTTCAGAAAATTTCTTGCACCCCATGAGATCGTCACTGTAAAAAAATCTGCCGAAGTCATCAACCTTGTCGCAAATGAAAGCCGCAATTACTGCGAAATCCTGCGAACAAAACTGTTATGGGGTCGCGAGCATAATTTCGGCATCTAAACCCAGCCGATTATTTTTCCCAACGAATCAGGCTGAACATCTTCATGAGTAACCGTATCTCTTCCGATGCACTCCACAAAGTGCTTGGCATTCCTCTTGATACTCCTCTCTGCATCGATGAAATGTGCAAGCGTCTCAAACCGGTCATCTACCCGCCTCCCGTTCTATCCAGTCGACTGGAGCTGTTTTGCCATGCCCTCGTCAATGCAATGGAATCACTCGGCATAACCGTTCTTTCAGAAAATGAGGCCTCCGGAAACGACGGACGATTTGCTCAAGGAACAGTTATCTTTGCTCCGGGTTATTTTCCTGACAACCTGCTCGCCATCAACCGGGTCGCAACGCTCTACAACAATATGATTGTAGGTATTTTCGACGAACCGCCGCCTATAACCACCAACGCCCTGCCTCAGCAGCGCCTTGACGCCATTGTCGGCAGGCTCGCCCGCGACATGGTCCATATCCTGATATTTGTTACTGACCATTCATGGACAATCTGCACTATGAATGGTGGTGTCGTAACCTTCAACACGCCTTCGCCTTCAAGAGAGGATGTTTTTTGCTCACTGGTACCAAAGCTTACGGCACAGGTTGTCCCGCCCAGACCTGAAGACCTTGACATAGAGCATGGAAAACTGCAAACCGGAACGCCGGAGTTTGCAGCTGTTGCCAATGATTTTCTGCAGTGCAGCGCCCTATGGAGCAATAACGCATCTCTTGTAACGCATACATCCACAGCAGGACTTCACTACCGGAGTGATTTTTACAAACGGATTGTTGCCCGATATCTCGACCAGCGAAGCGGCATGAGCTACGGATTCTTTGCCCGCCAGCTTCCTGTTGCCGTGCAGCCAGCATCCTACTCAGGCAGTAATAACCCGATAGCGTATAACCATGATCAGATAGAGAGAAGAGTAGCGGTCAGGGTTCATGAGAAAACCCTCCTCGTTCACGTGCCGGACATCAGTGTCATCACAACAAGATCAGGGTGTAAAAAAAATAACCTTGATCCGAAAAAAGATCTTGTGGAAATCGGGCTCATCCAGGGCAGGGATCGAGGGCGAATCTACCTTAAGACCCCTGAAGGATGTTCCTCCGCTGATATCGCCAAGCCATCCTTCGATACCTTGACAATTCTGGCACATGCACTGGGCAATGCCTTGACAGCAAGTATACTGATGACAATGAAACCTGACGCAGGCTTCCCCTCCTATCTTGCCCGGTATGGAGCATCCATCACCCACTGGCATGACTATCCGCAAAGTGAACAGCTTCCGGAAGGTTATTTTCTGCACGGCGAAGAGAATCCTCCTGTATCCTGTTCAACACCGCAATCAGCAGCATACAGTCTGCGTGGCAAAATAGAGGCACTTGAAAAAGCGCTTGAATGTGGTGCTGAGTACAGGGGGGATGTACATGTTGAGCCGAACCACGGTACAAATATTGTCGGCATGCTTTCACTTGCAGAAACAGCGGAGCTCCTGAACCCTATCCTTCTCCCTGAGTTTATTCCGGAAGAACAGTAAAATCCTGCGGGAACTCCCCGTATTTATTCCTCAGGGTCTGGACGCTCTATGTATGGCCATTTATCCTGGTGAGTAAGAATCATCTCGACCATTTCCCTCACACAACCCTTTCCACCTTCATACCCGGCAATATAACCGACCCGGTTTCTGAGATAATCAGCCCCATCAATTGGGGTAACCGGCAGGCCTGCTTTTGCAAGCACTGCTATATCGCCGACATCGTCGCCAATATAGGCACACTCGTTGTCCGAAAAGTCATGAAGATGCCGGAAAGCATCATAGGCATCAAGCAGATTGCCACCACCGAGGTAGAGATCCTGAACACCAAGCTCTTCAAGCAGGGGACGGTAAGCCTCCGCATCCCTCTCCGAAATAACGGCGATATGCAACCCCTGTTTACGCGCCTCCCTTATTGCCACGGCATCCCTGACAGAAAGCGAACAAATTTCCGACCCGGTGCTGTCAAACGTAATCCTGCCTCCATTCAGCACCCCGTCAACCGGAAAAATAAGCGCCCTGACATCTTTAAGCGCCTGTTCTATCCTTGAAGAAGGATCTGCCTGCGAAGGCTGCATTCCAAAATACTGAAAACCGGACAATAGAGTACATGTTTATAGTGAATGAAGAGAGTGCACGCACCTGTAGAGGTGGAGCAGCTGTTTGACAATTAACCCGAAATCAGCAAGTGCAATCTGAGTTGCCGCATCCGATAGGGCTTTAGAGGGATTGGGATGGATCTCAAAAAACAAACCATTCACACCTACCGCAACCGCAGCCCTGGCCAGAGGCATTACATACTGTCGCTCACCTCCGGAAACACCCTCTGCAGCCGAAGGAAGCTGAAGACTGTGAGTGGCATCATAAAGCACCGGATATCCTGATTCCGCCATTTTGGCAAGCCCCCTGAAATCAACAACAAGATTGTGGTAGCCGAAGCTTGACCCCCTTTCAGTCAGCATAACCCTCTTGTTACCTGTCGTTACAACCTTGGCAGCTGCAAGCGCCATATCTTCAGGAGCCATAAACTGACCTTTCTTGATGTTAACAGCAAGGCCGCTCTCTCCGGCAGCAACCAGAAGCTCCGTCTGACGACAGAGAAATGCCGGTATCTGCAGTACATCAACATAACGGGCCGCAAGAGTAACATCCTTTGTTTCATGCACATCGGTAATAACCGGCATTCCATAGGTCTGGCGAATCTCGGCAAGTACCTCAAGTGCCTCAATGTCCCCGATACCGGTAAATGAAGATGATGAAGAACGATTGGCTTTGCGGTAGGAGCCCTTGAAAATGAATCGAATCCCTTCACTCCGGCTGATGCGCTGCAGTTCCTCCGCCGTCTCTATAGCCATAGCCCGGCTTTCAATCACACATGGCCCGGCAATAAAAATCGGGCTGTTTTCGTCAGGAACTGATAGTGATGCGATTGAGAACTTTTGCACGTTGTTATCGGTTACTCTTTTATGGGGTAAAGTATTTGTCGATGATGACTTTTATGTCGATAAGCGTTAAATTTACAACAATATTTCTTATTCACACTCCGAATCAAACCCAAAATAAGTATGAGCACCGCTGACACGAAACATCGGTTGGACGAGATAGAAAAACAGCTTGCAAATCTTGTCGAAGAACAGACGGTAATCAAAGCAAAATGGGACAGCGAAAAACAGCTGATTCAATCTTCACGCAGCCTCAAATCACAGATTGAAGAACTTCGGGTTCAGGCAGAAGAGTTTGAGCGCCAGGGGGACTATGGAAAAGTAGCTGAAATCCGTTACGGAAAAACTGTGGCAATTGAACGGGAACTGGAAGAGAACCGCCTGAAAATTGAGGAGAAGAAAGCTTCGGGCGATTTAATCATGAAAGAAGAGATTGACGCCGAGGACATTGCTGATATCGTCTCTAAATGGACCGGCATACCACTCAGCAAGATGCTTCAGTCAGAACGTCAGAAGCTTCTGCTTATAGAGGATGAACTG
>CAIVSG010000143.1 GCA_903908555.1 uncultured Chlorobiaceae bacterium | reverse complement strand
CTGTAGGCGGCACCGGAGATCTTAGCCGATATCGAGATCATCCGTCGGTAGAGAAACTTCTCTTTTGCCAGACGTGCATAGTACTCAATGTTGGCCGCGCTGATAACTTTCCCGGAAAGTTCCGCCAGGTAGTGCCTTCCACCAACAGGCTCCAGCTCATTCATTTTCAGCAGCTCTTCACTGACCGTGATAATGTCGATCGCCTGCCGTTTATTGTAAAGCTGCATCATTGCTTTGAAGATGATCTGGTGGCGGCGCTCATAAAACACCTCCTCGCCGTTATCACCGAATATCTGTATAACCTGTTCAATGGGGTCGTCTTCGAGGAGAATACAGGCCAGTACCTCCTGCTCAATATCAGTTGAATAGGGAGGGACGCGACTTTCCTTGCTGAAATCGATATCCGTGTTAAAATCTATCTGAGCAACTGCTTTTTTAATCATCGCTTATTCATCGCTTAATCCATCATTCACTGGCATTTATTCAGCATTTTTCTGCCCTGCAATCTCGCTGTAATGGCCCATCATACTTTGAATATCTTCCCAGCACCCTGGCTTCCAGTTAGGGTTACGAAGCAGGGCCGCAGGATGATAGGTAATAAAACAATCATACTCTTTCCATTTTTTGACTTTCCCTCTCATAGACCCTAAAGAGAGATTGTTTTCAAACAGTGTATTGGCAGCAACCTTTCCAAGCACCAGGATAATTTTCGGGTTCACAATCTGCAACTGGCTGTGCAGCAAAGGTATGCAGCACTCGATTTCATCCCGGAGAGGGTTGCGGTTGCCGGGAGGCCGGCATTTCAGGATATTACAAATGAATACCTCTTCGCGCTGAAATCCTGCAGCGAGAAGGATTTTATCGAGCAACTGGCCGGACCGCCCTACAAAAGGCCTGCCCGAAGCATCTTCATCTGCACCTGGAGCCTCACCGATAACAACAAGATCAGCACAAGGATTTCCTTCGCCAAAAACAAAATTCAGTCGCGTTTCGGCAAGCCTGCATTTACGACACTCTTTTGCACTATTCAGCAGATTTGACAGCTTTTTTGTCGTTGATTCTGACTGTCCAGGGAGTGGCGGACACTCTGCATCATTGTCGAATAATATACCTTGCATGACAATCACTCGTTCTTCAGCGTGTTAATGGCGGTGTTTAAACACAAAGCTTCTCAATGCAGTCAAGAAGTTCTCCTGCGGCTGCATCCTTTGAAAGCTTCGGGAGCTCAGTAGTTACACCCTCTTTATCTATCAGGGTAAGAATATTTGTATCGACTTCAAAGCCCGAGGTTTTTCGATCAAAAAAATTGAACGCAATAAGGTCAAGGTTTTTGGCTTTCAGTTTTTTGCGGGCATTGTCGAGACCTGTTTGTGTTTCAAGCGCAAAGCCGACAGCAAGTTGTCCAGGAGCTTTCTGCAGGCCAAACTCGGCCATGATATCAGGATTTCTTACAAGGGTAAGCTCAATTTCAGGGCTCTCCTTTTTCATTTTTCCTTCCAAAGGGTCCAGAGGGCGATAATCGGACACCGCCGCAGCGCCAACAAAGATGTTGCAGCTCTTGTAACAGCACAGGGCGGCATCTCGCATTTCCAGCGCGCTTTCAACATCTTTCCGGATAACTCCGGGAGGTGTCTCCAGATGAACGGGTCCCGTAATGAGGGTGACCAGGGCTCCGCGTTTTGCCGCTGCACGGGCAATGGCAAATCCCATTTTTCCCGACGAGTAATTCGAGATGAAACGCACGCCATCAATTTTTTCGCGTGTAGGGCCTGCAGTAACAATAACTGATTTGCCATACAGGGGAGAGTCGGCAGCAGTAGAACGAAGTGCCTCTTGAAGAGAAGCAACAATCGACTCAGGTTCCGGCATTCGGCCGACCCCGCTGAGCCCGGAAGCGAGCTCACCGCTAAGAGGGTTTATGACACTGCACCCCTGGGCGGCAAGAGTTGCAATATTTCGCTGAACGGAAGCAGAGAGAAACATCTGACCGTCCATAGCTGGAAAAATCAGAACAGGTTTCAGAGGTCGCAGCGTGAGAAACAGAGCGGTAAGCATGTCGTCACAAAGGCCTGCACTGAGTTTGGCAAGGGTGTTGGCTGTAGCCGGAGCAATGACAAAAGCATCGGCCCATTCACCAAGAGAGATGTGGCGGGTATAGTCGGTACCCGAGGTATCTGCAGGAGGAAATATGGAACGGTATACCCGTTCTTCAGAAACTGTTGCGAGGGCAAGTTCACTGACAAAACGGGTAGCTCCATCGGTAAGGGCTACGCGGACATTCGCCCCGCTTTTTTTAAGCAACCGGACGAGCTGCGGTGTTTTATAGGCCGCAATTCCGCCCGTAATGCCGATGATTATATTTTTACCTCTCAAGACGTTACCCTGGTTTTGTATGGTTTAATGCTGCAATGGCTCTCTAATCAATTTACAAAAACAGCCCGACTTATTTATTTTTGTCAGATGAGGGAACAAGACGTTTCCAGAACTGCTCCCAAGTCTGGAAACGCTCCTTATAGGAGATGCTGGCGCCCCATATTTCCGAAGGTGCCTGCAAATTGGAGCTGGAGGTTCCATTGGCGTTCAGTCCATAAGAACGGTACGTTTCGAGAGAGATTTTTGGAGTAATCCGGTATTCCACTTTCTGTTCGGTGCCATAATAGTTGGCAAGGGGTGAATCCTTGAGGGTGGGTGCGCTTCCAGAGCCGATAAATCGTACTTTTCCGTCAGTACCCGGGACACTGAGTGCGACATAAAGGTCGAGTCCGCTGAGTGCTCCGCGTTTATCCATTCCTACGTTGACATTGAAACTTTCAAGACCGGCAATATCCTGAATGACCTTCGAAAACTGGGAAGAGAGAAGGCCGGACCCGGCGGACATTCCTACGCTTGTAACTGCAATATTGGAAGCTTGTGCGCTGCTTCCCGGCCGCGCGTACCACTGTTTGGAAAGCAGCATGGAAATGACGTTCAGTTCCGCATTGGGGTCTATCTGGCTTGATTTTCCACCGATCAGATTTGAGGATGCATAGGGCTGAGACTGTTCATTGAGATAATATCCCATGGTGACCAGCGGTTCATTCAGTGTGCCGGTAATGGCAAGCAGCAGTTTTACATTATCCTTCTCACTGGTCTGCTGGTTTGTTGCGCTTACGTACTTGCTTCCATAGAGATTATCCATGACCGCACTTCGGATATCAACATTGTTCCAGGTAATTTTTCCGCCTTCCTGCAGGTCAAAGTTCGTGTTGGAAAATTTGTATTTGCCGCTAACGACATTCACTGATCCGAACAACCGATACTGCTGATCGCTTTTGTTGATAATCAAGGAGAGATTGTTAATTGAGGTTTCAAGCTTTTCACCTCTGATGCGGTCAAAAATCACGGTGTACTTCAGCGGCTCAGTGCTGGTTAGCCTTAGATTTTTTATCTGCAGGATATCGATCAGCGAGTGGTAAAACTCATTTTGTTTTGCGGGCTTATGTAAGGCTTCAAGAGCTGGCGTATTCCGCGAGGGGTATCGTGGCGCAAATGAGATAAATTTGTTAATGCCGATATACTTTGCATTCTCATTGGATCCTGTCCGGTAAAGCGAGTAGTCCGCGGCATTGATTCTCAGTTCTCCCTCAGCAATTGGTTCTGACATTGTACCGAGAATTCTGATGTTATTGGTTGTGCCGGTAATAGTCCCGAATGAGGTTTCATCCTCTCGGTCCTTTTTATTGAACAGAAGAAGATTGTTCAATCTGCCGCCGAGATCCAGCCCTGTCAGCTGCAGTTTGTTGAGTTTTACGACACCGTTTATTTTTCCCGTTCCACTCAGGTTATCATTGACTGCTATATTGCGCAGTTCGATATTATTCGGGGTTACATAGATCACTCCGTTGAGCGAGTAGGAGACCTGTGTCGGTTCCAGCTTGATTTTCGTATCACGCAGGTTGGTGGTCAGATAAACATCGGGTTTCGGTGTTCTCCCCTCAATTTTGAGGGTAGTCGGTATAACTCCCTCAGCTGATTCAATAACTGGCAGCAGGTATGCCAGAGACCCGGCGGAAAGATTATCCGACTTCAGTGATATGCTGATAGCCTCCGGTTCTGCAATTTTTAGCTGAAAGGGATAGACGTTGAGCACTAGAGGAATTGTTCCTTTTCCCTCGATAGTGTTCATTGATGGAGCACTGCTTCGCATGTCAAAACGAAGCAAATGCCCGCTGTGGACCGCATTCCACTGCAGGGAGCCTATCTCAAATTTATCATAACGAATATCTTTCCCGGATATTTTGATGCTTGTCGTTTTTGCGTCGGGGTTACCGCTGAGGGCAAGCGAGGCATTGAGTGTACCGGAAAGCTTATCAAGAGAGCTATTCATTGAAAAGCGCTTCAGCTCAGCAAGCTGAATATTTGATAACGCACATTGAAAACTCCCAGGCATCGAATTGCTGAGTTCGCCGTCCAGAACAGCCTGTTGTGAACCCTTCGTTATCGTGAAACGGTTAAACCTCGCAGATGTTCTCGAGAGCATGACCCGGGTGTTTCCGGCTGTTTTCCACACACCTGAAGCATCTTGTATCAAGAGGTGGTTAAACAGCAGGTTATAGCTGCCTCCATCCCTTGTCGCCAAAAATTTTGTTGAAAAGTTTTCAGTGGGATCAGGCAGAACAAGGTCGAGGGTGCCGTCAAAATGTGACGGTGTATAGAGTCCCGAAAAGAGTGCCGTTCCGGTTTTATTCCGGGCCAGAGTTATAGCTGAAGCTTTGCCGTTGATAGATGCTTTTTGTGTTCCGCTGCCGCTGCAATCCACGTCAGCTTTGATGGAGAGATTTTCAAAAAGGAGATCATTACGTGGCTGCAACCGGTCAAGATTGATTGACGATGTGATTGAACACTCTCCTTTACTGTATATGGCCCGTCCTTCAGCGCTGCCCTGAAGGGTCAGGCCATGAAGGGGAAAGAGCATCGCTAAAGGAGCGATATCTTTTACCGTAATGCGGTAATTGACGGTGAACGGTTTTTTAGATGAATTCGATGCAGGCGCCTTAGCCGGTAGTGTTGTCTGCCAGATATTCTGGGCCGCTATCTCCCTTGCTATACCTGATCCTGCAAGCCTGCCGAGAGCAATCAGTTCTTCAAGCGAACCGTCTCCATCAACCAGAAGATCAATAAAATCGCTGCTGATGCTTGTTCGAGTATATCCGGATGACTGGGTTATTTCGAAAGCTGCTTTTGAGCGATCTTTAAGTTGGAAGGCATCAATAGAGGAGGGGGAAAACAGCATGACAGCCGCGATATTCAGATTTTTTGGATCAAATCCGGATCCTTGAACCGAGAATGCTCCGTTCAAATTAGTTTTAAAGGCAGTTGAACGGAGTATTGCCGAAAGATCAAGTCCTCCGGTTTTACCTGATGCGTGGTAGCGGGGAGTTTTATCGTTAAAGTCGATAGCTCCATCAAGCGCAAAGGTTGTCAGTTTATTCTTCAAAGAGATGCTGCTGTTCAGCACGGCTTTGTCATACTTGATGCCGAGCGTGCCCTCGTTGACCTGTTGCTTTCGCCACAATGAATTGGCAAGCTTCATATCCAGGGTAAGCTGGTTGACTTTTTTATTGTCGGCTCGCCCTTCAAAACTGCCGGAAGCGTTCACCAGAGTATTTTCAGTATTGTTCGATGACAGGAGTTTGTGGGGTTTAAAGCCTTTCAGGACAAAAGTGCCTTTCGAAGAAAGCTGTTCCGGGTTTTTCCTTGAAACTTCCGCATTCAGTGACGCTTCACCTAGAGTCGAGAGCGTCTTGAAATCTGTTTTTATGGCGCTCAGGCTTCCCTGTGCATGGCCAACAAAGGTAATTGTGCCGACTTTACTGCCGATATCCCTGTAGGAACTCTCTTTCAGGAGTGACTCAATAAATGGTGCGGCAATTCTTGAACTGTCGCATGTAAGGCGGTAGGCAAAGGCTTTTCCGTTGTTCAGATTAAGCAGTTCACCCTTTATTGCTAATTTGCTTTTGAGGTGAGTCAGCTGACCGTCAAGAATCTCGATGTTGTCTTTTTTTCCTCTTGCGTTGCCTTTAAGAGTATAGAGGCCAGGCGGTAGAGCAACGGTCGGCGACAATATTTTGAGGTCATCGCTATGAAGGGCAAGTTTCTCGATCGTCAGAAATGATCGACCGAGGGCAAGCTGTTTTTGGAGTTGACTGGGTGCGAAAATGTTGAAATGGTCGATTGTCAGAGAAAGCTCCGCGTTGCTTTTATTGCTCACCGCTTTCAAGGCAAGGATTTCAGAGCGGGTTTCAGAAAAGAGAAACCGGCCTGAACTCTGCCGTAAAGCGAATTGAGAGCCGGGAATGTTGAGCTGTAATTTGTCAAGAGTTCCACTAAACAGTTTATTCTTGACGGTGAATTTGGAGAGCTCACCATTGATGTTGTTCACCGTGACCGGCAGAGTGCCAGGATTGCTGATGGTTCTGTCGTAAGAAAGGCGGCTGTTCTTAATCCTGATTGTTTTGCAGAAAAAATGTTCCAGATGAGTTTTTGTCGTATCAGGGTCGCGCGACTTGAAAGCGAGCTCAAGATTGAGCTTGCCGTTTTTCCCGGTCACAATCCTTGCATTGAGAGAATCGGCCGTAAGAAGGCGCAGATAGATCCTTTTTATTTCAGGCTGAAGGAGGGTGAGAAAGTTGAATTTCAGGGAAACGGTGCTGGCCTGGAGTGCTGGTATTCTCTCCCCGGGTCCGTATATACGCGGATTGACGAGCGTGACCTTGTTCGGAAACTGAAGATGAAGCTCCTGCAGTTCAAGACGACCGAACAGCTTTTCGTTAAAAAGCGCAACAGCCCGATCTTTTGCCATTCGATCAAGCACTCCGCTGTTCAAAACAATCAAGGCTGTGAGCGACAACAGAAGCAAAACGGCAGAGCATGCTACCAGGACTTTGAGGATATGGCGTTTAATCCTGTCCACTGCCTATTGATTTATTGTGAGTATGAAGCTGCATGATTTTTTCGATGATGCCGGTTGTTGAACGGCCTTCCAGCAAAGCGAGTGTCAACACAGAGCCGCCATGCTCAATAACCGCCCGAGCACCGGCAATCTGCTCGACTGCCCAGTCCGATCCCTTGACAAGAATGTCCGGCAAGAGAGTGCCGATCAGTTCTTCGGGTGTATCTTCGTTAAAAAGGGTGACGCCATCGACAACTTGCAACGCCGAGAGTACCGCCGCACGATCCTCTTCACAGCAAACGGGACGATTCGGCCCCTTGAGCCGGCGAACCGAAGCATCACTGTTCAGGCCGATAATAAGTGCGTCTCCCAGCTCTCTTGCAGCTGCCAGATACTCAACGTGCCCCGCATGCAGAATATCGAAACAGCCGTTTGAAAACACAACTTTTTTGCCCGATGCCTGCCATGCCTGTACTTTTTCCAGAGCCTCACCAGAGCTCAACAGCTTATTGAAACCAGCCATTTGTCATTATCAGATAGTATCTTACTGAACGGGATTAGCCCTCAGCTGGATAAAAAAATAGTTCACATAGTTTTTTCAATTTAGCGTATACTCATCGATTGTCCGCATGGTAAAATAGAGGTAACTGCTATGACGCGTAGCTGGGAAGATGGTGATAATTTAGCAGATAAGGCGCTTTACCGCCTTATCAAAATGCTCGGTGTACTTGTCCGGAGCATAAGCCGCAAGCATTCAACCACAATAGCTTATTGGATAGGGGATTTTGTCTACAAGATCCTTAAAACAAGGCGGCCTCTGGTTGAAAAGAATCTGGCGCTCACTTTTCCTGAAAAAACACAAGCTGAAATCGATGGTATTGCCCATCAGATATACCGCAATCAGGCTGAGAATATGATCGAAGTGCTTCGTCTTCCCATGATCAAAACCAGAGAAGATGCCGCCCAGTTGATCGATGTAGAAGCCGCCCGTTCACTTTATGTCAAAATTGTTGACCAGCAAAAGGGAGGGGTTCTGGTTTCTGCACATTACGGTAACTGGGAGCTGCTCGCTTATTGCAGTGGACTACTGCTAGGAGCACTAACTGTTGTGGTTAAGCCATTAAAAAACCATGCTGTCGATAAGCAGATCAATGCTTGGCGGACGATGCGCGGCAACAGGATTGTCTATGACTGGAAAGCACTTCGAGAGGGGCTCAGAGCACTCAAAAATGGTGAGTTATTAACGCTTCTTGGCGATCAGTCCGATTCCGGAGGTTCATTCTTTACTGAATTTCTCGGACGCCGGACAACGGTGTTTCTTGGTCCTGCCTATCTGGCCCTGAAAGCCGGAGTTCCACTCTTTGTAGCTATGTGCCAACGATCAGCAGGAGGGCGATACAGGATTGACATAGAGGAAATTGATCTTACCGGACTCGGCACCTCCAAAACAGACGCCGAAGAACTTACCCGCCGGTACACCAAAACAATGGAACGCTACATCTACCGCTACCCAGAAGAGTGGCTCTGGCTCCACAACCGCTGGAAACGGACAGAGATCCTATAACCATAAGTTTAATGTAGATGAAAAATCACTTTTTAGCGTACAATCAGACTCAAAAAAACACGCTTTCATGACGCCCCAAAATTCTCTCTTGAGTAATAAACCTTTACATTTAATAATGTAATTGGCCCCGTTTAACTTGTGCAATTTTTGCCGAATCAATATCTGATTGCATCATTGATGGATTCCAATAATCTCCCTCATTTACCGCGCCTGGATCATGTGCGTTTTTTTGCTGCCACTCTGGTCTTTTTTTTCCATTTTTCTCACTACTACTACTTTCACTGGCAGGCACAGAGCGACTATCCCTGGCTTGGTCTTATCACCGAAGGGCATACCGGAGTAGGTCTTTTTTTTACGCTCTCCGGTTTTCTTTTCATGCTGATAGCCTTGCATAACCCGGTTATTGACTACAAGCGGTTTTTACGCAACCGAGTTCTTCGTATTTTCCCCATGTTTTTAACGGTATTTTTTCTTGCTATTTCTATTGTACGCGATGACTTCAGGCCCCAGGACATTCTTTACCTGTTTTTTTCCAACATCGGTAAAGCACCAACATCCAACCACTTTATCACCGGTGCTGCATGGACTATTTCTCTGGAGTTCACCTTCTATCTGCTTTTTCCTTTTCTCGGCAGGTTTGCCCGCGAAAAAGGGCCTTCATACCTGCTGAAACTTCTGCTGCTCATGCTCTTATTCAAGCTTGGAGCCTACGGGGTTACGGAGCGCAGCAAACACATGTTATACTCAACCCTCGTTGGCCGGTTTGACCAGTTTCTCATTGGTATGTTGGCAGCTTTGCTCTACAGTCGCTTCAAGGACTTTCTCTTACGACGAGGCAATTTGCTGTTGATTGGGGCTGTGGTTGTTGTGTTTTTAAACAGTGCCGTTCAGTCTCGTTATGCAAGCTTTTTTTTCCCGATACAAAAGGATGTATTCTGGATTTTCTGGTCAATGCTGGAAGCCTCTGGCTGGGCTCTGTTTATTACAGCATGGGTCTCGGCAAGCTTTGCTTTACCTCAATGGTTAGACAGATTTATGCGGCGGGGGGGAGAAATCAGTTTTTCATTTTATCTGATGCATGCGCTGGTTATTTACCTGACATTTGAGGCATTCGGAGTTTGGATAATCACCGGTAATTCTATGGTCGATGGAGTTATAATGGCAAGCGGACTGTATGGTCTGACTTGGATAGCAGCCACACTTAGCTATGAAACCATAGAAAAACCATTTCTCGGTCTTCGCAGCGGCTATGGCAAGCAGTTAAAAAAGGTCTCTTAATGCGTACAGAAATGCTGGGAATCTGGCTGAATATTTTTTTGCAGAGTTATACGTCGGGGTAATGAGATATTTTATGGAGACTCATTCGAACTGCTATTTCTTGAAGCCCTTCAATTCAGCTTCTATCATTTTCAACACAACACCCGGCATATCTGTCTCGGCCTTCCATTCGGTTTTAAGTAACGCTTTTCCTGCATCCCCGCAACTGTAAGGAATATCTGTTGTTCGGAATATCAATGGGTCAATATCGGTATGATCCTGCCATTTCAAACCAAAATACTGAAAAGCAAGGTCAGCAAACTCTGCCAGTGAATGGCTCTTTCCTGTGGCAATTACAAGGTCCTCCGCTCGTTCTCTCTGCAGCATACTCCACATTGCCTCAACATATTCAGGTGCCCATCCCCAGTCACGTTGAATTGATGTGTTCCCCAATCGCAGACGTTCTCCGCTTCCATTGGCGATACGGCAGGCAGCAGCAACTATTTTTCGTGTGACAAACCGCTCTGGTCGTAATGGCGATTCATGGTTAAACAAAATCCCTGTTGCAGCAAACAACCCATAAGCTTCACGATAATTAGCTACCTGCCAGAAAGCCGCAGCTTTTGCAACAGCATACGGACTTCTCGGGCGAAAAGGAGTCTCTTCATTTGCTGCATCCTTCAAAGTATCACCGAAGCATTCACCCGACCCTGCGTTATAAAGACGAATGGGCCGATCAAGGAATCGTATGGCCTCCATCAGGTTTATGGTAGCAGAGAGAATGCTTTCAAGGGTTTCTACCGGTTGTTCAAAAGAAAGTGCAACTGAGCTTTGTCCGGCCAGGTTATATATTTCATCAGGTTGAGTCCGGCTCACAACCTGCAGAACACTTCGAAAATCATTTAATGCCATAGATTCCAACCGGACGTTTTGCCGTATGCCCAGTCGAACAAGATTACTGAAACTGCTGATCTGAGCATCTCTAGAACTACCAATAACCTCATACCCTTTTTCAAGCAAAAGCTGGGCAAGGTAAGCCCCATCCTGACCTGAAATGCCACATATTAACGCTCTCATTACTTTTTCCCTTTAATTTCAGAGTTTCCTGCCAAAGTCAGTCCGCGGTATTTTGCAGGAAATCCTTGTATGCCCTCGTAATCCCTTCATGCAACCCTGTATGTGCTTCCCACCCAAGAGCTTTGAGCCGGCTTACATCGAGCAATTTTCTAGGTGTACCATCAGGATGTGAAGTATCAAAACTCAGGTAACCATTAAAACTCACCACAGCCATGACGGTTTCTGCCAGTTCACGTATGGTCACATCACTTCCAGTCCCAACGTTGAACAGACCTTCATGGACACCGTTTTCCATCAAAAAAATACAGGCTTCAGCCATATCGTCAACATACAGAAATTCACGCCTTGGGGTACCAGTTCCCCATACTGTCAACTGCTTATCACCTCGAAGTTTTGCTTCATGGGTCTTTCTTATCAGGGCAGGAAGGACATGGCTTCCAAGCAGGCAGTAGTTGTCATTTGGACCGTAAAGATTGGTCGGCATCACTGAAACATAGTTTGTGCCATACTGCCGGTTATAACTCTCGCAGAGCTTCAGCCCCGCTATTTTGGCTATGGCATACGGCTCGTTAGTCTGTTCGAGCGGTCCGCTCAGTAGGTACTCCTCCCTGATTGGCTGAGGACAATCGCGCGGATAAATACAGCTTGACCCCAGAAACAACAGGCACTTCACGCCAGCTAACCATGCACCATGAATGATGTTTGTTTCAACGATAAGATTCTCATAGATAAAATCAGCCCTGAACGTATTGTTGGCATGAATGCCCCCCACTTTGGCAGCAGCCAGAAAAATATAGTCAGGCTTTTCCTCAGTGAGAAACCGGTGAACATCGATCTGGCTGGTGAGGTCAAGTTCTTCGCGTGTTCTGACAAGAATGTTCGTATAGCCCTTCGCCTCCAAGAGACGCACTATGGCGGATCCTACCATGCCACGATGGCCGGCGATGTAAATCTTAGAGTGCTGAGAAAGAAAGTGCTGAGTGCTGAGTGCTGAGTGCTGAGGGAAGAGGGAAGAGGGAATAGTTGGCAGTGGGCAGTCGGCAGTTGGCAGGGAAGATGAGGGAAAGAGAGTGCTGAGTTTTGATTCCTTGGTACCCCTTGGAATGGCAGGGAGAGATGGTAACGAAAGTATGCTCATATTGCTTTGATCTGTTTGTTACGACCTCTTTTTTTTACTATTTATACTGCCAACTGCCAACTGCCAACTCTCTTCCCTTTCTTTCATGCTTTCATCAATCGCTCGCCTAGCCATACTTTTATGACTGACTGACGTGATACGCCAAGGCGTTTTGCTTCTTTGTCGAGTGACTCGATCATCCATACCGGAAAATCAACATTTACGCGTTTATGCTGTTGTTTGACCCGACGGGCAGTGCTTAGGTCAAGGTGGCTGGTTATATCTTCACCAGCATCAAATTTCGTATCAAATTCCTGAGTTTTCATAGATTTCTACCTCCTCATGTCGAGATCTTCGAACTGATATTATTCTTATGGTGTCATTTCTATAGGTTACTACTCCCGACCAGCATTTACTCAAAATGGTTCCTATTACAATAAATCGATTTTCACCAATTGTTTTTGCTGGTATCTCAATGAGATATTCATCTTCCCATAGCGCTTGAGCTTCAAAAAAATCAATTCCGTGTTTTTCCTTGTTCAGTTTGCTTTTTTCAGGGTCGAATTCAAATTTCATGGTATAATAGTGATATCATTATTATACCATGAATATACATAATGGGAAGAGAATATAGTAGGAAGGAAAGGGCTGAGTTGGCAGTTGGCAGTCGGCAGGGAAGATGAAGGACAGAGAGTGCTGAGTGCTGAGTTGAGATTCCTCGCGGGAACTCGGAATGACAGGGATCGATGGCATGCTCATATGGCATTGATCAGGTTGTTACTTCTTCTTTTTTTCACTCATATCACTGCCAACTGCCAACTGCCCACTGCCAACTGCCCACTGCCCACTGCCAACTATTCCTACTCGTGATAGTCATAGGTGTTATAACCATGCTTTTTAACCAGTTCATCTCTGCTTGCGCTTTTCAGATCTTCATGCATCATCTCTGTAACAAGCTCCTTAAAACTGATTTTCGGTGTCCATCCGAGCTTTTTGTGTGCCTTGGTGGCATCGCCAAGCAGGGTATCAACTTCTGCGGGTCGGAAATAGCGGTGGTCAACAGCGACAATGCATTTACCAGTAGCATCATATCCTTTTTCGTCAATCCCTTTGCCCTGCCATGTAATGGATATGGCAGCTTCTTCTGCTGCAGCATCTACAAACTCACGGACGCTATGCTGTTCGCCGGATGCAATAACAAAGTCTTCCGCTTTTTCCTGCTGAAGCATCAGCCACTGCATTTCAACATAATCCTTTGCATGTCCCCAGTCGCGAAGTGCATCAAGATTGCCAAGAAAAAGGCACTCCTGGAGCCCAAGTTTTATTCGGGCAAGTGCTCGGGTAATCTTGCGGGTAACAAACGTCTCTCCTCTGAGAGGGCTTTCATGGTTGAAGAGAATACCGTTACAGGCGTAGATGCCATAAGACTCACGGTAATTGACCGTAATCCAGTAAGCATAGAGCTTGGCAACGCCATAAGGGCTTCTTGGGTAAAAAGGAGTGGTTTCCTTTTGAGGGACTTCCTGGACCATGCCATAGAGCTCAGAAGAGCTTGCCTGATAAAATTTAGTTTTATTGGTAAGTCCCAGTATACGGATAGCTTCAAGAATGCGAAGTGCACCCAGTCCGTCTACATCAGCGGTATATTCAGGCTCTTCAAAAGAGACAGCTACATGACTCTGGGCTCCGAGATTATAGATTTCGTCCGGTTGTACCTGCTGGATAATGCTTGTCAGATTTGACGAGTCGGTCAGATCACCATAATGAAGCACAAATTGCAGGCTTTTAGCATGAGGATCCTGATAAAGGTGGTCAATGCGGTCTGTATTGAACAGTGACGACCGGCGTTTGATACCATGAACTTCATATCCTTTTCCAAGGAGAAATTCAGCCAGATATGCTCCGTCCTGGCCGGTGACACCTGTTATCAAAGCTTTTTTCATAAGTAGAGTGTTCCTTAATAGTTGAGAATGAATAAGTTTCTCAGCAATAGCAATTAAAAATATACGATCTCTGTTGTTTTAAATAGAGAGCATCGACTAATAAATTTCAATCTCATACGGTTTAACCCCCGGGAACCACTGCACTCCTTCCTGCACGGGAGTAATAAGTAACTTGTATTTACCTGTTTTTTTTGGTGTTACAAGTACTATTGAAACTTTTGCGATATCATGAGGTTGCATAGGTTCCGGAATCGGTGAACGGTCACCATCAAGAATCATTTGATTGTCTGCATTAAACCAGCGATAAGAGATGTTGACAAACATCCCAGGGGATAATGTACCGTTTGACGGCCACACTTCTTTGCCTGTATTTTCAATTAAAACATCTACTTGACGGCTTGTCCCAACGCGCATCCGAGAGGGCAACGTAATGGGCCCGGTCTGGTAGGCTGTCGATTGCAGTGGTACAAGAGAAGTAGTCAGGACTGCCGAGCGGTCAAGCAAGAGTGCTGCATAGCCAGAGTAGCGCATATTGTCTGACAACAGAGCACTGAACGTGTGTGGATTTCGCAAATAAAAGTGGACCCACTCTTTCGAAGACCATCGGGGTAGTGCATATTCCGATTCACTTCTGAGAACTTCGTGGTATGATGGCGAGAGCATGGGGGGACGTGAAACGACGTTTTGATAAGGATTAAAAATCAGGAGATCATTCTTTACCGGCTTGTATCCGGCAGTATTACCAACATTATAAAACGTGCTGATTTTACGATTGTCCGTAGCCTCGGCAGCTATAACTTGAAAAGAAGAGTCAGGTGTGCCGAGCGAGAGAAGAAATGTTTTTAAACTTACAAGAACCTCTACTCCGTTTCCTGGAGTTACTCCGACAAGAACCAGATGACGGGGTTTCCGGTTTTCCATCGGATTTTTCCAGACCCATTCCGACAGAGCGTGAACAAACCGATAATGATTATTGGCCGTCTCATGCAGAGACTGTATATCTGAGAATGCTATGGGCAACGTATAGACACAGCAAGCAGTTGAGCCAGTAATCACAAGCCTTTTATAGATCCCGGTGGCAGCGGGCAACGCAAAAATTCCGGCGACACCACATACTGCAAATCCATAGCTGGGAAGCAGATAATAGGTGTTATACATTCCCAGTGTTATAAATGCAACACTATAGGCAGTTGCGGCGACCAGGAAAGAGTCATAGACGGTGTGGTGCGTTGCATTCCGAATGATCAGTAATAATCGAAGTGCCAAGAGAGGCAGAACAATAAAGATGATGAACGGATCATTACGGGAAAAAAGCAACAGGATATCCAAAAGAGAAATATCATGAAAACCACTATAAGCACCCGTGCAGTATATGCTACGCCAGAGGCTGTAACCGGCAACATAGAGAGCACCGGCAAGTAATATTGCCCATAATCGTATGGATGCCATTTTACCCGCCCTTCGATAATGACGTACAAGCTCAGAAGCGCCAAATGACAGGGCGAAAACAAAAGCCAACTCCTTATAAAAAAAAGCGACCACTAACGCCGCTACACCGACAAAAGCTCTAAAGCGATCGGATGTTGATCCAACGTCACCTCTTGACTCGATTGATAACGTCGACCAAGCCATAACGAGCGTTAAGAGCAGGATATTCAACTCTCCGACATGCAGTCTGCATACCGAATTAGCAAGGCCTATTGAAAGCAGTGGGAGGCTCCATAAAACAGCAAGAGAGAGTGTATTGATTTTTGTCAGTGCCAGGCAACGATGCAATACAAATCCTAATAGAATTACTTTGAAGGCGTTGATTGCAAAAAACAGAGGGGGAGAGGGAGTATAGAGCCAGGACGCAAAAACAAACTCCTGTGCTGTCAATGGAAAAAAACGACCCAATTCAGGTGAAAAATATGCGCCAAAGCATTTGCCTTGAAATAAAGTGCTGATAAACTGATGGTCGTCAAGCGGTCCTAGGCCGTTTATGGTTATCACCCACCCGGCAAGAGAGGTAATGACGAGAGCATAAAAAACGTAAAGCAGGCCGGAATGCAGATCGGTAGTATGTTTTACTTTATTGTCCATAAAGGTTTTTGACGCAGATGCTTTGTTGTTTGGTTACCGGTGTTACAAGCATTCACAACATCATTATAGTCGGGAAGCAATCAAGGCGATGCCCGCAATGATAAACACTGAGCCTGACAGGTGCCAGATAGAAACAGTTTCATGAAGAAAGAATACACCAATCAGTGTGGTGCCGACCACCAGAGACCCAGCTGCTATTGGAAAAGCAAATGACAAGGGGAAAAGCCTGAGGATTCCCATCCACATTAACGCGCCGGTTCCATAAAGGCCAAAGCCAAGAATAAAACAAGGTGTTTTCCATCCCTCTGCTGCTTTCATAAAATATAAACCAGAGCAACTGGTCGCGACATAAATCAAAAACAGGATGGCAGAAAAAAAAGGGTTACTCAAGTTTATCTTCACAAATCCACCTCGGACGATTTTTTACTGTTGAATAAATTTGCCCGATATACTCACTGACCACACCAAGACATATAAGTTGAATGCCTCCAATAAAATAAATAGGGATAATGGTTGATGCCCATCCAGGAACAGTTGTGCCAACAAACAAAGTCTGCCAAAGAGCATAAAGCAACATGATCATACTGCACACAAACAAGAGAAACCCAATACTCGCCACCATTCTTAAAGGAATAATGCTGAATGATGTAATGCCGTGCAAGGCAAGTTTTACCATTTTCTTTATGGTATATTTTGTTTGTCCAAATTTTCTTTCCTTGACATCAAAATGCACGGTACTGATTTTATATCCCAGCAAATGGCACGTTGCCCTCAAAAAATTATTAGGTTCAGGGAACAAGGCTAGCGCATCAAGAGCCCGTTTACTAAGCAGGCGATAATCAGCATGATTCGGGGTAATATTCACTCCCATTGTTTTCATAAGACTATAAAAAGCCGATGCCGTGAGCTTTTTAAGCCATCCGTCGGTATCGCGATCATTTCTGACACCAAGAACGATATCAGCTCCTTTACGGAACTCATCCAAAAAATTTTTAATAGCTAACGGGTCTTGCTGCAGGTCAGCATCAATCGAAACAGCGGCATCACATAGCCCAGTTACAGCACTCAAGCCCGCAAGCAACGCTGCCTGATGGCCAAAATTCCGGGAAAGTTTTAATCCTTTAATGGCACTATTTTCCTCGTTGAGTCGAACAAGAGCAGACCATGTTTCATCAGTACTGCCATCATCAACAAAAAAGAGAAAAGAAGTTCTGCATAGAACCCCCATATCAGCCATCTCCACTAGTAAGGCATAAAGCTCAGATACAGCAAGACCAAGTGATTCATATTCATTAAAACACGGCAACACTATAGCCAGCTTAAGAGCAGAGTTTACTTTTTCTTCATTGCGCATTTTTAACGATTTTCAGTATTCTTAAAAATACAGCAATTCATAACATGTTATATCAGTGCCTGTTAACTAAGAAAGAAGTTTCCAGCGGGATTTAGCAAAATAGTACCGGATATTAAATTCAGTTTGCGAAGCAAAAAGTCCACCCCACCGATCATGCATGGTAACGTGAGCATAATTCTGCAACCACCGCTTAGGTACGTTGCCGAACCGGTTTCTGAACATGTCGTTAATTTCACGATGCACCTTGACTTTAGACCCCAGTGTTTTATTGTCGGCGTAGAGCCTCGACCCAGCAAGTTTTTTATCGAGAAACCCAAACCGTACACCAGCTTTAGCAAGTCTCAGCCAGTATTCGTAATCCATACAATAATGCAGTGACTCATCAAGCAAACCATGCTGATTAATCACCGTTCTCCTGAAAAAGACTGCCGGTTGACAGATAAAGCAGGTATCATAAAGCCGTTCAATATTCCATTGTTCAGTCGGGTACGCCTCAAAAGGCCTGTCATGCACATCAATATGGTCAGCTCTGCCGTACACGACATCAACATCAGGGTTTGCTTCAAAAAAAGAAACCACACGAGCTAGAGCATCAGGGTAGTATATATCATCAGAATTAAGCCAGCCGATAATCTCACCATCGGTCTCCAGTATTCCCTTATTCACAGCATGAGTCTGTCCCTTGTCCGCCTCCGACACCCACCTAAGCATAGGAGAGTACTTCTTCAGAACATCAATGGTATTATCACTGCTACCCCCATCAAAAACCACATGCTCAACAAACGGCCAACCTTGATTAGCCACACTTAACAACGTTCTTTCAATAAATTGTCCTTGATTAAACGAAGGAGTAATCACACTTACTTTAAGAGCTGAATTCGTTACGTTGCTTTGTTCATTATTCAGGTGCGTCGTATCCCGGACATCATCCTCAAGCACATACGACCTTTCTGAAGCCATAGCATCTTCAAAAAGCAGCCAATATTCTTGAGCCATTCTTTCTTTATCAGAAAATTCAGTTGCCTGCTTGAGTCCAGCATTGATAAGCTCAATGAGATGCGAATCCTTTCCAGCCAAAAACAGCATAGCCCAAGCAATCTGTTCAGGAACTGTTGGGTCAAACAGCAAGGCGGCACCAGCCGTCACTTCAGGTAACGAACGGGTATTACTGCATGCAACAGGGACGCCGGCAGCCATTGCTTCAATAACCGGTAATCCAAACCCTTCATACAGTGATGGAAAAATCATTCCCACAGCGTTCGAAAGCAATAACGCAAGCTCCTCATTGGGCAGGTATCCAGGGAAGATCACTCGATGTGAAAACCCCATGGAGCGTGTTTTATCAATGAGTAATTGTTGACGCTCGCACGGTGCCCCCGTGCAGACAAGTTTAATATCTGCCTCCAAACCCTCATGACAAGCCATCACAAAAGCCGTTAAAAGGGTTTCATGATTCTTGTGTTTCCAGAAATTAGCGGGATAGAGAAGGTATTTTTTTGGAGTAAGTCCAAGGTGATTCAGATACGTATCATCAGGAACATTATGCGTTGAAATACGCCTTGCCATGCGCAGGTATATCCTACGGACGACAGAAGGATCAATATTGCCATGAGCGATAACCGACTCCCTCGAATAATCAGAGATTGTTGCAATCGCCGTAGCTCTCCGGCAGGTTTCTATAAACACCTTATCACGGTGAACAACCTCATCATCGGTAAAAAACTCAGGATAGGTTTTGTATTGCAGGTCGTAAACTGTACAGACAGTTGGAATTCCTGATTCCGCATTGTGTAAAGAAGTAAATGGGCAAAAAAGCAGATCTATACCCATCTCATGCAGCACCCTTTTAGGCCCGTGAGCTGGGGTATTCAGCCTCTTGCGTATACTCCTTTTCCATCTCCAAACCGTGCGTTCAGCCCATAACGTAAGTTTTCTGAGCGGTTTTGCCGTACTATCTCTAACAGGCTCTTCAAAGAGCACTATTACACGCCTCATGTTCGGGCCGTCAAGAAAAGCTAATTCTTTATGGCTACTTTCACGCGTAAGCAAAATAAACTCTGTATCAGGCTTTAAGTCACCGAGCACGCGAAGCAGTTCCAAAACAAACACCTTTGCGCCTCCGTTTTCCCCACCTGGAAGTACCGGAGTTAGATCCACAGCTATTTTCGGTAGTGCAACACGCTCCTGTGGAAGCCAGGGGTGATGAGGAGTCAAAGATTTACTCCTGATATCCCACTGATGCACCCATTGGCTATTCGTGGCATCAGTGAGCAAGGCTACAACCTGGGACGCGCTCTCTTTCCACGTCAGCCAAGGTATACCTTTCGATGAAATAACAGTCCCGTTTTTGATATCAGTAATCCATTGCCTCAAAGACGAAGCAAGCGTCAGTCGGGACTTCCCTTTAAAATAAGTAGCATGATCCCCGGCGACTTCACGAAACACAGGCAGATCACGGGAAAGGATAGGGCAGCCGTGCTGTGCGGCCTCAATCAAGGGCAAGCCAAATCCCTCACCTTCAGAAGCCATGAGCATGCCGTCAGCCAAAGTATAAAGTTTCTGAAGAGCTTCGTCACTGACGTTCTCATACCAAAAGAGACTGTTTCCCAGTTTCTTGTGTTCAGCAATTTGTTTGGCCAATTGATCAACCATCCACCCCTTTTTGCCGACAATGACTAAGTTGACAGCTACCCCTATCATCCAAAGAAGTTCAACTGCCTTCAAAACCTGATCATGCCCCTTACGAGGTTCAACAGTACCAACCATTATAAGAGTAGGAGCACTGCCAAGCTTTTGCAAATCACATTCAAACCCTTCAGGAAGTCCCATTGTCGGGATGCTTTGTTCAATATCAGCCCCAAGATGGAACCATCCAATACTGAACCTCCTGTGACGGTTTGGCTGAACACTGTCAAACCAAACCTTTACATCATCAGCCACCGACTGTGAAATGCACAAAACCCCATCTCCCTGGGAGACAACATCCATCCAGTCACTGTGATGCTTTTCTACTTCCGGAGGAAAAAAGTTCGGAAAAAAAAGAGGTAGTAAATCATAGACTACAAAGTAAACTAATCCACCGCTACAGCGAAACTCATCAAAAAATTGTTGACCATACCTCACATTATGGCAAAGGTCCAGACCGAGAAAAATATCTCCCGGATGTACCTCGATCGGCTCATCACCGAGAAACGAAGAACACTCATTATCAATGTTCAGGAAACTCAACGTAAACTGCCTTGCATAACGGAAAAAAACACCATGTTCACCCAGTTCCATAAACACTGGTTCAATGCGAAATCCATTTGGCGGCTCTTCAAGAAGTTCCTTTACGATACTCCGAACCACACGCTGTATGCCGGTCTTCAAGTCTTCGACAATAAGAGCAGAAACATCAATCAACAGCTGTTTCTGACCGCAATGGTTCGGAAACGTTCCAGAAACAGCCTCTGCTATAGCAAAAAGGTCTGATTCACCATCTGGCATATCTTTTATAAGACTAAGCTTTTGCAAAAGATGAGACCGAATATTATTTGAGTTCAAAGAAAAATGTTCAATAGCTGCAGCATAAAGGCTGGCGATTCGAGACGGGTTCCGTTCATTACGCACATAAGCCCTTCCATTTTCACCTAATTGCTTACGAAGTGAGGTATTAGAGTGTAAAATCTCAAGAGTCTCTTTCAATTCATCTACCCTGACCTTATCAGAAAGCATCAGAACGCAATCCTCAGGCAGTTCCGCCAGGCTTCCATTAGCATTCACAACAGTGGCAAGGCCATAGTTCAGGCAGTCCAAAGCAGCAGCCGAACTTTCACCACGCGACATAGTGCGCAGCTGCACCCCTATATCAGCAGCAGCAAGATAGAGTCGATACTGCTCCATAGGAACCCAACCCGTCATGCGTATACGTGAACCAAATTTGTGGTGCTGAATACTCTCCTGCATGTTTCTATTGAAATCACTTCCTGATATTTCCCCGACAAACAGGAGAATACAACTAGTGTTTTCCGCCAGACTGGAGGCAAACCAAGCCTCAAGCAAAAGGTCACTAAGCTTATGCAAGCCAGGCATACCAAAGCTGCAGACAACCAGGTCATTATTCCCCAGTCCAAGTGCGCATCGAGCCTCAGTCCGGTCAAGAGTATGCGCAAGAGATCGCAACAGAGGAATATAGGTGCAGGAGTTGCTGTCAAGTCTCGGGTACCAGGTATTGTACAACACCTTGGCATATTCCGAATGAACAATCACTCCTGTTGCACTCTCCAAAACGTCAAAATTGCATGGATAGGCAGCAGCCACTTCTCCAGGCATTGTAGTAGAAGCAAAAAGTCGAGAGAGGGCGGAATAGCCATGTGAACGGTAGAGATCCAAAAAAAAGATTCCAGAAGAAAGATCCCCAGGCGCAAGGTTTGCAGTGTCAAGATGTTCAAGAATATCCGAAAGGAAAAAATCATGAAGAAAAACAACCCCAGGAACCTCATGAAGCAAAGTAAACATATGCAGGTGAAACGGAGAGTTCCCTATATGATAAACCACACGGTCATAGTCCTTCGCATGCTTCCTGAGCCAGCTGGAAGTGCGAATAGGGCAGTTATCAATAATCCATTGGGATGAAACCTCCATTTGTTCTACCACCACATCAATATCGTAATAGCGCAAAAGTTCCGGAAGAAGTTCTGCACTATAATCACTGATACCCGATCGTTCAGGTGGCAGTGGCGAAACATAAGCCAACCTTGGACGTCTTGCACTCTCGTTTTGTAAAGGGACATCACAAGCCGACGATGCATGCCAATGCATAAACGCCTGGAAAGCACTTTTGGCCTGTGTTTCACAAGAATCATCATCCTCTTCAGGAAGAGCCGCAACATGCAGTTCTTCAACATCAAACTCATCCATCACTCTCCTGCGCACTTCCTCAGAATGTGCCAGAAAAAAAAACTTCTCAATCCCAGCAATGGTTGAAATGTTGCTTAAAGCATCACCTTCAAGGAGAAATGAGCACTTGTAATAACACGCAGAACTGTCTGTAACAGATATATCGAAAGGTTCAGAAAAAAGCACTATATCAGGGTACAGACTCGACAGAAAATCCGTTTCAATCATTCCTGCAACCTCTTTATACCATAATGCGTCAACTTGGGGAGGTGAATACCAAAGACGGATATTATCCTGAGGCAAAACGTCATAAACAGCACCGCGGACCATTTCTACAAAATCCGTAACGCATCCATCAAGTGCAATTATAATCTCATGTTCATTTCTGTTGCGGCATAATGCCTTAATGAATGGGAGGCAACTAAGGTGCCCAACCCTGGCATTTTGCAAAACGACAACAATTCTCATCAAGTAATACTTATATATAATAATACAGAAGAAAGCTTCCCAGCTCAACGCAAAAACGGCGAATGACCTCAATAAAAGCAAAATCCCTTGATCAAGCAAAAAAGCTATGAGGTTTTATTTTTAGATATTAAACGGGAGGAAAGAAGGGTAAGGTATGATCGTCTGACAGGTTCAGCAAATTCATTCAAAGGAACCGATTGTTCTTTAGTGGCACTTGCCATATTCGTGGGGGGAAATGCAGAATCTTTCGGCTCCAAAAGTTCCTGAACAATCCGAAGCTCCTTTTCCAGCTCAATAGTTCGCTGATGCAAGTGAGCAATATCGATTTCCTCAGGCCCTTCAATTGGCAATGGAGGAAGTACAAACATATCATTCTGGCGGTTAATAGCCGATACTGCCTCGAGCATGGCGAGCGATGGGGAGGGAGATGTAAATGCGACAAGCGCATAATCTGGAGCCTGCAGAATCCTTGATGACACAATATCTACAAGCCGGTTATAGAGAGAAGCGTATGGTTCTTCTGAAGGCATCAATCGTAACGGTTCGCCAACGGTCTTGCGGTTAAGTCTGACAATCATTGGTGACGAAAATCCTGCCTGCACAGCCATAAAAAGCAAAAGATGCGGAGGCACCGGCCGGCAATGCGTCGGATCGATATAAAAGTTGCAACTTCCAACAGTAACATTTTCAGGGTTAGGTGTTTCTAAAATTAAAACACCACCTGGTGCCAGCAAATTGAGCACTGCAGCGAGAAAAAAAGGTTGTTTTTCAGGTGAGATATGTTCAATAAGATGAAACCCGGTAATAAGGCTATATCTTGATGCAACTTGCCGCTCAAAAAAACTGAACAGGTCAGTCTCCAAAACATCCAGACCTTGTTGCTGGCAACTTCCAGCGAACTCACTATTACTGTCAATACCTGCAGCAGGGATGCCTGACTCACGAAGCAGTTCAAGCCACTCACCACGCCCACAGCCGATATCAAGTGCAGGGTTGGAGTCATCAACATGCACAAGACTTGCTAACGGAAGATAAACCGAAAGCCTCTCTCTTATTTCATGCGGAGTTCCCCGAAAAAAAGCTTCAAATGCACTGTAGTTGAATGAAGAATTAGACAAGGTATTCATTATAATATAAGTGCCCTGTTTCAGCAAAAGGTTCAAAAGAAGCAAAAAGCATGATAACGAGGTAATGCAAACATAATTAATAAAGGATAACCAGTACTTAAAAAACAGGTAAATTTTTTTTTGAATCTAAAAATTTTTTTTTAGATTGAAAAGTATGTTGTCTACATAGTGGTGTTGTCTACCTGGCAGTGCTGTGTAACTGGTGTAGAATAACGAAAAAGAGATAAAACTGGATGATTAAAACATTTAAAAAAAATATAAAAAAGATGGGAGTTCAGGTTTTGCGTTGGCGATGTAAAATTCTATTTTAAAGGTAATCAAAGCTTGGCGTAACTACTGGCGACAAGTATATTGGGGCAGATTTCGAATGGTTTTAATCAAATATCAAACAACAAACAAAAACTACAATTACTATGGCTATTGATTACACTAACCAAATTGAGCAACTGTATGTTGCCTATTTTGATCGTCCAGCAGACGTTTATGGTTTAGCGTTCTGGAACAGCAGGCTTAACAATGGTGGTGCTCTGTCAGAAATCAGCAATCAATTTTCGACATCAGCTGAATATGTTGCAACATTTGCTGGATTGGATAACTTCCAGGTCGTCAGCCGTATCTACCAGAATCTTTTCAATCGTATTCCTGATACCAATGGCTTGGTATACTGGGTTACAGGACTTAATGCTCATACGGTTACAATAGCAAATGTTGTTGAGGTTATTACAAATGCAGCACTTGCAAACCCTGCTACAGAGGTTGATCATATTTCAATTGTCAGTAAGGTTGCTGCAGCAACTGCATTTACGCACGCACTTGACACTCCTGAAGAAATTGCCGGTTATGCCGGATCAGGTCCGGCATTGATTGCGAAGCAGTGGCTTGCCCCTATTCACGATGCATCTACATTGGCCGCGGCGACAGACACAGCTACTCTTAATGCTGCAGTTGCCGGTGTTGTTGCAACACCTTCTACCACCAATATACTTTCGCCAAGTCTAGACAATCTCTATGGTGGTGCTGGTAACGATACGTTCAGTGCCACTCAGTCGACATTGGAGCTTGGTGATTCTATTCATGGTGGCGCAGGAACTGATACCCTTACCGTAAGCATCTCTGGTCCGTCAGGCTACTCAGTTAACGGCTTCCTTGCTGATAGTGTTGAAGTTATCGAAGTCAAGTCACTTGCTCAAGGTGCTTCACTTATTGACTTTTCTGACGTGACAGGTTTAACTGGTGTCGTTTCGCGCGAGACAGATGGTGCGGCTTTAACCTTTCAGGATATTCAGTCGGTAAACAATGTAGCTATCAAGATTATCGACACGCTTGAGACGCACACCTTCACCTATGATGCACACGCATACACAGCAGGTGTTGATACTGTTGATCTTACATTGCAGGAAATCCGCAATGCAACTATTAACTTCGCTACAACACACGATACTCCTGTCGGTGCATCATTGGTTGATCAGGTTAACCTTCACTCGGTAAACGTCATCAACACGGTTGCTGATCTTAATGTTGGTAACAACCTGGCAGTCCTGAACATCGATGGTAATGCTGATCTCAGGATAGTCGCTGCATTGGATCCCAACCTCACAACAGTTGACGCACACGGATTGATCGCAAACCTTAGGCTTGACCTTTCCAATGAAGCCCTCAATAGCACAGTTATCGGTGCACATGGTAACAACTATCTTGATTTCGGATTGGAAGCTCATAACAAAACTATTACCACATTCGAAGGCAACGACACTATTCTCGCCGCTGTAGGTCAGAATATCATCGACTCCGGTGCAGGTAACGACAGCATTCTGTCAGGAACTTCCAACGACACTATCACAACCGGCGATGGTAATGATTTTGTCCATGATCTTGGCGGTAATGACCGTATCTCTACTGGTGCAGGTGACGATATTGTTGATCTCCTGACGCAACGTACTCCTCTTACCGATATTGGCAATGACTATATCGATCTTGGTACAGGTGATGACCGTCTTATTATTGACGCTCACGATCTTGAGGTCTACGACACCATTATCGGTGGTACAGGAACAGACACTATTGAGCTCCATAATACCGGATCATCAGATGCCCTTGGCCATGTCCTTGCTTCTGAGACCCAGCGTACAACTGGTATCGAAGTATTCGATTTGCGCGAAACAAAGATTACTCTGGAGTTGACCGATCACTTGGTTGATACTGCCGATGGGAATTCGCTTACAGTAAGGACTATTGATTCTACGTTTGATTCAGCTGTTGGTCAGACTGTTGATATTCGTGGAATTACAACTCCTCAATTCCATGTCGGACTTGATGGTGGCCTCACAAAGGATACCGTCATTGCTAACGAGAATACTGTAAATAGCTCGAGTTCATTGCATTTTGGAGATGGACTGCTTGGACGCAATACAGCGGTTCAGGATACCTTGGTGATTTATAATGGTGCCAATATCAGTGCTACTGATTCCATCAACATCACAGGGCTTGAGCGTATTGAGCTGAAGAGCGCTACCGGAGAGGCGACAACATGGTCCATTGATCTTACGGACGCACTTCTTGATCAGACAACGGACGTCAATGCTGCAGTTGCAGGGACACAGGGTACAGTGACTATCAATGTAAGCCCGAATGTACCGCAGAACAGTAAACTGTACATCAACACTATTGACGTAATAGCTTCAGATGTTAACGTTCTTGTTGAGCGTAATTCAAATGTTACGGTCTACGTGAACAACGTTCAAGTTATTGCAAACGGTGAAGTTGCAGCTTATGACGCCATCAACATTGGTCCTGGTGTCTTGAATGTTCAAACAGAAATGCATTTTACAACAAATGCCGATTCTCTGGTAGGAACAGGTTTAGGCGATACGTTCTATGCTGACAGCGCTGCTCAAATTACGCATGCCGATTTTGCAGATGGACTAGGCGGCACAGATACTCTTGTTCTTGGTGCAGGACTTTACAATGGTCTTACGCTATTTAGTCAGTTTGATCAAGCAGTTCTAAATAATATTGAAGTTCTTACTATCAGCGATCAGCCTGGTTACGCAGTTCACTTTGCAGATAGTCCAACAGAGTCATACAATTTCAATACCTTTAACCTTACCGCAGGAAACGATATTGTAGATTTTGCACAGTCTAGTCATACCTTTAACACAGGTGACGGTAATGATATTGTCACGTTAGCTGCCGGTGCCCATGATGTTACAGTAAATGGTGGTGGTGGTACTGATTGGGTTCATTTCGCTGAAGGTGCAGCAAGCGGCAGCTCTTCTCTATTTATTTCAGAAGTTGAGAATGTCCATGGCAACGATGAATTTAATACGGTAACAATTCTGGATACAAACACTGTAGCTGTTAGCCTTAATCTTTTGGGTGGGGATGACACGGTGCAAGGTTCGGTTAATGCCGATACGCTTTGGGTTGATGGAGGAACACAAGGAACTGGTTTGGATCAGGTCTTTGGTAATGGTGGAGCTGATACATTGAACGTTCTGCATGTTGAGCATGTCTTTGGTGACGCCGATAATACAACCTTTGGTGGCGGAAATGATACCATCACTACCCTGAATGATGTTACGGCAACAAGAGATTCAGTATATGGTGGCGGTGGTGATGATACCATTATCTTACTGAATCATGAACAGGACGTTGTGGTGTTTGGACACGAAGCCGCACACACAGGTGGAAATCCAGTTGCTGTATCCAGTAGCAACTATGACAGCGCCCATTTGTCCAGCACTGGCGATACCATCACTAATTTTCATGCAGGTGCAGTTCTACCTGATCTAAATCTTGCCACAACAACTGAAGATGCCCTTGATTTCAGCGGCTTGATTGGTTTCACCGGTGCTGCTCCACATGTTGTAATCGGTAGTCTTGCTGATGGTATTGATTTGGCTACTGGTGTTGGTGCTAATCAGGGTGGTATTGGTGTCCTATGGAATGCCAACCTGACAGAGATTGTTGACAATGCCGGAACAACATTTGTTACTGGTGGGCTTTCTGCTGGTCATATTTCCATCAACGATAATGGCGAAGCAGTTATCGCATTCACCAATGATGCTGAAGGTGACAACGTAGCCAGTGTAACGCTTGCTTATGTTACCGACACTGATGCTGGAGTAGGACAGACATGGGAAGTTACCATTATCGGTACCGTTACCTTTGACCAGCTTACAGGCTTGAACTCTGGTACGCTTGCTGCAGAAAACTTCAGGGTTGCTGCAATAGCATAAGCTATACCAACCTCATGATCATTCAGACGGTCAGCATTGATCGCTCCTGTGATCAGAAGTAATGTTAAAAAAGACCTGCCTCACTTAATTGAGAGGCAGGTTTTTTTTTTGCCAACAATTCAGGGTATTTTAATAAAAAGCCCAACGTGAACCTCAATTGGTAATGATCATATCGTGAACATCCTCTTTATCCATCAGAACTTTCCAGCGCAATTCAAGTCACTAGCTCCTGCATTAGTTCGTCTTGGGCATGATGTACGAGTACTTGTTTTGAAGAAGTCTCTTGCTCCAGAGCTCAAGGGGATCAAACAAATTATTTATGAACCCAGGAAGAGCAGTACCCCAAAGCTTCATGAGTGGCTTATTAGTTTTGAATCACAGATAATAAGGGGCGAAGCAGTATATCATGCAGCACTAAAGTTAAAAGAAGAAGGATATACGCCAGATGCTATTATAGCACATCCGGGATGGGGCGAAAGCATGTTTGTAAAGGATGTGTGGCCATCATCAAAACTGGGTATTTACTGCGAGTTTTATTATCAGCCATTTGGTGCAGATCTTGGTTTTGATCTAGAATTCAAGGAAAATGATCCGGCGGATGTTCCGCGCATGCGGATTAAAAACCTCCACAATATGCTTCAATTTCCCTTAGCTGATGCCGGCATATCTCCTACATACTGGCAGGCGCTTACCTTTCCTCAATCGTTTCATAAAAAAATATCTGTTATCCATGATGGCATCGATACCCGTAGAATTATGCCGAATAGCAGTGCCACACTGCATATCAAGACTTCGTCTGATACACTGATCCTTACTAAATCTGATGAACTGATCACCTTTGTCAACAGAAATCTTGAGCCATACCGAGGTTTCCATATTTTTATGCGTGCATTACCGGAGCTGCTTAAAAGAAGACCAAACGCCAGAGTATTGATAGTAGGCGGCAACGGTGTGAGTTACGGCACAAAACCAAAGAAGGGTGGGACTTGGAGAGAGGTCATGACAGCTGAAGTCCGTGGTCTCATCACTGATGCCGACTGGTCACGCGTTCATTTTATGGGCAATATTTCCTATAATCATTTTATTCCATTGCTGCAGATATCCACGGTACATGTGTATTTAACATACCCCTTTGTCCTTAGCTGGAGCCTGCTCGAGGCAATGAGTGTCAGTTGTGCCATTGTAGCAAGCAATACAAAGCCCGTGCAGGAGGTTATAAAGAATAACGAAACAGGACGATTGGTTGACTTCTTTGATATATCCAGGCTTGTCGAAGAGGTGTGCAATCTGCTTGACGATCCCGAAGCACGTACCCGATTAGGCAATAATGCCAGGGCCCATGCCATTGCAAACTATGATCTGCAAACCATTACCCTCCCACGTCAGATAGCCTGGGTAAATAAACTGGCAGCTCAAACACCCCCTCAAAAATAAAGGTTTATCGTTAACCATATGCAGCATATTCCAGCTAAAAAAGCTGAGTCCGAGGAAGATAGTCTTACAACGCCATATCGCAAGCCACGAATATTGTGGGCATCACTCTATAGCCTGTTGGATACATCCAGCGGGGCGGCAATAGATGCCAGAGAAATGCTCCGTCAGCTCTCCTTTAATGGCTACGACGTAGCAATTGCTGGTGCAACCATATTTGATTCGGAAAATGGTCTTTCCCGCCTGCCGGAGCAATGGAACACAAACCTAAATCCCGACAAAGTATGCAAGGTTATCGATACACCGCTCTGTCACCAACTCGTGATCACCAAAAGCACTAACCGCGCCGTCATTACTTCACTTGAGCTTGACCAATGGTATGCACTCTATGTTCATATGCTCGACACTTTCAAGCCGGATCTCGTGTATTGCTTTGGCGGAATGTCATTTGACTTGCTGGTCCCCGACGAAGCAAGGCAGAGAGGTATTCCAACAGCGTTTCTTCTGGTCAATGGTTCCTACCAGGGTACACGCTGGTGCCGTGATGTTGACCTCATTATTACAATTTCAAAAGCCAATGCTGAGTATTATCGCCAGAAAATCGGGATAGACCTAACCACAGTGGGTATATTTATAGATCCTTCTGTTGTACAGGCCAGTCAGCATACACGCCGGAATTTGCTGTTTATCAACCCGACACTATCAAAAGGGGCTGGTGTAGTTATTCAACTTGCATTGCTGCTCGAAAAAATCCGTCCTGATATTACCATAGAAGTAGTTGAATCAAGAAGTAATTGGCCTCGGTTACTTAACTATGTGACCACACAACTTGGCTCACCCCGCGACCATCTCGAAAACGTTCTGGTTACGCCTCATACCAATGATATGCGACCGGTTTACGGCAGGGCACGGGTACTCCTTGCACCAAGTCTCTGGTGGGAATGTGCCGGCCGTGTTGCAGTTGAGGCGATGATAAATGGTATTCCTGCCATCGTCACGGACCGGGGAGGTCTTCCGGAAATGATCGGAAATGCCGGTGTGAAAATCAAGCTTCCTGAAATTTGTCATGAAAAGCCTTTCAATAAACTTCTTAATAGTGCGTTTCTGGAGCCATTGGTAAAAAAAATAATACAATTTTACGACGATGAGTTGTTGTATAGCGAATACGTAGCCCGTGCGAAGCTTGTCGCTGAACGGACGCACTCGCTCAACAGTGCAACAGAGCGTCTAATAAGTGCTTTTCAGCCCCTCACAGAGAAACGTGCTGGCGATAACATGCACAAATTTGTACCCGAAAGGCCACATAAACAAGAACAGTTGAACGAGTCAGGAGAGAGGTAAGCACAATGGGTTCATTGTATATTTCCCTATGCTGAAGTAAACAATATATAAGCACTTTTTGCAGCTCATTTTTGTGCTGCAAAGAGTCGACAGTCTGTAACTCTGTTTAACATACGCTATGAGCTATAACATCCATACTTCAAGCAGTTCTGCGTCAACAGCTACTCTTCAAAAAGCGTACATAGCTTTTTTTGGGCGTCCTGCTGATCCATTAGTATCTGCAGCATCCATTTATTTCCCGGCATACAGCACTGTTAGCGCCTATGCTGCAGGTATTTTTGACGATCCTCACCCGGGTGAGGGGTATCTCTCTCTGGTAGGGGTGGTAAACTGACCTTAAAAAATAGTTAAAGCGGTGTTACCTGCTTTAATGTTGAAGAATTGATATACCACGAAGGACTGAGTGTACATGCTTATCAATAACATCCTGTGAATATTCATTCACAATCAAGTCATAAGCTTTTTTCGCCAGATTCTCACCTATCAATGGTTTTTCTATTATTGCTATACAAGCCTGGGCAAAATCATGAACAGCATTTCGAACAAGGAGTTCAACCCCATCTTTTACCAATAGCCCCTCACAACCTATAGAAGTTGATACTACGGGACAGCTATGAGCAAACGCTTCAAGGATTTTTAATTTTGTTCCGCCACCAAATCGCAACGGTATAATAGCGACAGCTGCGTTAAAGTAATAAGGTGAACAACGTTGAACGTCATAAAAGAAGGTTATGCGTGAGTCAAGACTCAGTTTATTAAAATCCACAAGGATTTCCTGGTTAATAGGAGTTCTACCTACAACATGGAGTTGCATATAGCTGGGTAATAAGGGTAAAATATGTTTCGCAAAAAAAAGAACGGCATCAACATTTGGCTGATAGTTCAGATTACCTACAAATAATAAATTGCACGTATGGTTCTTTTTGCGGTAGATGGGTATGTCAACGTAAACATTTGGTATTACCGTAACTTCTCCAAGCTCATTGTGTATTTCCAATGGAGAAGACGTAAGCACAACAGTTGATTTTTCCAATGCTTTGGTAAACTGGTTTACTCTTTCATCTTTTTTATGAGGCGTAGAAAATTTTAAGCCAGAGTTGCGCGATTCATCCCGCAAATCCCAAGGGATTTCATCAAGATCCCAAATAATACATGTATGACGAAGTATTGCTACTATCTCCATATTTCGATAGACGTGAACACATTGTGCAGAAGATAGTGCTCGATCAAACATATTTCGTAAATGAACATCAGTTTTCATCAGTATTGGATAAAAAACGATTACTGATGAACAGATAGATGAAACTTGGGTTAACCTTTTGATATCAGGATTGTCACTTGTAGGTTGAAACCATAACTCGACATCAAGATACTTCGAATAAGCCAGAAGCATTGAGAAAGCTCTCTGTTCCCATCCCACTCCATTACTATCAGGTGTGCATGTACAAATAAAAACAATTTTAGGGCGGGACTTTTGCATGTAATACTATAGCAGTTAAATATTTGCTGTAAAGGTTGAAGGTTTAACTTGAATATTCGAACAATACTGGAGCAGAAAAGTGGGGGGGGCTTACCTACGGTAGTCTTCCACGTTATTTTGCTATGCCGATTAATTACCCGAAGAGCCTGTTATTGCAGTACCAGCGATATAGCATGCTCAATTCCGGTGATTATTCCGGTGACGGCAACCTCAACCTCTGTGCCATCGGTATTGGTAATCAATGCATCGGCTGTACCATTGGTGTAACTGAAATTCAGATGGTCAACGTTATGGAGATCAAAAATATTGCCCATATTCGGGATGTTGTACTTCGTGGTCGATCCGTTTGAATTGATCAGTTCAACCCACGCCAACCCGTCAGTGTAGCCCATTTTGATATCCTGCAAAGCGGCAATATCAACAAGGAGCTGATTGTTACTGATGAAGGTAGATTCCAGAGTATTGAGAAGCTTTTGGGCATCAACGGAAACTGAGGATGTAGCTTCAGGGTGATGTACCGGTGCTGAAGAGTGTAATCCCAATAAAGAACTGCTATTACTCGATAATACCAGAGTCACGATTGAGTCGATACTTTCGGCAATCTTGGAGAGATTAAATTCAGTTACTGAAGCATTTCCTTGTGTTTGATTCGTCACTAATGCCCAGGCGTTTCCATGAGCATATCCAAACTCAATGCCATTGACATTCGAGAGTTGGAAAGCATTTTGTATTCCTGAAAGGTTTAACGTGTTTGTCGAACCATCATTATTGAAAAGTACTATATCTCCTGTTCCGTTGCTGTAGTTTATTGCAATATCATTGATTTTCATTAAATCAAACGTCAGGTTACCCTGATGGTCGACAAGTATATTATATATATCGGTAACAATTTCCGGAGTACTGATAGATACTGTGGAGTGAACTGAAGAATGAATGGTTCCCGTTGATGGATCAGGAGTAGTGATGGTCCCTGTGGACTGATCTGAACCATTATGTATAACTTGATTGATAATGGCCTGCAATGCAGCAGGTTGAAGCGCACTGTTCAGGGTTGTGCTGTCAATTATGCCTTGAAGCCAATGATGTGCCTCGCCGGAAGCTTCAGTGCCCGCGTAACCTGAGTAATCAATGCTTTTAATGGCATTGGTGAACGCTTCTGAAGCGTGCAGTTTACTGGTAATTTCAATCAAGTCTATATTTTGAGCACCGTTAAGAACTTCAGTAACCAGATTGTCAATGGTAACTGCGCCTGATGTTAAGAGTGGAATCCAGAAGTTCTTTCCACCAGGTTCGGCATTGCGGTTAAAAAGGTTTTGATACACCGCGTTGAGTATACCTTCGGCATCGGTGATTGCACCTGTTGTACTGTTTATGTAATCGGCGTAGTATGATCGGTATTCAATTTGGTTAGCAAAAAAAGCGTGCATCTGTTGTATACCGAGAATGTCATCAACAGATAACCAGTAGTCAAGTCCGTTTGGTTCGGCGGGGCGCCCGAAAAAAGCTATGTACGTTTCTTGAATGTCATGTGTTGAGTAGTTAGCCATGGCTGTATGGTTTGATTCCTGGCGTCAGAGATTTCTACCTCTTCCAAAGAACGAAAAAATCATATACGTATTTCAGTTAGTCCAATCAATATAATTTAAAAGTGGTAAAAAGGTATTCCCGCTTGTATTCTCTATCCCTGAAACAATCAGCCTGTATACAATTCATAGATAATTCCGTTGGCAATAACGCCGGCAATATTGGTCACATTTTCCACTGAATCTGAAAAGTAAGTTGCGGACAGGACAGGGAGAAGCAATTTTCAGGGGGAGAAACGCAAGGATGCGAGAGGCCCGAATGGCATATCCAGAACGATGGGGATCTCGTCCATTTTTGTAGGTCAGGGTTGAGCAGCGAATCAACAGTGTTGCTGTCGCTTGGAGCAATAATGGTGGGTGGTGAAAAGGGAGACGGAGTTGGCATACACAGTTGTCATGAGTTGCTTTTCATTTCTGGTTGTAAAACAACCATGAAAAGGTTTATCTTGAAGAACGTTGGTACTCGAACAGGATTTCTTTCAAACAAGAAGCATTACCCGGGTGCAGAAATGAAATCAATTCTCCATGAGGACATCTGAGGACGCTGAACTAAGAGAAAAAAGAGCTGAATCAGAAAAGCTGTTATCCCTTCATGCAGAAAAAGAGCGCAGCCTTGAAAGGTTGAAAATTTCTGTGGCGCAATTCCAGTTGCGATATAATGGCGAAATTAGTCAAAAGTATATTGAACTTAAAAGGCTCACAGCAATATTTACTCAGTATGATTATAACCATAAGGTTACGAATATTCGATCGCTATCGGCAGAGGCAATCGAAACTCAGGTAGTTCCGTATAACGCTCAGGAATCAAAAGAGGCAAAGAGGCTCTATAGATCCATTGCCTCTGTCATTCATCCCGACAAGGCAATGGAACCGGGCTCTCAACATTTGCGGACAAGGTTGATGGCCGAGTTGAATGATGCCTACCAGCGAAAGGATATTGTCAGAATGCAGCGACTTTTTGATCAATGGCAGGAAAGTCCTGAAGCGGTAAGCGGTGAGGGCTCTGCTGCTGAACTGCTGAGAACTAATCGGCTTCTTGCACAAATTAAAAAACGTCTTACAGCTATTGAACAAGAGCTTTTCAGGATTAAAAACTCAGATATCTATCGGTTAATGCTGAAAGCGCAGGATGCGGATAACGCAGGTAGAGATATTCTTGCTGAACTCTCGACGACTATCAATGCAAAAATCCAGGAGCTTCAAAATAAACTACTGTTGCGTCTATACGGTTAGTTCTTATTGTGTGGATGGTTGTCGTGATCTGTTTGTTTGTTCTATACCTTTTTTGTAAATAAATTATTGGAACGCAGGTTCTGAAACCTAATTACACAGAAGCTTTGGTGTTGCTCAAAAAAGTTACGTATAGATATATCGAGGTTGAGGATCGCATTCTTATGTCGGCCGAGTTCGATGGTGGTTCGCCGGTGGTGTTTTGGTTAACGCTTCGTCTCAGTGTTCGGCTCGTCAAGGAGCTTGCTTCCCATCTTGAACGCCAGGTATCACAGTCTGCGTTGGTTGATACAGGCCTGTTGCTTTCCTGCCAGCAGCGTGATGCCGAGTGGCAGCATGAACCTGCGGCTCCAGTTATGTCTAGTTCTGCTTCTCTATGGGTTTTACCGGAAAAAGTTGGTCTTGCCTGTTCTACACAGCATGCCGCCTTGCTGTTTCAGCTTGGTGATGGAAGGGAGGCGCAGCTGCAGATGAGTCTACAGGAGTTGCGGCAGTGGCTGGCCATTATGTATCGGCAGTTTCAGTATGCAGGGTGGCCAATGGCGGTTTGGCCAGCATGGTTCTTAAACCCTGTATACGGAAAAAACTAAACCCTGAATTGAGCATGCGATTTTTAGCCAGAATCATCTGCTAAGTATACAGTCCACGCGTCATTGGCATCACGTTTGCTTTTGGACCTATGTTTCCCGGCATAATACGAGGTACTCTGCTTTTTCCTGCCGTTTTTTCACTGGCCATTACCGGTCCAATTACATTTTCATTGAACGCCTCGAACACGTTTGGGCTCTCACGCTGCAGATAATTGCAGGTGGCATGAGCAGTATCCGGGGTATCAGGAAGCGTTTATAAAAAGCTCCCAGAGGTACTGGCAGAAACTGCCATGGCAAGTTTTTTAATTAAGTTTTAATATTGTATATACGGTGGAGTTGGTTTTAAGCACAAAGAATCCGTTGGGAAAGTCGTTTGGATAAATGATTGCATAATTTTACATTGCTTCGATTTGCAGTGTCGTCAAGGATAATGTTGAATAAAGATAGAATTGAGGAGTGTTATTATGGCTAAAGTTAAAAAAGAAGAGCCGGCTTTAACGGTGAATGGCGTGAAGTACCTTATTGCTGATCTTTCTGAAGAGGCGAAGAAACAGGTTTTGAACATTCAGGCAGCAGAAGCGGAAATAAATCGTCTGCAGGTTCAGTTGGCGCTTGCCCAGACGGCCCGGAGCGCATATCAGCAGGCACTTAAGGTCGCACTTCCTGCATAATGTTTGGAGCAGGGTTGTAGACGGTTTGCAGGTAAGGATTAAGGTGTTGTTGTATACGGTTGTACTGGTGTATTATTGATGTCTGGAATGATGGCGAAAAACGGTGTGTTATTCAGGAATATAAGATTAATTGTTTGTGAAAGGAGTCAAAGCCAAATCCCCCTTACGCAATGCTCTTGGAGCATTGTCACCTTCTCTTAAGCAGGCCTTTTTTTTTAGCTTGTTTGTAAATGTGCTTATTTTGGCGCCAAGTGCATATATGCTGGAGGTCTATGATCGTGTGGTCAACAGCCGCAGTCATAAGACCCTTCTTATGCTTACTCTTTTGGTGGTAGGTGTCTATGCATTGCTTGAGGCTTTGGAATGGATACGCCGTCAGGTAATGCATGAAGCGGGTATTGAACTCGATAAGGGGTTGAGGTCGCAGGTGTTTGGCGCTGTTTTTTCAGCAAGGGTTTTGAATCTTCCTGCAATGGGCGCGCAGGCTTTGCGGGACCTTAAAGTTATTCGTGAGTTTCTTCCTTCCCCTGCGTTGCTTGCTTTTGTTGATGCCCCTCTTGCTCTTTTGGTTCTTGTTTTGATTTTTTCGATGAGTCCTGCTCTTGGGTGGTTTGCTGTCGCAGGTGCCATCGCGCAGTTTTCGATAGGCGTGGTTAATGAACGCCGTATCCGGGGCCCTCTTCTTGCCGCTAATCGAAGCGCAATTGGTGCGCAGGGTTATGCGGATGGAGTGATTCGTAATGCACAGGTTATTGAGTCGATGGGAATGATTGGCGATATCCACAAACGCTGGATGAGTCGTCAGCACGAGTTTCTTGTGCAGCAGGCTATTGCTTCTGATCACTCTGGTACTAATTCGGCATTATCAAAACTGGTACAGAGTCTCTTAAGTTCTCTTCTGCTTGGTATGGGTTGCTGGCTGACTTTGAAAGGTGAACTTCATGGTTCAGGAATGATTGTTGCCTCGATTCTTGGTGGCAGGGTACTCGCACCGCTTGTTCAGATTATCGGTAGCTGGCGTCAGGTTGAGAATTTCATGGAGGCCTATAGTCGCCTTGACGGTTTGCTAAGGGAATTTCCTCTTACTGAGAAGGGTATGGAGTTGCCGGAGCCGAAGGGTTTGCTTTCAGTTGAGGGGGTTATTGCCGGCGCTCCGAGAAGTCCTGTACAAATTCTCAAAGGTATCACTTTCAGGGTCGCTCCCGGAGGGTCGCTGGCTATTGTAGGGCCTTCTGCTTCAGGTAAGACTACTCTTGCACGGTTGTTGGTCGGTATATGGCCTGCGATGCAGGGTAAGGTGCGGCTTGACGGTAATGACATCTATCTATGGGATAAAGAGGAGCTTGGGCAGTATATCGGCTATCTGCCTCAAAACGTTGAGCTGTTTGAGGGTACCATTGCTGAAAATATCGCCCGCTTTGGGGTGCCTGATACTTTAAAAGTTAAAGAGGCTTGCCGTATGGTTGGTCTGGACACGTTTATTGAACAACTGCCAGGGTCGTATGAAACGCAGATTGGTGACGATGGTTCCTTTCTTTCGGGTGGTGAGCGTCAGCGAGTTGCGCTTGCTCGTGCCGTCTATGGTATGCCGAAGTTTGTTGTGCTGGATGAACCGAATGCGAGCCTTGATGAAGCGGGTGATGTTGCGTTGTTGAGTACCGTAAGGCTGTTAAGGGCACAGGGGACGACTGTTATCGTTGTGACGCATCGCTTGAATATTTTGGGTGCAATAGAGCACATGCTTGTGTTGGTTGATGGACAAGTTCAGCGTTTTGGAACCTGTAAGGAGGTCTTGGCTGCTATGCAGTCACCACCGGCTCCGTCACAGCCATCAAACCAGCAGTCACCTAGTTAATTCCAATCCGGACGCAGATCCTTAATGAAACTTGATTTTTTTGATCGCAGCGCATTAACCCGTAAACTCTGGACGTTTCGAATGGAGTTTTTTTGGGTGGGCATTTTCAGTTTGATTGCTAATGTGCTGATGCTGACACCAACGCTTTACATGCTGCAGGTTTATGGCAGAGTTATGAAGAGCGGCAGTGAACTGACTCTTCTTATGGTGACGTTATTTCTTGTGTTTTTTTATGGGGTAATGGCTTTTGCTGAATGGTTACGGTCACGCCTTCTTGTAAGGATTGGTGTAAGGCTTGACGATGAGCTTAATTCACAGGTTTTTAACTCAAGCTTTGAGGCATATCTCAACCGTAATAAACACAATGTTTCTGAGTCGTTTTCTGATTTAACTAATATTCGTCAGTTCCTCACTGCTAATGGTGTGATAGCGTTTTTTGATACGCCGTGGACTCCAATCTATATTGCAGTCATTTTTTTACTCAACCCTTTTTTAGGCTGGCTTTCAATTGTATTTGCTGTCATCCAGATTGGTTTGACCTTGCAGAGCCATCGTATTATTTCTAAAGAGATTGAGAGCGCCAATGACTCAGGTTTCGACAGCTACAGCTTTGTGCAGAGCAAGCTTCGCAATATTGAGCCGGTGCATGCTATGGGTATGGTAGGCAACTTTCGAGATCGTTGGTACAAGCTTCATGATCTTTCGCTTGTAAAGGCTGAGTCTTCTATGGAACGGCAGCATCGTCAGCAGGCGGTTACCAAGTTTGTTCGCTACACTATGCAGTCACTTACTCTTGGTGCTGGTGCTTTGATGGTTATTGAAGGTCAAATGTCTGCAGGATCCATGATTGCAGCCAATGTTTTGATGACTCGGGCTCTTCAGCCCCTTGATCTTGTGGTGGCTACGTGGAAGCCATTTGTTCAGGCACGTGCGGCTTTTCTTCGTTTGGAAAAACTGCTTGAAGAATTTCCAGTGCGCAAGCCGGGCGCAAAGCATCAGGATCCTCTAGGAGAAATAAGGATAGAGGGACTTAGTGCAACTGTTGAGGGACGCAAAGCTCCAATTTTAAAAGATATCAACGCTTTGTTTCCAGCAGGAAGGGTGGTCGTTGTTGTTGGTCCATCTGGTTCGGGAAAATCAACACTGGCGCGTTGTATCGTTGGTATATGGCCGGACCGCAAGGGAAATGTCCTTATTGACGGAGAGCCGATAGAGAGTTGGGATCGCATAGAGTTGGGGCCGCATATCGGTTACCTTCCTCAGGATATTGAGTTGTTTGATGGATCGATTGCTGAAAATATTGCCCGTTTTGCTACAGTGGATTCCGAGAAAGTCATAGAGGCGGCAAGACGAACAGGTATTCATGATATGATTTTACGTTTTCCGCGTGGCTATGATACACCTATTGGTGAAGCCGGAGGGATGTTGTCGGGTGGTCAGCGGCAGCGACTCGGACTTGCCCGCGCGATGTATGGAAATCCTGCAATGCTTGTGCTTGATGAACCTAATGCTAATCTTGATGATGCTGGCGAGCGTTCCTTGATTGAGGCAGTATCGGATTTAAGAAAGTCCGGTAAGACTGTGATTCTTATTACGCATCGTCCAAGTATTCTTGGTGTTGCTGATCTGTTGGTTGTAATGCAGGATGGTAAAATTGTCCAGTGTGGACCTCGAAATGAAGTTTTGGCGGCTCTGAATCCACAACAAGCGAAGCCTAAACTGTCGGAAGCCTGATTTTATTTTGACAAATGATTTAAAGTATATGCAATGAGTATTCGTGACGTTTTGGCAAAAACCAAGCCTGTTCCGGCAGCTATTGAAAACGGGGAGGTGTATCGTAATACTAAAACTACAATACGGCTTGGAATCTGGATATTGATTGTTGGGTTTGGAGGCTTTCTCCTTTGGGCAGCATTTGCTCCGCTTGATGAAGGGGTCCCTTGTCAGGGGGTTGTAAGTATTGCCACCAAACGCAAGGTGGTTGAGAGCCAGCGCGGGGGTAAAATTGAGAAGGTGAATGTCCGTGAGGGGCAGATAGTCAAGGCTGGTGATGTGTTGATGGTTCTCGACACCCAGACAGCTAAAGCTCGTTATGATGAGGTTCATCAGCACTACCTCGGTATGAGAGCGACTGCGGATCGCTTGTTCACCGAAATGAGTGGAGGCAGCTCCATTTCTTTTCATAAAGACCTTTTGACCGATCCTGAGCGAGGAATTGCTGAACAGAACATGCAGAATCAGCGCCGGCTTTTTTTGTCTCGCAGACAGACATTAAAGCTTATGAATGATCAGCTTTCAAGTGTTCAATCTTTGGCTAAAGAGGGTTATGCTCCTTTGAGTCAGCAGCGTGATCTGGAACTGAAAATATTGGAGTTCAAGTCTGGTACCGCTACCCAGTTTTCTCAAGTGCAGCTTGAAGTTGAGGCGGATGCTGAAAAAACGAGAGCACTTGCCCAGGAACTTGCTGATACTGAGGTACGCTCTCCGGCGTCAGGGCAGGTCGTCGGGTTGTTGATACAGTCCATAGGCGCGGTAGTGCAGCCGGCCCAAAAGATTATGGATATTGTTCCTCTTCATGAAGGACTTCTTATTGATGCAAAGGTATCTCCTCAACTTATCGATAGCATTCGAAAAGGATTGCCAGTTGACGTCAGCTTTTTTTCATTTTCCCACTCTCCGCAGCTTGTCGTAAAGGGTGAAGTCGAATCGCTTTCGAAAGATATTGTGACTGATCCTGGTATTAACCCGATGGCACCCGGGGCATCATATTATCTTGCCCGTATTTTCGTTACTCCTGAAGGTATGAAGTCTTTGGGTAAGCGTCAGATGCAACCGGGTATGCCGGTACAGGTAGTCATTAAGACTGGTGAACGTTCGCTGTTAACCTATCTTGTAGATCCACTGGTTAAGAGAATTACCGTATCGATGAAAGAAGAGTAATTGCTGGTTTGTAAGTATTCTGTTTGAAGTGATTGCTATTGATTTAGTTGTTAACTAAAGGTTATGAGTAAGTTTGCTATGAAGCTATTGATGCGTTTAATGGTTTTTGCAGGGATATTTTATGCTTTACCTCTCTCTGCACAGACGGTAGATTTATCGTCACTCTATCAGAAAGCCGTGGAATATGATGCCCAGGTACGTGCAGCAAAGGCTGATTATCTGGTGTCTAAGGAGGAAGTAAATAAGGCCATCTCTCAATTTCGTCCCAATGTACGGCTTAGTGGTGCTCGGGGTAGAAACGAGACGAAGAGTATTACTCCTGGTTATTACGGGTATACTCACAATGATCAGTTTTATAATTCCATTAATTATAGCGTTTCGGTTCAACAACCGCTTTTTAATCTGTCAAATTATGCAGGATATAAGCAGGCAAAGGCAGTAACCGCAAAGAGCGATGCTGTCTTTCAAAACGAAGATACGAATCTGATTGTGAGAATAACTGAAGCCTATTGTAATGCCTTGTATGCAGAGGATAATATGGAGTTGAGTAAGGCCCATATCAAGGCTTCAATCGGGCAGCTTGAACAGACGAAGCGGCGACGTGAAAAAGGGTATGGTACCATCACTGAAATAAGCGAGGCACAGGCTAACTATGATATGGCATTGGCTGACGGCCTGGATACGGCCAATAGTCTTGAGTTCACTCGTCGTGAACTGGAGCATTTTACAGGGGTTTATCCCGATGCTTTATGCAAGCTCGTTCCGGAAAAGCTTGTTTTAGAGAGGCCAGTGCCGGACAATGTTGATTCGTGGATTGAACGTTCTCGATCCATGAACCACCAAGTTGCTGCTGCTCGTGAGGAAATTAACATAGCAAAAACAGAGCTTCAAAAACAGAGGGCAGTTCGTTATCCTACGATTAATCTTGTGGGTAGCAGGAACTATTCGGAGAGTGATAACAACTATACAATAGGATCCTCTTACGATACGTATTCAGTCAGTCTTCAAATGAGTATGCCTATCTATACAGGTGGTTACGTAAGTGCATCGGTTCGCCAGGCTCTGTCAAAGCGCCAGAAAGCGCAGGAACAGCTGAGCTGGCAGGAGCGGGGTGCTGAATCGGACATACGCAAGTACTATAATAGTATTATGAGTAGTATCGCCCAAATTAAGGGCTATGAACAGGCGGTAAAGTCGGGTGAAATTGCTTTTACAGGAACCAAAAAGGGTTTTGAGGCAGGGTTACGTACAAACACTGATGTACTCGATGCCGAGCAGAAGTTGCTGTCAAGCAAACGCAATCTTGCAAAGTCAAGATATCAATATATTTTGAGTCATTTACAGCTTAAAGCTACTGCAGGGACTTTGTTACCTGGTGATGTTGATGAGGTAAACAGCTGGCTGAGTGTTGCAAAGAAATAGGACGTTGATCAGTGCTGTGTTTTTTTACAGTCCAGGCTTTTCAGCCGGGGTTATTATTTTATAAACAAACGGGTTGTCTGACGTTTAGGTTTACTATAGTGTGAATGGTACCTGGTCCCTTCCCCTAAAAAAAAATTCCTTTGTTGATTATAAAGTGGTTAGCATGAAGGTCACTATTATCACGCCATCATTCAATCAGGGACAATTCATAGAACGTACTCTTTTAAGTGTTGCCCGGCAGACTGGAGTGGTTGTTGAGCATCTGGTTATGGATGGAGGTAGTACGGATAAGACTGTTGAGATACTGAAAAAGTTTCGCCCTCCTCTACAGTGGGTATCAGAGCCCGATAAAGGTCAGGCTGATGCTGTTAATAAAGGTATTCGTTCCTCTGATGGGGAAATCATCGGGTGGCTTAATTCTGACGATATTTATTATCCCGATGCAATACGTCGAGTTGTGGCCTTTTTTAATGACAATCCAGCTATTGATGTTGTTTACGGTCAGGCTGATCACATTGATGTGCATGATCTTCCTTTTGAAGCGTATCCTACTGAGTCCTGGAATTTAGAGCGCTTACATCAAACTTGTTTTATTTGTCAGCCGGCTCTTTTTTTTAGGCGTAGGGTTGTAGAAAAAAATGGATTGCTTGATGAGTCTTTGCATTTTTGTATGGATTATGACTATTGGCTGCGTCTAAGTTATGCAGGAGTCCGGTTTGCCTATCTCGAGGAAAAACTTGCTGGATCAAGGCTTTATAGTGGCAATAAAACGCTTGGAGAAAAGGTAAACGCCTATGCTGAAGTCAATGATATGTTTAAAAAAAATACGGGAATTGTACCTAAATTGTGGCTGCAAAAATACGCACAAGTCTCTATGCATGAACGGTTAGGCGGAATGGCGAGGTCAAAGATAGAGTTCCATATTCGTTATGCGTACGCTAAAAAGCATTGGAATGCCAAGTCATCCTGACTCTCTCTGGTATCTGTTAAGCCCACCTCAGTTTCAGAATCACAATTATACTTTTGCCATTCATATTACTGTTGCTGCAGTCTCGATACAATTTTTTCAAATTGTGCCTGAAAGCAGAAGTCGTATCCATTGCTTCCTTCTACGATCACATTCGGGCAAATATAATAGATCTCCAGTATTCGCTTGACTTTCAGTGCTTCTGCCAGGGAAAAAGGAAATGATTGATTTCCTATAAAAAGCCTGCACCCTGCGATCAGTTCAGCCAGTTCAAGAAAGTTTGAAACTGTTTGATATTTGATGGATGGCAATACTTGTTTCATTTCTTCGAATTCTTCCGGGACACCTACAAAGAGCAAGTTCCTGTATTTATTTAAGAAGGAATAGTCAATGCCGGGGGAGTGGTACCCGAGGCTTCGTGCAATTACAATGTAATCATTGAAGGAGTTATCGGGAGTTACATGAAGCCAGGGTTTACCAAGGTCTGCATTGACTCCAAAATGTAAAAAATACCATCGAGCTATGCTGCCTGAATGGGTATCAAAAGCTGACTGGCGAATAACGTCGAAGTCGTAGTCTATAGATTGATTTTGATAGATGGCACATTTTTTAATGTTCGATTGAGAGAGCAAGAGCGGCTGAAGCATCGCTACCATATTGCTGCTAAGCATCACCCCATTTAAAGGGTGTTTTCCTCGTTCAACAGAGTAATTCATTGGCTGATCTACATTGAGAAACAGCTCAATCGATGCATTATCTGCCAATGCGAATGCAGCAGGGAGAGAATAAATTATATCACCTGCGTTGCCGCTATGTTTGAAGGAGTACGATGGCTTTGTATGAGCCGGAAATACAATTCTACCGGTATTGGCTTTGTTTAGAAATAGTTGGTCCCGTTCCTGCAGTTTGATTTTATGATAGAGATCGCGGTCAGTTGCTTTCAGGAATGTCCGGGTGAAAAAATTCATAACGTATCTTGTTTTGTAATTACTCAGTCAAGTATATCCAATTCTCATCGTCTTTACAATGGCTTTTGCGCTAGAAGTCCCTCCGTGTTTTTACGGTGTATGATGGTGACTCGCAACAGGCAAAACGATGCAGAATTAGTATATTGGCCATTGTAAAGTGTTTTACTTATAGATAGATAGAGCTATGCCACACAACTCTTGCCGACACGTTGTCGTTATTCCAGTGTTTAATCAGCTGCATTACACCTCGTTGTGTGTGGAAAGCCTTCTGAAGGAGAATGTCAGACCTTTGGAAATACTGATTATCGATAACGCCAGCAGTGATGAAACGCCGCTTTGGCTGGCAGAGCATCCCGACTTGAAGCATCTTCGCAACAGTGTCAATCTTGGGTGTGGCTGTGCCTGGGTTCAGGGTGTTGTGTTAAGCCCTGATGCCGAGTGGGTTGTACTGCTCAATAATGATGTGCTTGCGGGACCTGATGCAATCGTGGCTCTGCTTGACGCTGCTGAACGCGAAAAGCTTTTGGTGGTGAGCCCTGCGCTGCTTGAGGGCGAGGATGATTATGGGTTTGAGGATTTCTCTGTGGGATATAAGCAGAAAATGTCGGGCATGATTCGCCGTGGGCGGTTTCACGGGGTCTGTTTTGCTGTGCATCGGAGTGTTTTTGAAAAGGTGGGATTTCCGGATACAGATCGCCGTCTTGGTGGTTATGAAGATACGGAGTTCCTTTTTCGATGCAGGCGCGCGGACATTCCTGTTGGTATTGTTGGCGATTCGGTTTTCCACCACTTTGGATCAATTACCCAGAAAGCCATTAAAGAAAAAAATGGACTAAAGTCTCTCGGGGATCGCAAATATTTTAGGATCAGGGTTGGATCTACATGGTTGGCGAGAAAGATGGAACAATTCTTATTTTGGTTCGAGTTCCGGAAATGGATAGAAAATGAGCGTGTCACATCGGGATTTACGCTTCATATGGTAAGAAGAAACGGGGCCTGGGAGATGCATTGATTAGCAATACACATGGATAACTCTTTGAGCTACGGCGGGATGCTGGCGACATTCTTTCTGATTACCTATAATCAGGAGCAATATGTTCGTGAGGCAATCGAGGGAGCTTTCAGTCAGACATACCAGCCGCTTGAGATTGTAATTTCCGATGATTGTTCTACGGACGGGACGTTCCGGATAATAGAGGAGATGACTGCAAACTATTCGGGACCGCACAGGGTTGTTGTTAACCGGAACCTTGAAAACCTTGGTCTGATAGGGCATATTAACAGGATAACCTCTCTTTCTTCCGGGGAACTGATGGTCTATGCGGCGGGCGATGACATTTCGCTTCCTCACCGGACGGAAAAGCTGGTTGAGCGTTACCTTGCTTCCGGTCGTAGTGCATCATTGATCCATTCATCGGTTTATCTGATTGATATTTCAGGGAAACGGGTCGGCACCCGGCTTCCCTCCGTGATATCCGGCTGCATGAGCCTTGGGGAGATGGCGGTCAGTGGCGCGTTGATTATAGGTGCAACCACCTCATTTACAAGGAAAATTGAAGATACATTCGGCCCGATACAATACAGCAAGTGTATCGAAGATCTCGTTATGGGGTTCAGGAGTGCTTTGACCGGCGGTCTTGAATACATCCCGGAACCGCTTATTCTTTACAGGCATGAATCCGGCATAACGGCAAGGTCTGATATCGGGAACGAGACTTATGAACAGAGGACTAAAAGAGAGCTCCTCAATAAGGAAAGATTTCTGGCAGTGCTTACCCAGAGAAGAGAAGATCTCACAAGAATAGGTTGCATTGATGTCATTCCGTTATTACAAAGCAAGAGATCAGAGGAGCTTTTAGCGAGAAGAGTCTTGGCTCATAACTATAATCTGGTCAAGATTTTATTTTATTCTCTCAAGAGAGGTCTTGTACTGGTGCTGATTAAGTCTTTGCTCCGCGAAAAAAAATGGCAACTCTTTTTTCCTGTCAAAAGATTCCTGCATGCTATGCTTATTGATGTATAAGCCGGATGACTCTTTCTTCTGTGTGTGTTTCAAATTATTTTAAACGTTATGAGCGAATAGTAAACGGAGAACATGTTTTTTCTTAAAGTGTTACTGTGCGAAACAATTGAATATTTGAAGCAAGACCGGAATGCAGGGTTACAGGAGGTAAAGCAGCCGCAACATTAGTAAGGTTTCCAATCACATGAAAAAACTAGCTCCGCGTCGCATACTTGTAATAGTGCAGCGGTCGAATGGCGACGTTTTTCTGAGCTCGCCACTGATTGAGGGGCTGTTCAATGCCTATGATCGCCCACGCATTGATATCCTTGTCAATAGCGATACTCTTGCTATTGCCCGTACTCTACCGCATATCGAAGAGATTCATCTGTTTTCATATCATGCGCAGGGAAAGGGGCGGGGTGCCGAGACTTTTGGCCTGCTGAAAAAGATTGCCCGCCGTTATGACCTCAGTATCAATCTTACGGCTAGCGACCGATCCGTGCTGTTTGCCTTGGTTTCTGGGCGTACCGCCATCAGTGCAGTGGAGGTTGACCGGAAAAAATCGTGGTGGAAGCGCCTCTTGCTTTCTGCCTGTTATGAGTTTGACACATCCCGCCATATCATCGAGAACAATACCACGCCGCTCGACCTGCTGGGTATAAGCAGTGGGAAACCTGTTGTCAGTTCCTGCCATTCGCCGGAAGCGGCCGAAAGTGTTGAGAAGATGCTCGCTGAACGTGGTATTTCAAAATTCGTCATTTTTCATCCAGGAGCGCAGTATAGCTATAAGGTTTACCCTGAGAAACTAAGAACCGCTCTCTTGGAAGGTTTGAACCGCCTCGGGGTGTCGATTGTCGTCACGGGGTCGAGGAGTGCGCTTGACCTTGAGATCAAGAGCCGACTGCCGCAACTCAATAATGTGTATGATGTTATCGGCATGACCAGTATGGATGAGCTGATTGCGCTGAGCGCTGGATCCATTGCTTATATTGGAGTTGATACACTGACCATGCACATTGCCGCGTCGCAGAATAAGCGCATTTTTGGCATTTTCGGTCCGACCATTCTCAGTGCGTGGTCGCCGTGGTGCAACGGGCTTGGCTCCGGAACCCGCTTGAACAGCCCGGTGCAGACCTATGGCAACGTCACTCTTTTTCAGGCTGATATGCCTTGTGTGGCTTGCGGTCATGCCGGATGTGACGATAATCATGGCATCAGCGAATGCCTTTATCTTATTGATCCCGATGTCATTATTAGCGAGATTGCTAAAGTGATAAAGTGATAAAGTGCTGGGAACGAAAGTGCTGAGTGCTGAGTGCCGAGTGCCGAGTGAAGATAAAAAAGTTGGCAGTCAGCGGTTGGCAGTGGGCAGGCAAGAAAAAGAGTTTTTGGGGCCGTTTATATTGAAAACCTTATGGGCGTATCTGAAAAGGATAGTGCTCTTGAGGTTTTTGTGTTTTAGGGAGGAAAGAGAGTTCTGAGTGCTGAGTACTGAGTGCTGAGTTGAAGAAAGTATATCAAAAAACCTTATGGGCGGGTCTGAAAAGGATTTTGCTCGTGAGGTTTTTGTGTTTTCGCAAGATTTTTGGGACGGGATTCATAATGAACATGTGCAACTTTCTTATTGCTGGGGAGTTCGCTGTGGTGGGCATATTTTGTAATCGTGGATGGGTGGTGTATATTTATTGAGAAAAATGATAATGAAGGGGAGCGGCTTTTAGGAGCTTAAAGTTATGCACTGCTCATGTAATTAATAAGATGCAAAAAGGGGTGGTTATGTATGCTGAGAGATTGATATTGGAGACTGACGTATCCGGTAACCTAAAAAAAGTACCTACGTTACCGCCTAACAAACAATTGGAGGCTATTTTTCTTGTTATTTCTGATAGTACGTCTATGGCGGCTGTCCTTCGTACTCCTCATCCTGATATAGCCGGGAAGGTTATTATAAAAGGTGATATCATGAGCAGCGCTCTATCTTCAGATTGGAATTTGCCGCAATGATTATTCTTGATACTCATATCTGGCTTTGGTGGGTAAACAGAGATACTGACAAACTTGACCAGCATAGACTAAACCAGATAACGAGCTCTGATGTTGTAGCTGTTTCAGCCATAAGTTCTTTTGAAGTGGCGTGGTTAGTGCATCACGGCCGTATTGAATTACCCATAGGAACGAGAGATTGGTTTGAAAAGGCTCTTGATGGATCGGGTATAAAACTAATTCCAGTTACTCCCGAAATTGCTTGTAAAGCCGTGGAATTACCTGATCATCACAGCGATCCCCAGGACAGAATTATTATTGCAACAGCTCTTGTTTGCCAGGCGAGCATAATGTCATCGGATAGAAAGTTTTCTTGCTACAGAGAACTGGAGAAAAGGTTGTTATAGGAAAGTGCTGAGGGGAAAGAAAGTGCTGAGTTCTGAGTGCTGAGGGAAGAAAGTGCTGAGGGAAGATGAAGAAAGTTGGCAGTTGGCAGGGAAGACAGAGAGTGCTGGGTGCTGAGGGGGAAGAGTACTGAGCCTCTTAGAGCAATCCCCTACAGTCAGGTGAGGGTTAGCCCATCAGAATTGGCTGGCACCTATAGGTGGTAGTTTTGGGCGGAATGGAAAACCGTCATAATCGTTACGGTTTGGGCGTCAGCAGTATATACAACCACATAGGGGAGAACTGAGAAAAACAACTCTCTTGTGCCATACATGCGACCAGGCTTGCCACTTCCCGGATAACGGGTTAACTGATCGATGGTTTTACTGATCAACTTCACGATTATTTTTCGGGCGGCTCGCTCGTTATCCTGCTTTATATACGTCTCAATTTCGTCAAGGCGTCGATCTGCCTCTTCAGTCCAGACTATCTTCAACTCGTTTCTCCCACTTCTTTAAAAGCGTTTCGCTGTCAATTACCCTGCCTGCCTTGGCATCTTCTAATCCTGCTTCGATGCTTTTTAGTTGCCATTCATTAAGATTGAGGTATTGATTTACAGCCTCTTCCAGGACGAAAGTCCTTGTGCGTCTCGTTGCAGCAGCAAGGGCTTCGAGGCGCTGTTTGGTGTTGGTTTCGAGCTTGAAGCTCACCTGCTCTCTTTTCGTCGTCGTAGCCATGATCTGCTCCCATAAGGGTTTGTTCGTATTTCCGTGCACCTCAGCAAGATACACTGCTCCTTAGAATTCTCCAATCCATGCTGAACCAAAACAAGAGTTGGCAGTGGGAGATTTAGGGGACGTTGTGAAAGCGCCGATTAAAACCGGTAGAAAGCAGAGAATGAAAGAGTCTCATATGAAAGGTTCAGCCAACCATCATAGCCCCGAGTCATGCCTTGATGACCAGCAATGGCAT
>CAIVSG010000142.1 GCA_903908555.1 uncultured Chlorobiaceae bacterium | reverse complement strand
GAGAATCAATCGCAATGCTTATGGTAGCATGGGCGGAGGCACAAGCCTTCGTGGATCATCACCTGAAGTCACAGGCTATGCAGTTCCTTCGAAAGAAGTAACCTCAAAGTTTGCGAAATAAGCACCGCAGAATTTCCATTTTCAGGCAGTGAAAAGTATTTGATTTCACTGCCTTTTTTGTTTCATAGCATTAAGCCCTTCTTCCGAAATAGCCTGTTTCTTTCATCTCATGCATGATGCAGGTTTCTCTCTTTTTTATCTCCAAGTCTTGTTGAAATCAGCGCCACTGTGTATGAAGCCGGATGGATTTCGGTTGATCGAGTATTTCTGTTTATTATAAAAATTTAATAGATTTAGTTTCATCGTGCCAATAAGTATTAAGTGAACGAGTGTTGTTAATGGCTAATTTATCTTTGTATATCTCAGGGCAGACTGAACAGAATGACGTTACTGAGTTTTTTCAGAAAGGCCTCATGAATGCCGGTGAAAATCCTGTTGCATTTTTTGAAGGAGTTTTTTATGAATCACACCAGGAGCGTGTAGGTAATATTGCCTTTCAGGACTACCTGATTTACTCTGACAAGGCAGTTTACTTCTGGGCGAGAGGCTCAAGTAAGGACTATCTCGACAGATTTGATCTCGGTACCGTTTCTGTTAATAGCCGCAATAAAGATCATGATTTTGCAACGCTGAATTTTAAAATTCGTCGTGATGGAAAAGATCCTGTTTATGTGATTTTTGATATGGTGGAGTTGCACGAAGCCGAATTGATTACCCGACTGCAAACTGTAGTTGAATCAATTATAGAAGGGCGACTTGGTCTTAATTATCGCAATGAGCTTCCAGATGAAGTTGCTGACGCAATTCTCCATGGCGCACGAGGAGTATGTGTTCCTCATGTAATTTCTCTTCGATTTGATGCTCCGGATATAACGCAACAGGAAAGCAATATAGGGTATGGTCAGGATCTGCTTGACCAGTACAAGGCAAATATCGGATATTCAACTCCTGAACAGCCTCAGCAATACAGCGGTCAACCTCAAGGTGGAGCGCATGCCGCAGAGCGCCAGTCAGCTGGTTTTTCTCCGGCTGATGCCTTAAAGGGAATTGAAAACATCCTTCCCAAGGATCCGGCTTCATTGAAAAGAGTTGCTGAATCTATAAAGGAGATGATTGGAGATGCTCCATTCAAAATTCGTGAACAGCTGAAGAGCGATCTTCAACATGTTCCTGGTATGCTTACCGCCCTTAACGAACTGGTGATCAGTATATCAGATAATCCACAGGCTGAGCGTTTTGTGCTCAATATTGTTAAAACTGCCGTGCGTAATGATGGGATGATCGGTTCTGTCAGCAAACTCATGAAACTTTCTTCCAGTTTTGCCGGTGGAGGAAAGAAATCAGCGCCGAAAAGTTCGTCAAGAACTGGTGGAGCTGATTCAATGGATGAGGTGCCGAGGAATCAACGCCGCAGTAATACTGACGATAGTGAGGGTGGTACGAGGAGAAAGAGTATTAATATTAAAAGTGATGATGAAGCAACATTGAATGATGATTGTTTCGGCAATGATATTGTCGGGAAGCATGAACATACAGTCACTTCGGCTTCTGCAAGAAGAGTCAGGATTGCCGATGACGTTGAAGAAGATGCCGCTCCGAAGCGTAAAAAGATTACGATCCAAACTCCTGAGGAGAGCACACCTTCCATCGTGAGAAGTATGATGAATATGGACGACGTTTCTCTGGAATCTGCCGGACCCGACGTCAGGGAGTCAAAAGAGATTGTTGAGCATGAAGTGGATAAAAGTGTTGACGCTGCACCAAGAAAAAAAATCAGGATCGTTTCGGATGATGACCCCGTCAATCAACCTGCAGAGGGTGTAACAGCTTCGGTGCCGGATTCCGTTCACCATGCTTTGGATACCAGTGTTGATGATGCAGCTGAAAAAAAAGCAGTTGATGCCGGAAAGCGTACTGAGGGTGAAAATGATAAAGAGGGACAAACTCATCAGTAACCAGTGTTCGTTCAAAATCAAGTCCACTCAATAGTTTTATTATCAACATGAGAATTATTCTTTACTTGGGTAAAGGAGGGGTAGGGAAAACTACCGTGTCAGCTGCGACTGCAACAGCAATTGCCAGAAGAGGACAACGTGTTTTGATTATGAGTACCGATGTGGCCCACAGCCTTGCAGATGCTTTGAGCGTTGAGCTATCTTCTACACCTGTAGAAGTTGAAAAGAATCTTTTTGCCATGGAGGTTAATGTTCTGGCGGAAATCAGGGAGAACTGGGGCGAGCTTTATTCCTATTTCTCTTCAATTTTAATGCATGACGGTGCTAATGAGGTTGTCGCGGAAGAACTTGCGATTATGCCCGGTATGGAAGAGATGATAAGCCTGCGCTATATCTGGAAGGCTGCCAAGTCAGGTAACTATGATGTTGCT
>CAIVSG010000141.1 GCA_903908555.1 uncultured Chlorobiaceae bacterium | reverse complement strand
TGCAGCAGCCGATGCTCTATCTGAGTCTTTATTTCAAGACACATTCTCAATATTATTACGAACTCCTTAACAATGTCCGCCTCACTGGTGACTGGGAAGCATGGCTTGATTTCTTTGCTGAAGCTGTCATTGTTACTGCAACCCAGGCTGTTGAGACAGCTCAACAGCTTCTCGATTTAGCGAACAAAGACCGGGCAAATATTATTGAGCTTGGCAGGGCAGCAGCATCCATCGTGCAGGTTCACCGGGTTTTGATAGAGCATCCGATTGCTACGTCAGGACTGATTGTTGAAAAGACAGGTATAACCCATGCTACTGTGAACAAAGCACTTGAGCATCTTGTCCGTCTGGGGATTGTGACTGAGCTGACTAAGCAGAAGCGAAACCGCTTGTTCAGTTACAGCAGGTATTTTGATATAATGAATCGTGGAACAGAGTTGCCGGGCCGGGAGTTGGTTTAAAGATGATCCGGATCCCCTTTGATGCATCAGAGCTTCAATCAATTGACTTTTATCAGGTAGGAAATGTCAATCTGCCGTTTTTCTTTTTGGTCAGTTATTAACAGCCTTGCTTGTATTGGATTCTACCATTTGAATCACCAGTTTCATTCCGCAGGCATTGGCATACCTCCGCAAAGTGTTCAGTGAAGGAGAGTGATCCTTCTTGCCGAGGCTCGATTCTATACGGGCAAGAACCGGTTGCGATACACCCATACGTGATGCGACTTCTGCTTGTGTGAGCCCTGCATGTGCTCTTGCGTCGAGCAGGGCGGCTAAGGCTGCGAACTCATCTTCGAGTGCATCATAGGCAACTTTGAACTCGGGATCGGTAGCACGCTTTTTTGCGGCGACTTCGCTTGGATCAATGAAGATCGGGTTATATGCGTTATTGTCACTCATGATTTTATCTCTTTAAGTCTTTTTCTCGCAAGTCGTAAATCTTTTATCGGAATTTTAGGGGTCTTTTTGATAAACCCGTGAAGAATGATCACCTTCCGGTCAATCAGGCAACAGAAGAGAGCTCTCCCTATTTCTTCTGGCCCTTTGGCTCTGATTTCAAATAACCCATCGCCTAATGCTCGAGTGTATGGTAAGCCAAGGTTTGGCCCCGAACGCTCTATCTGTTCGGTAATCTTGATAAAACTCGCATACACCCCCGAGGGCCAGTCATCTATGCTGGTTTGAACAGAACTGTTATAATAGCCTATTTGATAGCTCATGCATAAGTATAGCATATATGTTATAATTTATCAAGGAGTATTGCTACCAGTAGGCATAAAGGAGAGTGCTGAGACGGAAGCATAGTGGATATTTGTTTGAGAATGTGAGTTTGGGAACCTTTATGACTAACTGTACTTGAGTCATTGAGGTAGTCTTTTAAAACGTCTCATACTCTCCTTCCCCGCTTGCATAAGCACTTCCCGGCATATCGAAATTCACGTATGCGATAGAGTTGCATTAACTCCTGTTTGTGTAACGCATTCATAAATAATAAATTGCGTAGTAGACGCTTTGATTGTTCATGCATTCCATAACAAGTGGCAAAAGATGAAAACAAAGAGCTTTCGAATCCTCGTTTCAGCCATATTTCTTGCAATGTTTATGGTTGTTAGCGCAACGTTATCAGCAAAAGCGGCCCCAGCGGCATTGCCGGCAAACTTCGTATTGATTAGCGGTGGGGAGTTTACGATGGGGAGCCCTGTTGATGAAGCTAAGAGGGTGAAGAATGAAACCCAGCATCAAGTGCGGTTGAGCAGCTTTTACATGAGCAAATATGAGGTG
>CAIVSG010000140.1 GCA_903908555.1 uncultured Chlorobiaceae bacterium | reverse complement strand
GAACACTATAATCTTCAGGCAATCATCGCCGTCGGCTACTGGCACTGACTATCCCTGATAAACCCCGAAGCAAAGGAACGATAATAAGGATAAACCGTGCTGAAGCATCTGAAAATGAAAAAAACAAGACCATCATCAGCTATAGAGCTGGTATTTTTCGAACGGCTTACCGTAAGCCCACGGTTTTTCAGCAAAAGCTAAACGCTGTTAATTTTATTGTGAACTGCCTGGGAGCAAACATATGCCTCATTACTTGATTTCTACTTGCATAATTCAAGATCGAATGCTAAATTCCTGAGATCTTATTCCCGGTAGTCCCTGAAGAAATTCAAACTGCCGGGTTTCGTTTTTTACGGCGGTCGGTATGCTGCAATTTGTAAGCCGTCTGTAGATTCTCGTACCTGCATCCTCATCTTCAGTCGAGAGCCCCCCTTTCAGTGTTATAGAGAAGCCTTTCAGATCGCCATCCGAAAGTTACTTGATTTTTATCAAAATCACAGAACTTCTTTTCTGCTGAATGAAGTAAAATAGATTTCAATTTTTTCAATCAGGCCTATGTGGCCTGTCTGCTGTTCAAAGGAACAAGCAAGGTGCATCTCTCCTGAAGATCTCGGGAACAAAAGCTTGCGGCGCAATCCCCTGATTGCCGATTTGCTGCATCGCATTGCTTTTATTGAGAAAGCTGGAACTGGTATCCGAAGGATGCGTGACGGGGCAAGGGAACTTGGATATCCAGAACCTACGTTTGCTGCGGATAACTTTTTTACCGCTCTTTTCCGTCCAATCACTTTAACGGATGAAAAGGATACCCCGCAAGTCTTGGCAATACTCCAAGCTTCTGCTTCAGTTTAGAAATCGAGGGAAGAGTTGCAGGCGGTAGCGGCAATCAAGGACCGTGAGCACTTCCGTAAACAATATCTTGAACCACTCCTATCAGCGGGATTACTTGAGCGATCCATTCCTGATAAACCCCAAAGCTCGAAACAGCGATACATAACAACGCCTGCCGGTCTATCTATGATTGAAATATCTGATAAGGAGTCCCTGTCATGATCCCAACAATCAAGAACAATAAAAACGATATGGGCAAATGCGACGCTCCGCACTGAATCCCTCTTTTGATGAAAAACCTATGCCGGACATCAACCCTGGCCCACTGGATGATCGGGTTGCGCCCATGGGTTATTTGCAGGGTTACGTTCTTGAAGTGAACGTGTACCAGCTTATTTCTTGAATGAGGTGGGTGGAAGAAAGGAGATTCGTAAAAAGAAGAAGAAAAAATTGCAGGAAGTACATTAAAACCGCAAGGCTCGGTGCATACCTTGATGCATCGAGCCTCGAAACTCCTTTCTCCTAATATGGTAGAATGAGCGAAAGCATTTTAGTGAATTTTATAAGATATTCAATAATATTTCATATTGCCTGTTATTCTGCTCTTGTTACTATAAAGCGACCGGCAATATCAGAAAATAGAAGAAGAAGAAGAGAAGACCGTAGCGCTTTTGATAGTGCGGGTTTGCGGGGTTTTGGGGTAAAAATTTTGCACTTTCGGAATTGCCGGATTTTTGCCGGTTTTGTGAGCAAATTTACATCTGGTTTGAGAAATATTGCCGGTTTATTCAGCTTATCGGGGTTGGGTAGTAGCGGATGAGTTGAACAAGGCATCCCATCGGTTGTTTTTCGCCTGGAGAAAATTTTCCGATTTCCATGCCATCCGGTGTGCTTTTGAGTACGATATCGCCGATATCAGCGGGCCTGTTTGGATCGATAATCAGCAGATCGCCTTCATGTATCCCTTCATCACGTATTGCCATCCTTCTGCCTACAGCTGGCAAGAGATACTTCCTCTCTTTCTCTACAATAGCGTTTGAATAAAGATTATCGATTATTGAAGGAGCGTTTAACTCCTGTTTATCCTCTGTTTTATTATCGTTTACCGCATACATCTCCCCTTCACCAGTTAATAACCAATCAAGGTTACATCCGAGCTTCTGGATCTTCTGAAGTACAGCGGAACCAGGCTTGCGTGCACCTCTCATGTACGCTTGCACATTTGGTGCACCCATACCAAGAGAGTCAGCAAAATCATTGATTTTACCATACTTATAAGTAGCGAAAGCCCTTATTCTTTCGCCTATTGTGCTCATTTGTACATTATTTGCTTGCGTTATTGTGTGCAATTGTGCATATTTTATTTATCACAAGGTAATAACAAGATAGTAAAAAGCAAAAACATGAAGAATCTTGATCTACGTCGCCACCCATACAGGGGTATTCTAAAGGAGATCGCCGATGAGCTTGGTAGAGATTCTGGAAACATCCATACCGCATTATTCAAGTCTAAAGTTCCTGATCCAGTACTTGCCTCAATATTTGACAAGAAATTACAAGCACGCCAGGAATCGATCAAAAGCTTCAAAAAAACTCTCAGGAAAGTGGTATGAGTAACATCATCGCATTCCTTCCTGAAATGAAACACCAAGTAAAAGGTGTAAACCAAGGTGTAAACCAAGGTGTAAACCTAAATAATGAGGTTAACACCAGTAATAACTCAGACAGATACAATCAGTTACAAGGAAATGAAGTCTGGATTTCCGTTTCTGAAGGTGTTAACCTCATTCGCATTTCAAAAGTAGCCATACACAAGAATCGTAAGGCTGGAAAATACGTCACTCAGCTTGTCCAGGGGAATGGTGGAATGCAGTGCCGAATTGCGCTTTCATCTCTACCAATTGATGCTCAAATGCGGTGGCGGAAAGAGCACGGTTTTGTGCCTGAAAAGGTGGAAGAATTGCCGGAAAAAACCTGCAAACCGTTCGATGAAATGAGCGAGCAGCAGCGGCAAAAAGCGCTGGATCGATACGACCTGGTAACTGCTTATCAAAAGGCGATCGCAAAGGCTCAGCACGGAAAAATATTGGATGCCAAGGAGTCGTTTATTGCCCGGTATGCCGCTGGGGAGTTGCCGGTACTGCTGGAACGACTTGGAGTAACAACATGGAAAACTATTGACCTCTGGATCAAGACGCTGCGAGCAAATAAAGGGCAGCCTTCATGCCTTGCTCCGAGCTACCGTTACACTCGTGAGGGTTCGGCTGTCGTTGGTATCTCTATGGAGCAGGGTGAAATGATACTTGCGTACTACCTCCACGGAAATCAGCCAAAAATATCAGAAGTGGTGCGAAAGGTGAACCGCAAGCTCTACGAACGAGGTGCTGAGCAAGTTACTGAAAGACGGGTGCGCCGGTTCCTGAGAGAGTACAATATCAATAATGAAGCGCAGGTGGTAATGGCTCGCGAAGGTGAAAAAGCCTATAACGACAAATGTGCGCCTTTCATCAAGAGGAATAATGACAGGATTTTGCCTGGTGATGTGATGGTCTCGGATGGCCATAAGATTGCGTTTCAGATCCAGCATCCCGTGTCAGGGAAGCCGATGCGGATGATGCTTATCAGCCACCAAGATCAGTACTCAAGGGCAATACTTGGATGGGAGATAATGCCAAGCGAAAATACGGCCGCGATTGCTTCATCACTGCGTCGGAGTATGCTTTGGCTGGGGAACATCCTGACGGGTGAAGATGCTTTAGCTTTTGTGCCGCGGGTGATGAACATTGATAATGGAAAAGCCTTTAAGTCAAGATATTTCACAGGATTGAAGGGACTGACGATGGAGGCTGTTGGTGGGTTTGGCCTTTATGATCAGCTCAAGCCGTTTGGGTTTAAAGGGGTTAACTACTCGAAGCCATACAACGGGCAAGAGAAGACGATTGAGCGGTTCTGGGGAAACTTTGCTGAAATGGAACGGAGTATGCCAAACTATACCGGAACATCCATTGCAATGAAGCCGGCACACCTTCGCCGTGGGGAATATATGCACCGGGAAATCGCTTCCAAGCTTCAACTCAATACGGCACCAACAATAGCTGAGGCTCATTACCTGATAGCGCTCTGGATGCATGAAAATAACCTGCGGCCAACGAGCAAAACGAGCAAGATTGGAGGGAAAAGCCCTTATGAAGCGCTGGAAGAGGGATTGGTACTCTTGCGGGAACGGGAGAAGGAGCTGCTTGCGGAACGACTGATTTCGAGGGATGAACTCACCTTTTTAATGATGCCGCAGATTACAAGAACGCTGAAACGAAACGGGATAACACTTTTTGGAAGGAATTATTTCTCTCCTGAGCTGCACGATTTGGCGAAGGGACAGCGGGAGTTGACGGTCCGGTACGATTTTGACCGCATTGATGGCGTTGCGGTCTATCATCCTAACGGTGAGTTTATCTGCTTTGCACAGGAGTACTGCCCGAATGGCGGGATACATCCAGCGGCAAAGTTTCTTGGTACGCCTGAAGATGTGGCGGAATACCATAAGGCTGCAAACATCAAGAACAGCCTGCATCGGGCAACAAGACGGTCAGCAAAAACAGGATTGCTCAATGCTGCTGAAAAAGGGTTTACCCCGCTTCTCCAGGGGGAAGTTATGCCTGATGTGGTACGCCAACAGGTTAAAGCGGCTGAGGAGCAGGCTCAAAAAGAGGCGGAAAGGGCTCTAATGACCGGGACGGATGGCGGGTATCGCTTAACGGCGCAGGAAGAGCAAGAAAGGGCTGTTGCGGACTGCAAGCGAGAGCTTGAATACTATAGTTCTGGGGATGAAGATGATTATTAAAACCGGTACAGGTTTGAGGCTGCAACCACAAACCTGAGTTAATCCGGTTCGCTAATGTCGAGGTAACGTCAACAACACTAACAAATAACAATACCATAATGAACGAAACTACACAAACACCATTGCAAACTCTCCCTGGTGCGGAAGAGGTGCAGCAGATGACGGCTGATGAGGTCAGGCGCCTTGTTGAGGTCGTCAGTAGTCACGGGGTAACGAGAAAATTTATTGCTGAGGAAGCTGGGTATTCGGGTGCGGCGCTGTCCAGCTGGATGGCGGGCAGGTACACGAAAACCGGTGAGGATAAAACCTTTGAGGTTGCGCTTCGCTCTGCCTTGGAAAGGATTTTGCAGAAACGGTTTTTCTCCGGAAACAAGAGTGCCCGGAAGTTCCGCAGGGTTACCACGTCAGTGTCTGAAGCTGTTTTCCTTGCGGCAAAGACCTGCCAGAACCAAGGGCTGATGGGAATGCTTACCGGCGTTGGTGGCCGTGGTAAAACGACAGCTGCTGAAATGTATGCGGCATCCAATACCAACGTTATTTATGTGCGCACATCGCCATTTATGACCAGAAAGCAGCTAATGACGGCCATTGCAGGGCCTTGTGATGTGCAGGAAAAGAGTGCTTATGAAATGCTGGTGAAGATTTGCGAGAAGCTGCAGCAGGCAAAAAGTCTGGTGATTATTGATGAAGCTGAAAATTTGAGCCTTGATTTGCTTGATGCTGTGCGTCAGATCAATGACTGGGCTGGATCCGGGCTACTCTTTATCGGTCAGGAGAACTTTTACACGATGCTTGCGCGTGCACGGAAGTCGCATGAGTACCTGGTTGACCGGTTTAAGCTGCGGATGCGGGTTACGGATCTCGGGCTGACTGATGTGCAGCATCTGGTTGCCACTGAGATTACGCAGTTGAACGGGCATGCTTCAGCGTTTCTGAAGGCTTGTGGCGGGTCTGCCCGGTTTCTTGAGACATTGACTTATAAGCTCCTGCCAAAGTTGCAGAGTGGTGAAGCTCTGTCGGACAGGATGATTTTCGAGACGGCTGAGTCTGTAAAAATCTTTTAACCGGAGGGCATCACAATGATTGAAGGACAGATCGAACAGGTGCAGGGTTCTGCCTTGCGGGATAACAGCTTGATTGTGAAACTCAAGGCATTCATTGCCGGTGCGCCGGTGCTGCTGTGTCCCGCTTGCGGGAAGCCGATGCATTTTGTCAAGACGATTGCCGGCAAGAAGATGCCGTGCGAGATTGAGCTGAAGCGTGGTGACTTCAAGATGACGCTGGTCACTCATGAAGGTGTAACGATTCGCCGTGCAGGGACGGAGTGGTTTGGGCATGAGCCTCATTTCGGGTATTGCGAAGGGTGGAAGAAGAGACCGCTTACGTCACAAACGGCAGGAGGGGCGCAATGAAGTTGCAGACTCGGTTGAAGGGGGCGGTAAATGGGCTGGTTGATGAGCTGATGGTGTCGTTTCCTGTTGGAAGGTATGATGCGCAGGTGTTGCTTACCACGGCGTTACAGTCTCAAAAGGTTATCCGTCTGGTCCGCTCATCGATTGAGCTGAAGCAGATGGAAGAGGATTGTCAGATAATGAGTCAAGATCAATTTAAAATGGAGGCGTTATGAATAGTGTTCCTGAACATTCGCTTGCCGCTCAGATCGTGTTCTTTGTGGCTTGCGGTTTTATTGTCAGTGGAAATCTCATTTTGCTCTATCAATGGAGAACCTTTTTGCGGTGGAGTGTAGAGCTGCTGCGGCCTGTTGTGGGGTGTGCGCTTATACTTGTTGGTGTTGCAATTCGTGATACGTTTTACCTGGCTGAATCGGTAGCCCGAAAGGGTAAAAGTATTGGGTCGAGAGTAAACTATCTCGGAATTGACTATCGCTACGGACGGTCGGCAGGAGGTGTTTCTTGAGCAGATCAAAACGAGCAAATATCAGGGCTACGACGATGGTGGCCCAGCTGATGCCTTCGGCGGCGGCGTGTGTGGAGATCGCATTAACTGATGAGCGCAATGTCACCGGTGTATCGTACTGCCCTGCAAAACGGAAATGGCGGGCTTATTTGCACAAGGGTAAGAAGCAGGTGTGGCATGAATATTTTGATGAGAAGGGTGATGCTATCACTGCACGGCTTGCAGCTGAGAGGGAGTACGGCAATAATGGGATGGCGGTGCAGGTGGGATACCCGACCTTTGAGCGCACGGTTAAGGCTCCGAAGTATCTGGACCTTCCCCGGACGCTTGAGCACCTGGCAGCAAATGCGTCGGCGGTGCTGAGTATCAAGAGCAAGATGATTATGCAAAAAGATTCCCGTGCGATACGGCAGCAGCTTGGCTGTGAGATTGGGCGGATGATTGCTGTTGTTGATTTGCTTGTGATGGCAGGCGACGTGGATGGCGGGGACATTGAGGAAGGGATGAAAGCGAAGGTTGCATTGCTGAAGGAGGGGTACTGATATGAAAGGACGTCAGTTTTTGATTGAACGTGTTGGTGACGAGTTTATGCTCCGGATTGATCACGCGAAAAACAGCAGAAAACCAATGTGGGATATAGGGCGTAAGTATGCGTTCTTTCCAACTGCCCTGCAGGGTATTTATGATGCAATGATGGGTGACATTAAAACTCCGGATCAAAGAAGGATTGCCTGCAGCAAGATGAGGCGGATGAAGGTAACGGTGCTGTTTGATGAGGAAAAGCTTGAGAAGGTGACGGTGAAAGAGGCTTAGAGTAGTTGGATTCTGTTGTGGAGAAATTGGATAGACTCCCGTGAAGAAGTTTCCCCTGCTGGGATTCAGATATGAAGGCTATTGCAGATCCCTTTCATACAGAACACGAGACATGACGATGTATGCCGGTTCGAATCCGGCCAACAGAACAAAGAGCACAGCACAGAAAAAAACAAATATGGGCAGGATAACCGAATGCTGCAGGCCCTGCGGAACACACTCCAGTTTGAGCTCTTTTTAGATTTACTTGTCGAATTTAAACAGATAAAAATGAGTATAACACCAGCACAGTGGATAGAAATTGAAGAAAGACTGAACAGCCAGTATGCCTGTGTGAACTTTTCTCTTGACGGGCGACGTATCACTGTCCAATGGAGGAATTTGTCAGCAAAAGGGAAAGTTTTCGCTCTTTGCCCTTTTATCGATGATCGCCTACATCCTGCATGGGGTTACAGGAGTAGTCCTCTTTTTGACCCATTCACAGAAAAGGTTTGGCGGAAGAGGACTCATCGGATTGGGCTTAAACAGTATCGAGCAGGGAAAGCTATGATAGAGAAAGCTCCAAGTAAAAAGAAGAGGGCGTTAATTGAAGAGACGCTAGCAAAGTACATGGAGGTGAAAGTTTTTGAGACTTTCGATTTTAATTTTTCTACGGCCGCAGCCTTGATCAGGCAGTATAAAAAGCTTGAAGGGCTATCAATCATCGAGAAAGCATTATGACAGAGTCACAGGGATATTTACCGGTATTGCCGCCGATGTTGATAAGGCGGGTAAAGACGTTGCAGGGCCTTGCGGGTATATCTGAGGATGATTACCGGGCTTTGCTTGGTGGGTATGGCGCTGCGAGTTGCAAGGAGTTGTCGATTGCGGATGCCAGGCATGTTTGTGACTTTCTTCAAAAGCTTGTGGATGCGATTCCTGAAAAGAAGCAGTTCAGGATGGCCAAGCCATACAGCGAGTTGCGTGGCCGGTCGGCTGATATGGCAACACAGAAGCAATTGAGGATGCTGGAAGCGATGTGGGTGAGTGTCACTTGGCAAAGAAACCGGACGGCTGCGTTGGAGGCTTACCATCAGTGGTTGACGAACAGATTTGATATACGGACTCCGGAGTGGATCGAGCGGGATGGTGTTGGCAGGATCAAGAAGGCTCTTGAGATGATGATTGCTCAAGAGGGGAGAAAATCATTTAGATAACATAATAGTAAGTGCACAGATAGCGAGAATGCTTCCTATAAAAGACCATATATATATCCATTTTGAGTTATTTTCATGTTCTTGGTCGGTATTCTGTGGCGTAGGTACGGGTGAGCTTTGAGTTTCATTTGAAGTAGGAATCGCTTCTTCATAATCCCAGATCGGTTTATATTTCCCAATAACATAATTATCGACTTTCAGGTTATTAATGGCGGGGGCTATTCCTGTAGCTATACTCGTATACTCACCATCCTTATATACTTCACTTTTCCTGTAAACCCAATTATCGTCTGTTTTTGGATCAATAGCTTCAGGGAGCTTATCAAGCGTGTCCATTATAGATGTCCGATTCAATACAGGACAATACTGATTTTCTTGAATACCAAGCTCAAGCTCATGTTTTATTTTTTCCTTATCAAGATTCCATGCTCCATATCGGTCAAAATTTCCATAGCTAAAACATCCGCCGTTATAATCATTAATGGGCATGTTTAAACGTTTACATCCCCATATATTCGCTTCAAACCATCTTTCACCAAAGCAGTACTGTTCTGGATTAAAAGATTTTTCCCTGTTTCGAAAACAGCCAGGCCCTTTATATACAAGATCTTTTTTTGTTGAACTATGACCATCAATAAGCATCTTTGATGATTTCCAACTGCCAACAAGTTCAAAAAGATTGATGAGAAGTTCAATCTCTGTTATAGGTAATGTTAGAACATGTAATACTTTATTTCCTTCTCCGAGCTGCTGATAGAAGGGAGTTTTTTTGCAAATATCGATAGCTATCGAATAGTTCGGTGATGAGCTATACCCAAAGGAAATTTTGACTAATGAAACACCGGTATTTAATGACGCGTCCGTAATTATGTCTTCTTCTGTTACCGGGTCGCCACATTGAGGACAAAACCTTGAGGTTTCGAGAATTCGAGCACCACATTTATCACAGATATACATAATTTAAAATAGGCTTTGCTGGCCTTTTGAGATTGGGAGCGTGAGGCGGTGCCGGATGGTGCGCATGCTGCATCCCAGTTCACGGCTGAGTTCACGGATGCTTTTTTTACCATACCATTCGGTGATATATGCCTGTTTATCGTCCGGCTTGATGCGGATATAGATATCCTGTCCGCCAAAGTTCTCCTGGACGGATTTTGCTACCAAGTCGCCGTGTTCAGCGGCTAAAAAGTCGAGCAGTTCGTTGTTATAGGCCATATGTTTGTAAGGTGTGATGTAAAACCTTACAAATTTCTTTTGATTCCTGCAATAATTATGTCACTAATATCTAAAGCATCTTCTTCCAGAACTCCCCAGACTGGCCTTGCCGGGAAGTTTGCTCTTGTGCGTCCTTCCTCGAATTGATGGTATTTGAGGTATCCGACACTGGTAAGGTAGAGTTGGCCACCATCAACTTCATATTTAAGACTATCGAGCATCGTTCCCCGACCAATAAGGATTCCACTGTCTTTTTTGTACTTCCGAATCTTTGCGGCGACTGTGCTTGCTGCAAGGGGCTTGTATGGTGTTGGCCTTCCGCCTGCTCGAATAGTTGTGACGGCGCTTCCTAAAAGGACTTTACCTATATCAGAAAGGGTTTCCTGATCTTTAAGTGTGGTATTGATGACGTTTGGTATCTCGCTCAGCTTAAACTTTGCTTCTTCAAGACCAATGATTTTAACGGTGATAAAATCTTTGTAGCCACTCATGAGAATACCTCCTTCATTTTATCGTAGTAGATGCGGGTTTCCTTCATTCTCTCTGCTGGTGATTGGCACCGCTCCATGATTGAGCTTTGCTTATCGACTGGCAGAAGGTAAAATAAACGCCGTTTAAGGTTTTTGCTCATATCGTCCCAGAATCCCCATGCAGCTGCCTGAATAATTTCAGTATCAAGCAACTTGACTGTAGGGGTTTTGTATTTGAGGGTTTCGGCTGCAAAGCGCTTGCTTATCAGTTCGGAGTGAACTTTACTGTAGGTTTGCCAGGCTTCGTCGTGAGATGGCAGTGGCTGGTAGCGGTGTCCGCTGCAATAGGTTGTCTGTTTGCAGGCTTTTAACCATTCAGGGAGTTCTGCACGGGTTATGCCGCCTTGATGCAGGGTTTCGTGGATCCCGGCATACGCGAGATCTCCTGTGTACTTTTTCCCTTTGGTGCGTTCCAGCTCCTGTATAGCGGCCTCGATATCGATGGCTGTGGCTTTTGTGAGGTATTTGCCGGATTCAATACAGGCTTCTTTTTCGTTGCTTTTCCCAAGGGTTTCTACGGCGATATGTCGCACGTCTTCTGCCTTGACTTTAAGCATCAGGGCAGTCATAGCGTCTTGGTTGTGGCTTCTGTTGCGGAGGATTTCGGTTAAGTCGGCCATTTTTGTTTTTTTACGGTTTTTTGTGTACAATTCTGTTGCGGGTGAACGAGTGCAGGTAATGCTGGCAAGTTCGGGGGAAAGGCTCCGGTCTTCCCTGCCCCGCTTTTTTTATTCCAATCTTCTCGTCAACTCTTCCGTTATTTTTCCCATTCTGTACATCTCTCTTGTTATCTCTGCCGCCTTATTCCTTTTTATTACAATAACTTTCATCATAGCTTCATTGTACAGGAACCCTTTATCGAGACCTTGGGCAATGCTTTCTATTGATTCATTGGCAATGATATCGATGACAACATGGGTTAGGTTTTGCTGCTCTACAGCCTTTCGGAGAGCATTCTTTATTCCGCCTTCGATAGATTGGTATGTTGTAGGGTCTGGGGTTTTTAGGTCTGACACATAGATTCTTCCATTTTGATCGATAATGAGGAATTCAGGGTTTACCTTGTATTGTGCGAGTATATGTTCCTGAATAACTACTGAGTAGCCATTTTGTTGAAGTCGTTTTGCTGCACTGATATTTGCAACAAGACCGGATTTATCGGCGTTGATATGCTTCACTACAAAGGTTCCAGTTCCTTCATTGACGGCGATTGTGTTGTAATTGCTGTCAGTGACATAGGTGCTGTATTGAGCACTAAACATTTCACGTTCAATCTCAGCAAGCCTTTCTGTAATGATCGTTTGTGTCGATTCCGGCAGTTCTGCCATCTTTACTTTTAGCCAGTCAGCGAAGTTCCCTACCTTGTCGCCGATAAACTCAGCGTTTTGAAGGTTGGCCTTCATTTCGGGGGTGATGATATCCGGTTTTGTAATGCCAAGGCGCTTCGCTTTGTAACTACTGACGGGGATTGCCCTGCACCTGCAGTTAAACCCAAGTGGCGGAAAGAACTCACTATCACTCACCTTGAAAATTTTGCCATCCAGCACCCGGTGACTTTCCCGGACTCGTTCATCCCCTGCGGTTACGTACTGCCAATAAGGGAACCTCTCGGCACTGGTTTGGAGCTGCGCAAACTGTGCTGCTCCAAAGGCCATTGCGGTTTCGTTGCGGTAAATGGTTTCGGCTTTGAAGGAGTTAAGCTTGGTGACACCGTGCTGATCAAACACCTGGTCAACAGTCTTGCGCCAATCTGCAAAACTGGTACCGTGCTCCAGCGAGTAGCTGAGGCTCTCTTTGACTGCTTGTGATAATTCATCATCGGTAATGACTGCGCTGCAGAAGGCTTTGAACTTATGGAAAGCCGCTGCGTCTTTGTTGCCAAAGCGGAGGGTGATGTCTTTGGCCTCGAATGTGGTACTGTCGGATTTACTCAGCCAGTAATCGACACTCTTGGCTCCTTGGCTCCATGCATCGTTTAACGCCTGTTCAATGGCTGTTGACCAGGCATTGATAAATACTTTATCGGGCGTTGGATTGAGGAGCTTGGACTCGCTCTCGGTCAGTACTTTTTTTTTAAACCTTCAACCGCGTTGAAGAGGGGCTGCATGCTGTAGCCGCTTTCAAAGGTATGCACAGGTACCGGGGCAAGAGCAGTATCCTCGAAGTCACCTTCTTCGTAGCCTCGTTTTGCAAGCAGCTGCGGGCTTGGCTTTTTGCCGGTTGCATTGCTGTAAATCTGGTCGATCTCAGCCTGCTCCTTGTCGCTTGTTGGGGCTTTGTAGAGATAAAAAGCAACTTCCTCTGCGGCATCACCGGGGAAGGTGTTTACCTCATCCATCCATTTGATGGCCTGATTGATTGCCTGTTCGGGCAGTTCCTTTCCTGACTCTAATGCATCGTCCTGAATATCCTGCCCTGTCTTACTGCTGGCGTAGCTTCCTACTCCGGTTAGAGAGGCCGCCAAGTCGCTGCCAAGCCAGAGCATATTGATGGTTGACCGGCAACTGTGCTTGAAAACCTCATAAGATTCGCTGGTACTTGTGCGCCCTTTATTTTCATTCTTCTCGATGCGGGTGCCTTCTTGAATAACAGCGACCGCGGCATTGCGTAGCCTGCGAAGTGCAAGTTCAACCTTCTCTTCATAGGCTGAGTCACTGCCGGGAGGCACCCAGCCAAACCAGTGGTCACGGCCATCGTCTTCGAGGAAAGACAGGTGGTACTCGAAGTTTGCCGCGAGTCCTTTGCTGTACCAGTAGGCTTCGTCAAGCAGGCCATTGCCATAGGGGTTTTTGTAGCTGGCTTCGTGTTGGATGACGATGAACTTTCGGGGATATACTTCATCAACTTTGATTCCTTCAGGGTTTACCCTGGTAATCAGCAGCAACTCATTTGCCAGGTTAAAACGGAACCATTCACGGGGCTTTTCAACCAGATCGGTGATGACACTGTATTTGCCAACTTGCGACCACTGAGCTTCAAGGACAGTAAAGCCGAAATCCCTTGCGCTGACTGCTGCCGGGATGATACCGTTGAGGTTCATGTCACGGCAAACGCTTTTGACAAAGGTTGCTCGTTCGCCTCTTTGGGTTACTCTTGATACATCCCAGTCAAGCTTTTTGACGCCATCGCGAAACCGCCTTGAAACGGCTGCAATGTCGGGCTGTTTGATGGTGGTTTCAAACACTTCAATGGTTTTGACGATGCTCTTGAGCACTTTGCTTGGATGAGGGAGCAGTTTGGTAACGTCGAGCAGTCCCTCGGCTATTGACCGGATAGCAATTTCGTCCTGTATGACTTTGGCTGTGTTGATCTTATTCATAGGATCTCATTGATTGTGCCCGGAAAGAGTTGTCGTATCCCTCAAGCAGGGCTTCCATACGCTCTTTGCGGTCGGGTAGTTTACTGGTAGTCTTTATGGCATCCGGTATATCGGTTGCCGCATTACCGGTGGCGTGGTCAGCGAGAGAAATGGCTGTATAGTAATCGCCGTGTGAGTTCGGGTCGGTATCGTTCACCTTTGCGACGTAGCGGACGTTTCCGGCATCGGTGGTCTCTTTCCGGATGCTGTGAAAATCGTCACGGACTGTATCACTGATAGGGATTTTAAGCAGGCGGTCTGTCAGTCCCTGGTAGACGGAATAGGCCATCTTTTCTTTGAGTACCAGGTTAAAGTCGATTTTTTCAACCAGGTACGGCCCGAAATCCTGCTGAAGGCGTTCGACGGTTTCACGGCCCATACCCCGGTTATCGACACAAGCCCGGCGGAACCGGTCGGTTCTGATCCAGATCCTTGCGCAATCCTGCTGCACCTGAAACCGAATTTTTTCAAGCGCTGCGAGTGCGCGGATAAACTTGATGCCTGCAAATTCTTCGATCAGGCAGAGTACGGTATAGTTGATGTCGCGACCAATATCCATGCCGATATAAAACTTCCCGAGACCGTCAGATTTTATCAGTGCGGCGATTTTCTCAAACCATTTCAGAGCTTCCTGCTCTTGCGTTGCTCCGCTGAACTTCTGGATATCGTCGTAGAGAACGCCGTCCATTTCAGAGGCGATAAGAAGATCGTAAGAGAAGAATGCGCCTGCTTCGTCTTCAGGGATACAGCAGTACTCCTGTTTCCAGCGGCGTTGTCCTTCTTCACGTTCGAGATTCGCAAGCCATTCCTGACGTTCTTCTTCAGTAAACGGCCTTTTATAGATTTTCTCCAGGAGGCCATCAGCGACGGCTCGCTGAATCGGGATCGAGATAAGGTTCCAGTCCGCTCCAAGGTCGCCTTTCTTGTATTTCTTGATCAGCTTGTTGAACTCGGAATTTATGCCCTTGTGGGTGCTGACGAACGCGAATGGAAAGCGCCACATCCTTGATGGCAGGATAGCATCGAGCATTTCTGGCTGCTGCTTGTGGATCGCGAACTCATCGGCGATTTTATAGCCTCGCCATCCCCTCATTGCATCAGCGTTGCTTGAAAGGGCAGTCACTTCCATTTTGTTCGGGAAGCGGATGTTGTAGGTATTGACGGTCTCTTCTTCTTCGGTGGCGGAGTTGAACACCTTGATTTCGTCTTCGTAGGTGGCATCAATTGCGCTCTTGATCATCCGGTCGAGCTTTGCCCAGGCTGAACAGTCCTGAATGAACTGCTTGGCGAGGATCCTTGTCTTGGTTGCGAAGAATGTCGGGTACCGGCCTTCCCTGCCTGTCCACTTGTAGGACTTGTATGCGAGTGCCCAGCTGAGACCCTCCTGCCTGCCTTTCTCCACCAGCTGCGCAATATGCTCATCACGGATAACATCGATCTGGTAAGGCATGAAAACCTTTTCCTCGATGATGGTGGCGGTGCGAGGGAGTTCCTCTGGATGTATGGCTTTTTTAACCAAGGCCAAGCTGCATTAAGGTTTTCTGCATTTCCTGCATAACGTCTTCGAACCGGGTTGCAGCTTTTGCTTTGTCGGCTTCGTCCTGTTTCTGTGGGGCTGATGACTCTTCGTAGTTCTGCAGCTTGAGCAGGAGCGGGGCCATTTTACCAATGAAGTAGAGCTGTGACTGGCTTGGTTCTTCGCCTTTTTCGGCACTCTCTACAGCTTTATCGGTCAACACCTGGATAAGCTTATAGAGCTTTTCGTGGGTCTTTCCGGTCGCTTCGCTGAAGTTGCCACGACGTTCTGCCCAGTTGCCTTCGTTTGCCCAGTACCGGATGGTACGCTCAGCGACGCCAAGGCGGTCCGCAATATCGGCTTGACCGAGATGCTCCTGCACGTACAGCCGTTCGGCTTCGCTGAAAAGCTCTGCTTTCTTAGCCATACAGCTCTTCGTTAAGGTCGTTTGCTTGCTTTTTGGCAATACGAAGGTCAGTAACGTAGAGTTTTAAATCCTGTGCTGCCTGGTGAATGCTTTCGACATCGAGCGTTGACAAGTCGCTTTTGTTATAGATTTTCAGCTCCAGTGCGATTATTGCGATTGCGGCCTTTGAATCGAGAGAGGAAATTGAGCGGCGCAAGCCTTCAAGCTGACCGAGTTTCAGATCGCGGATGTGACTCATTGTTTTTGACTTTTTTCGATGTGTGATTTGAAGCTTTCGAAGCAAGGACGCTTCGTGTGTTCATCATGCTTGTTGAAGAGGTCTCGAAATGCCTGGTCGTAATGAGTCTGCATCGACTTAATCCGTTCGACCAGCTGGGTGATTGCGTGGATCTGTTCACGGCTGTCTTTCATTACGTCGGTCAGTATCGCGAAGTTCTTTTCGATGAGGCTGGTCAGCATCTGCTTATCACCTGCATCTTTCTGCTCACGGAGTTTGAACTCTTCTGTCCAGTGGAGTTGCTCGGTTTTAATCCAGTGCCGGGTTACGGCTGAAAAGATAACAAGCGCTCCGAAGAGCAGTACTGCAATGCCAAGCTGTAAAGCGAGTTCTACAAATCCTTGTGACCCTACTTCTGTCATAATTATGGGTTATGCGTTTTAGATACTGAATCAAGGTAGCCCTGATAGTTGGCTGAACTGTAGAGAGCACTTTCCATGAGAGTTTTCCCGGAAACGGAACATGCAAGTTTTGCCAATTCGGGGGGATAAGTTGCAGGTAATTAAAGGAGCTATTGAGACGCTGCCGCTCCGCAGCATTTAGTTTTTGCCATTACTTGAATACCACGATGCATGGATTTTAAACGCCACAAAATATTTGCTTCCGGAGTGCATAAGAATGAAAACTCACCGGTTTGGCCGAAAGAGAAGGTGCTTGGTGTCTTTGAGTCAACGAAGGCTAATAGCCCACTGAAAATCCCATACACCTATCGCCACCCGCAGAACAACCTGCCGGTGCTTGGCTATGCTGACAGAAACAGCGTTGAGGTGTTTGAGGAAGATGGTCGCACCTATTTGACCGCTCAGCCGCTTGATTTTGCGAAGGAGTGGATTGCCAGTCTTAAAAAGGCTGGATGCGATAAGGTATCGATTGGACTCGGGAAGCTTGGTGAGATTGTACACATCGGGTTCACGGATGACCCTGCGGTGGTTGGCCTTGGAGCTGCTTTTGAAGCATCGAGCAATGTCCCGGCAGTCTATACCGAAGAGGTTGAGTTTGAAGCCTCAGACCTCGGGAATCCGGTTGAGGGGTTTGACGTCTCTTGGAAATGGCAGCTGCAGAGCTGGATGCAGGACGTTGCTGGAGTGTTCCAGAAAATGCGGGATAAAGAGATTGAAGCAAACGGCGTCGATGCTGCAGAAAAGTTTCTGCCATCCTACGTGATCGACTTTCTGAAGCTTGAGCTTCCAGTTGACAACCAGGACAAAGAAGTTGCTGACAACAATACTAACCAATTTGAGACTGATATGGATCTAAAAGAGAAAGAGGAGCTTGAACGGCTCAGGGCAGAAAATGCAGCACTCTTGCAGAGGCAGAGTGAAACTGAAGCTTCGAAGGTGCAGACAGAGATCCTTGGATTCTGTGCTGAACATCCAGCGGTGATTACGCCAAAGATCAAAGACCAGATTGTCGCTATCCTCACGGACTTGCACGGTGCTCAGCCACGGCAGTTTGAGTTTGATGGGGCCAAGGTTGAGAAAACGAGCTTTGACGTGCTCAAAGAGCTGCTTGCCGGGGCAAAGCCTCAGATCGTTTTTGAGGAGGTTGCCACCAAGGATAAATCTGTGGAAACAGAGACTTCGAAAGGTGACCCTGTCGTTGAGGTTTTGACACAACAGTTCGAGGCGGCTAAAGCAGGGGCCCGATAGCAAATAACCATTTTTAATAACACTAACGATTCGAGATATGGCTTTACTCTATGAAATTTCGGGCGGTGATGAACTTACTAGGCTGGTGCTTGGTGAAGTGCGCAAAGTGGCCCCATTACTTGATTATGTGCATTTTTTCTACATGCCTGGCGGTTCTGCCAAGGTGCGGAAGGATGCAAGTGTGGACTCGCAGGGACTGTTCAGGACGATCTCCAATGATTTCGCCTCCAAGACTGAAGGGACTCCTGATTATGCTGACTATGCGCTCAAGATTTTCGGTAAAACTCTGAAACTTGACCGTGCATACGAAGAGCGTGGCGGTGATATTCCCTCCGAATTAAAGAGGCAACTTGCGGCTTTCGGCAAGACCTTGGGCCGTAACCTTAATGAGTATCTCATCACTGGTGATAGCACCGCTTCACCGGCTCAGTTTAACGGCCTCAAGAAAATCGTTGCGGCTCTTGCTGCCAGTCAGACCTTGACTGATACCGGAACAAACGGGTTTCAGGTTACTGCAGGTATCAGTGATGCCGCGGTATCGTCTCAACAGAAGTTTAAGGAGATGCTGCAGATTCTTATTCAGTCAGTTGAAAGCGGCGCTCAGCTGCTGGTGATGAATAGTCGTGTATGGTCGCGGCTCTCTTCATTTGCTGCATCTGAATGCGATTCGACCATTGACCAGTTTGGTCGCCGGATTACCACCTATGCAGGTATTCCCGTTGTCCATGCCGGGTTCAAGTTTGATGGATCTGAAATCTTGCCGCAGACGGAGACGAAAGGAACAAGCACTGACTGCTCAAGCATCTATGCGTTCCGCTCTGAGGAGCAGGCGCAACTGTCGCTTATGACCACAAGAAATGCTTTGAAAGTGTACCCAGTGGTGCAGAACGGAAACTTCTTTGAGCAGACGGTTGAGCTGCAGACTGACTCGCAGGTACTTGGTGTACGGCCTGCTGCAGTATTGCCTGGCGTGAGACTTGCCTGATGCTGTACGTTGACCTGACTTATCTGCAGGGGGTAATGCCCCTGCAGAAGATTATTGAGATGTGTGATGACTATGGGGTTGGATCACTTGATGCTGCGGCGATAGCGAACCTTATGGCGGCAAACACAGCTGCGGTTGCTGATGTCCATCTGTATTGCCGTGGGCTCTACACCTTGCCTTTCAGTCCGGTTCCGGATGAGATCAAGGAGCTGACGGCGCAGTTGATGAAGTACCACTTGTATGCCAGGCGTTTGGGAGACAAGATGTCGGACGCAATGACGCAGCTCTATAAAAGGCTGACGGAAAAGCTGAAAGGGATAACGGAGAACACGTTCCGGATTGATTCCGGATCAGACACTGTTGCAGAGGCGCAGGGGCCAAGAGTGAACTATACAAGGAGGCGGTTTCGCCAGGGGTTTACCGGGGGGTTACTGGACGATGATTACCCTCGGATTGGGCTGGATCAAGATGAGCTATAAACGGCTCAGGACGGTTTTTTCTTATTGGTACACGCCAATGTTCGCCTCTGTAGGGAATAATGGCTGCTAAAGTACCATTTAACGCGATTTAACGGGGTTGTGCCCGTAACTGATAACCGATTTTGACGCAGATGCCAATATTCAGTGATACATCGAAGAAAAAATTAGCGACTGCGGATCCTCGGTTGCAGGCAGTTTTCAGCGAGGTGATCAAGTATTTCGACTGTGTGATTCTGTGTGGTATCCGTACAAAGGCGGAGCAGGATGCAGCGGTTATGGCGGGTAATTCGAAGACTCCATTCCCAAAGAGTAAGCATAACCCAAATCCAAGCAAGGCTGTTGATGCCGGTCCGTTTGAAAGAAAGGAAGCGCCTATTGATTGGATGGACCGTGAGAGGATGACTTACTTCGCCGGTGTCGTGATTACTACGGCGCGGAGTATGGGGATAACGCTCCGCTGGGGTGGAGACTGGGATCAGGATACGAGAGTGAAGGATAATGCTTTTGACGATCTAGTTCATTTCGAACTGGTCGATTAACTACAACAACAATAACAACGGAGACCGTTATGTCGAATGTACTTGAAACTACCGTAGCCTCTTTTCTTGAGACTGCAATTAAGGCAATGCTGACGTATGTGCCTGATGAAAAGGTTGAAGCCGCTGCTGACTCAGTGCTTGATAAGCTTCAGGAGCTTGTTGACAGCACTGCAACACCAATTGATGATGCAGTAATCGAGCCTATCCTTGCGAAGGTTCGCTCTGCTTTTCATATCCCTGGTTGATATGTGGACAGCAATTTTAGCAATGGTGAGTGCGGTCTTTTCCCGCCTCACTAGCTGGGTTGGAACGCTGGTTAAAGATACGGCTGTCGAGGTGATCAATGAAGCTGCCAAGACTCCGGAATACAGCGCCACAACGAAAGCGGTATCGGTGGCCACTCCTGCAGAGGAGAAGCGTGTTGTGGAAACAATCAAAAGCTCAAAGCTATGGGACGCATTGCACAAAAAATAGTTCTCCTGGTATCGGTGCTACTGACGCTTGGCGGGTGCAGCATTTTGCCTTCCATACGACCGACAGAGTTAACATTTGCAGGGACTGATGTGATGTTTCGGGGTATTGAGCAGATCACGACCAGCGTGGAATATTACGATGAGACGCAGAAGGCTGTGAAGGTGAAAAAAGCAAGGATTGATCCGCCGTTCTGGATTGTCTCTGAGCAGTTTCTGAACGATAAGATTGGTGGTGGAGAACCTGCGCAAGCTGTTGTCAGGAATCCAAAAGAGGGTAAGTAAATGCCATGCATTATAACTGAAATCGAAGATTCGATCAAGGCCCGGCTTGGTGCAGTGATTACCGGGGCGCCGAATCTGGTGAAGGTGATGCCGAAAGCTGATGGATCGACGGTTGAAGTGCCGGTGAAGATTGAGTCGTATCCTCGACAACCATCTGAGCAGATACTCGTTGCTCTGGCATCGAGCGGAGCGGTTGTGGTACGGTATACCGGGTCGAAGTATTCCCCCAAACGGGTGGTTGGAAGTATTACGGTGCAGGATCGAACAATGATGTATGAATGCCTGGTGTTTTCCGATTCATTGCAGGCGCGGGATACCGGAACAGGGATTTATGAACTGCTTGACCTTGCAGCGCTCCGGCTTATCGGGTATAAGCCTGATGGAGGTGTTGATGGCATCGAGCTGGTGCAGGATGATTATCTGGCAGAGGGAAAAGGGTCGTGGACGTATGGGATTCTGGTGAGTGTTAAAACGCAAATTCAAAAGCCAGCCTGATGAGCCACGTACAAACACAGATCCTTGACCGGGCTGTAACAATTTTGACAGGACTTGAAACGACTGGAGCAAAAGTTTTCCGATCGCGTTTACATCCTCTCACTCCTGCAACGATGCCGGGACTCTGTATCTCACTTGGAGCTGAGGGGGCTATTGGCGGGACAATAGACGGAACATCCAAGTCGGTAAGGCTGAACCTTGGTGTTGTTGTCGAAGGTGATGATACGGTGCTGACAGGGAGCGCATTCGCTGAAATTGAAGCTGCACTCTATGCTGATATCGCGGGTGGCCGGTTCTTTAATGGCCTTGCTTTTAACCTGGTCTATTCGGGGTCTGACCGGCAGCATGTAACCACAACGGCTGTGCAGCATACAAGACTGGACATAGTGTATAGAGTTGAATATCAAACCCAAGACGGCGACGCTGAAACGGCGTGCTGATAACTACAACGGAGAGAGTAATGGCGGTAGAAGTTAAGGACAAATGGATAAGGCTGGTTAATCCGGATGGAGTAGAGGAAGATGCCTGGGATTTCCCCGGACATGTTGACAGGTTGTTGACAATTGGATGGACACGACCTGCACCCTCACAGCCTGTAGTGCCGAATTTTGTAACAACAATAAAAAATAATAAGGAGAACTAAGGGATTTGGTAAATACTGATATGCCTATTATAATATCTTCATACTGCAACGTAAAAACTGGAGAACTTGCATATGAAGACCTCTGTACTGAACCGCAACGGCATAACACCTGAGATCGCAGGGCTGATTACTCGACTGGTTGCCTTAATACCGTGGCCAGGTCGGCGCCAAGCAATGGGAGATGTTGTGCTAACCATACTGGACGGTAAGCCACGGGTTGCCGAATATGAATTTGGCTGGAGTCGCGCAGCGGTGGCATTAGGCATCAAGGAATTTGAAAGTGGGATTGTCTGTGTCAACG
>CAIVSG010000139.1 GCA_903908555.1 uncultured Chlorobiaceae bacterium | reverse complement strand
TCACCTTGATGCAACAACAGTGCTTTCCCGTTCTATTGCAGAGCTTGGCATCTACCCTGCGGTTGACCCTCTTGACTCAACATCACGCATCCTTGATCCGAACATTGTCGGCGATGATCATTATGATACCGCACAGGCAGTAAAGCAGCTTCTGCAGCGTTATAAGGATCTTCAGGATATCATCGCCATTCTCGGTATGGATGAACTGAGCGATGAGGATAAGCTTGTTGTTTCCAGAGCAAGAAAAGTGCAGCGCTTCCTTTCTCAGCCATTCTTTGTTGCAGAGGCCTTTACCGGTCTTGCAGGAAAGTATGTCAAACTTGAGGAGACCATCAAAGGATTCAAGGAGATTATTGCCGGCCGTCATGACGATCTTCCGGAAAGTGCTTTCTACCTTGTAGGAACCATTGAGGAAGCCATTGAGAAAGCAAAAACGCTCTAAACTTAGCAAGAATCATGGCGAATTCCGATAAAGGGTTCAATATAGAGATTGTCACTCCCCAGAAGCTCTATTTTGCGGGGGAGGTTGTCAGTGTAACTGCACCAGGAGAAGAAGGTCAATTTCAGATACTGAAAAACCATGCGCCCCTGCTCTCCTCACTGAAAACCGGCAAGGTAAAACTTGCTCTGGCAGATCGCACCGAACAATCATTTTCCATCTCTGACGGCTTTCTGGAAGTCAGCGGCAACAAAGCCATTCTGCTGACTGAATCTATTTCCTGAATTCATGCCAATGAATAAAAAACATCAGCCTCCTCACGGGTGCTGATGTTTTTTGGTTTTATGAAAAACCTCATACCAAAAGCCCTGCGCAAGGGAGATACAATCGGGCTTATCTCCCCTTCTTCACATTGCGCTTATCCTGAAAAAATCGGGCAGGCGGTAAGCTATCTTGAAAAGAACGGCTATAACGTCAAGCCTTCTCTCCACCTTAACCGCATCGATCCTGACCCTGCTGTTGCCGACAAAGAGAAGCTGCACGATATTCACGACATGTTCAGAGACCCTTCAGTGCGGGCAATATTCTGCCTGAGAGGAGGAGCCGGAGCTGCGCGCCTCTTGAACAATATTGATTACAGCCTGATAGCGGCCAACCCGAAAATCCTTGCAGGGTATTCCGATATTACAGCTCTCTCTCTTGCCCTGTATGCCAAGACTGGCCTGATCAGTTTTTCCGGTCCCATGCTTGCCACTGAGCTCCACTCTCCAACACCTTATACCGAAGAGCATTTCTGGGGTATGCTGACCTCTCCGGGCTATGCTTTATCGCTTCAGAACCATAAGAGTCATCACGTAACCTGCTTTAGAGAGGGCTCGGCGGAAGGGCATCTCATTGGAGGAAACATGTCTGTACTCTCCTCCATGATCGGGACACCCTTTCTTCCTTCTTTCAATAACACTCTTCTTTTTCTGGAAGACATCAATGAGCCGGCATACCGTGTTGACCGTATGCTTTCGCATCTTAACAACGCAAACCTTCTTGCCCGATGCAGCGCGATCCTGTTTGGCCAATTCTCCGGCGAACCGGAAAAAAACACCGATGATGAGAGAATGAACAGAGTTTTAGAATATTACAGCACGATCAATGACCATGCAGCGGTTCTTTCGGGACTCTCCTATGGTCATATCCCGAATTTGATGACCATCCCTGTCGGTGCCCGCTATAAAGTAAAGATATCTCCGACAGGCACTTTTTCGCTTGGAGCGCTTGAACCGGTTATTGATTAACCCGCCTTAATATCCGCCGCTCTTGTATCTTTAGTATCGCATTTCCTATTTTACAGTTTTAAAACGATAGAGCGGAATAACCATGAGCCCCTCCTTTCTGATCAGCTGGAACGCATCTTTACCCGAACAAGTAACGAAAGAGAGTGAACAAAGCTCCGGGACTGATACGCTTGACGCATACCGCGTCGTCTTGTTCAATGATGAAGAACACTCTTTTGATGAGGTAATCGCGCAGATTATCAATGCTACGCAATGCAGCCGACAGAAAGCTGAGCAGTGTACATGGGAGGTTCATACCCGCGGACGGAGCATCGTCTATTTCGGTCAGATCAACACATGTTTGAGGGTGAGCGCGATTCTTGAAGAGATTGCCCTTAAAACTGAGATACAGACAGGGTGAGGGGCTCTGGACGGAGAAAGATTAGATCCCTCTCTTCGATCGGGATGACATGAAGGAGAGATCGGGATGACACGGAGGGGACTTATAGAACGGATTATTGACAAAAAAGATTAGTCATAATAAATTCGCTATATTTTCGTTCGACTGGTTCAATCCGGAGATATACTTTTAATGTCTGTTGTAATTGCGCTGCTATTTAAAACATGAAAACAACAGATTATTTTAACTATAGAAGAAACCAACAGGATCGCATAGAAATTAAGGATGAGTGGATTAATTTTGTGATTGAAACCCCTGAAAAGACAATTTTTCAATCTGATAGCAGGATTAAACTATGGGCATACATCCCTGAGGCAGGTAAATATTTATGGGTAATTCTGCTCGAAGATGCAGAAACAGTGCACAATGCCTTTTTTGACCGATCGTACAAGAAGGATTAACCTATGAAAGTAAAGTATTTTGAAGATACGGATACTGCTCATGTTGAGTTACTTGACAAACCCGCAGTTGAAACCCGGGAGATCAGCGAAAATATTTATATCGATATTGATGCCCAGGGGAATCTTGTCAGTATGACTATTGAGCACGCAAAAGAAAAAGCCGGATTATGGGAGTTTTCCTATCAGGAAATATCTCGCAAAATCGCATAACTCACCCCGATTTGCCATCACCAGCAGGTGAGATTTTACTGCCTATAAGGATACTGTAGAGGCCCCCTAAACTTTTACGCAGTGCTTTAGCCTTTTATCTGACTTACCCCCTCCAGTCAAAACTAACAAGTAGCAATATGCTCGCAATTCACAAAATTGGCGTAAAGCAAAGCGTCGAATAGATCAATTTTTTCACAATCTTATTGCGACTATAGATCCCTCTCTTCGATCGGGATGACAAAAAGCGGTGATCGCGGTGTCAAGAAGTGGCGATCAGGATGATAATTGTGGAAGCGGGAGATGGTAAGGGCTGAGCCGGCAAGCTTCTCTTCTGGCAAATTATCCTGCTTTGTTTCTTATATTCATTGTTTTCTTATTGAGTGAAGGGAATCCCTAAGGGATTTTTTTATAACATTTTGATTGAATGATGAGCAATTCTGAGCAGAAACGGGTGCAGAGCGTGAAGCTGCCGCCGGATAAAGTCATGCATAAACTGGTTTCACTGGCTAAGCGTCGCGGGTTTATTTTTCAGTCCTCGGAAATCTATGAAGGACTCTCATCGTGCTTTGACTATGGGCCGCTGGGAAGTGAGCTGAAAAAAAATATCAAGGATCTTTGGTGGAAATCGATGACGCGCCGCCATCAGAATATTGTAGGGATTGATGCTTCGATTATGATGAATCCGAGGGTCTGGGAGGCGTCGGGACATGTGTCGAGCTTTAACGATCCGATGATTGATGACAAAACTACGAAAAGACGTTACCGTGCTGACCACCTGATTGAAAATCATATTGAAAAACTCAGGCGCGACGGCAAGGATGAAAATGCACTGAGAGTTCAGAGTACCTATGAAGCTGCTGGTGGAGCGAAGGACTCGAACCGCGCACTGTATGAGCTGATCATTGCCGAGGGAATCAAGGCTCAGGATACAGGATCGGGAGACTGGACAGAAGTGCGTCAGTTCAACCTGATGTTTCAGTGCAACATGGGAGCAGTGGCTGATACAGCAAGCATCGTCTATCTGCGGCCTGAAACAGCGCAGGGTATTTTTGTGAACTTCCACAACGTGCGGGAATCGTCGCGCATGAGGGTACCCTTTGGAATCGCACAGATCGGCAAGGCGTTCCGGAACGAGATCGTCAAAGGCAACTTCATCTTCCGTATGGTTGAGTTTGAACAGATGGAGATGCAGTACTTTGTAAAACCAGGAACCCAGGCTGAGGCGTTCGAAGCATGGAGAGAGGAACGGTTCAACTGGTACACAGAATCACTTGGCATCAGCAGGGAAAAACTGCACTGGTACAAGCATGACAAGCTTGCTCACTATGCAGACCTTGCCTACGATATAAAGTTTGAGTTCCCGTTCGGCATAGAAGAGATTGAAGGAATCCACTCGAGAACCGATTTTGACCTGAAACAGCATCAGGAGTTTTCAGGCAAAAACATGGAGTATATCGACCAGCTTACCAACGAGCGTTA
>CAIVSG010000138.1 GCA_903908555.1 uncultured Chlorobiaceae bacterium | reverse complement strand
GGTTGCAGAGGTTCCTATCGGACATATCACCAATGGTGTCCACGCCAGCAGCTGGACCAGCGGATTGACTGACATTTTCTGGAAAAAATTCACAGGCAGCGTTGATGAGATGAGTCTTTCACGCGAGGCTGCTGAAGCCGTTCTCGGCAAAGTAACCGATGAGGAGCTTTGGTCTTTACGGTACCGTCTGAAGCGTAATCTGATTGACTTCATGGACAAGTATCTGAGCAACCAGCTTTTTCACCAGCATAATAATTCAATCTACACCGAGTACGATGCCTTGCGTTCGAAAACTAACACCTTCTCTCCCGATGTTCTCACTATAGGATTTGCAAGACGTTTTGCTACTTACAAACGTGCTCCGCTGGTGTTCAGAGATCTTGAACGCCTTGACAAAATCATCAATCACTCTTCAAGACCACTGCAGATAGTCTTTGCCGGAAAAGCACATCCGCATGATGATGCAGGAAAAGACTACATCCGCCAGATTGTGCACCACTCACGTCGACCAGAGTTCAGCGGAAAGGTTGTATTTCTTGAAAACTACAATCTTGGTGTTGCAAAACGGATGGTATCTGGTGTCGACGTCTGGTTGAACACTCCCGTAAGGCCAATGGAAGCAAGCGGTACGTCGGGCGAAAAAACTGTTCTGCATGGCGGACTGAATTTCAGCGTCCTCGACGGCTGGTGGCCTGAAGCCTATAACGGCGACAACGGCTTTGCAATCGGCAACGGTGAATCGTTTGAGAACCATGAAGAGCAGGATAGTTTTGATGCGGAACAGTTGTACTCGGTTCTTGAAAACCAGATTATTCCGGCATATTACGAACGCAATGAGAAGAACATTCCGGTTCAATGGATCAATAAAATCCGTAGCGCCATAGCGACCATTGCTCCTGAATACAATACACACAGGATGGTCAGAGACTATGCGACCAAGTATTATCTGAACAGATAACCGAACGAAACGTCAGTAAAAACCGCAGCTTTTTTTATCCCTGACCGTAACAATACCGGTCAGGGGTAGATGGAAATACCACGCCTGCGTTTTACAGCCACTTTCCTCAAAGATCCATCAACATGAGCCAACAAGGGACTGATAGATATTCAACCTGCGCTGCAGTATCGCTCGGCCGGGGACTTGAGTTGAAATCACCGGTACTTCTGGCATCGGGAACGGTTTCATACGGCGAAGAACTCAATAAGCTCTGTGATCTTTCAAAAATCGGCGGTATTGTAACCAAGGCTATTTCCCTTGAACCGAGAACAGGCAATCCTCCCCGTCGTATTGCTGAAACTCCGTCAGGAATGATCAATGCCATCGGACTGGCCAATGTCGGGGTTGAACGGTTCATCACGGAGAAAGTTCCGTTTCTCCGAACCCTTGATACAGCCGTCATTGTCAATATTGCTGGACGCTCTATTGATGACTACCTGGAAGTAGTGTCAAGGCTTGACGTTGTCGAAGGTCTCAGCGGCTATGAGATCAATCTCTCGTGCCCTAATGTGAAAGGCGAATGCATGATTATGGGTGTCAGCCGGGATGCGACGTTTGAAATTGTGTCGGAACTGCGCAAAATAACACGCCGCCACTTGATGATAAAGCTGACACCGAACGTCACTTCCATCAGCACCATTGCGCTTGCCGCCCAAGAAGCGGGTGCCGATTCAGTTTCACTCATCAATACGGTTGTAGGTATGGCGGTTAACTACAAAACCCGCCGACCACTCTTGAAAAACATTACAGGCGGACTGTCAGGCCCGGCAATAAAACCGATTGCCCTTGCTAAAGTATGGGAAGTCTTCAAGGCTGTCTCCATACCGATTGTCGGTATGGGCGGCATTGCAGGATTTGAGGACGCCATGGAGTTTATCCTTGCTGGATCGACGGCGGTGCAGATCGGTACCATGAACTTTGTCTACCCTGATATCGGCGAACAGGTCGCCACTGCGATTGAACAATACTTCTCAACTCCCGGTGCAACAAGCCTGAGCGAATACAGGGGAAGCCTGATAACAGAGTAGCATCATCTCCCCCATCCCCTTTTATTGGAAACATATTTTCTGAGACGCCGACCGCTGATTTTCGAACCCATGAATCGGTACTCCCTAATGGGTCTGTTACGTGATAGAAATGATCTATTGGTTAATTGCGAGATAATTCGCGACTCCGATTCTTTTATATCAATATCAGAGGGGCCTGCATCTGCAAGCAGCTTGACAATAAGAGGTGCACATTCGAAGACAACAAAGAGCAGTGTGATAAATAAAATCGCATTCGCTGAAGAGCGGCTCACATCACTCGACGAATGGGCCAACTCCCCGAGGGCCCAATTCCTGTCAGCAAAACCAGCGTTCGCGGCTTTAACATCAAGCCTGTCATCAGTCAGCATCATCTGATTGTTAATGCCCTCCACTGTTTTCTGGCGGTTCATATACCCTCGCAGCTCGGCAAGCTGTCCAGCAAGAAATTCGAGCCGCACCTGCTTGGCAGTCACAACCATTTCCTTATTTTTTGCATAGGTTCCGTAGCCCTGCACTCCGGACGTGGTTGACGTCCGGGAGCCGAAAACCTCCTGCTTCAGCTCCTCGCGTAACCGGCTAACCTCACTGCTCAGCTTATCATACTCTTCCTGGTACGTTTTGATCTGAGTCAGTTCCAGTGCATACTTTTCATTGAATGATTGCTGTACTTTGCCGATCAGTTCCTTTTGCTCTGAAAGATATCGGGAGCGAAGGTGCTCATGAATTTCCTTGTCAAATATTTTCAATTCAAGGGGACGAGCTATGACAATGGCAATCAGCACGGCAAACACCAATCTGGGAGAAGCTTGAAGAAACTGTTTCATCCCCTTGGAGGTCTTATTGATTCCTGAAACAATTGAACGATCGAGATTCAAGATCGCCACGCCCCATATAAGGCCGAAAGAGAGCGACCACAAACCCCCAAAAGCACTGCCGGCAAAAACAAAATAAAGGGCGTATCCCCCCGACAAGGCGGCAAACAAAGCCGTAAAAAAGATGGTTGCCCCTATACCAAAATATTTGCTGTGTTCAGTCGGATATTTTTCAATTATCAAAATCGGAGTTCCGGCACACATCCAAAAAAAACGCTGTACTCGTGAAAAGATCATAGAGTGCCTCCTTTCCCTCTGGCTATGACTATTTTCTGAATAACGCTTTCTGTTTCACCCTCAACCTCTTGGGAAATAATCATATCTATAATTAATCTATTCTTAATTTTAAGGTTTTTCTGCGGCACTTCTGCTATCGGGGTTCTGATTTTTCACGATTGTTTCTATCTTTGAAACCCGGCTGTAATAACCCTTAAAAACCTTGAAACCATGCGCATTGGAATTGGTATTGATGTACACCCTTTCGCTGAAGGCCGAAAACTTGTGATCGGCGGTGTTCATATCCCCGGCAACAAAGGACTCGATGGGCACAGCGATGCCGATGTGCTGCTTCATGCTGTCAGCGATGCTCTGCTTGGTGCGGCCGCACTGGGCGACATTGGCCTTCACTTCCCCAACACAAGCCAGGAATTCAAAGATATTGACAGCATGATTCTCTTGAAACATGTTGGAAAGCTTCTTGAAAAAAATGGTTACCAGATTATGAACGTCGATGCGATGCTGCTTCTTGAAGCACCAAAAATCGCGCCCTACATTACTGAAATGCGTAAAAACATTGCACGGTGTCTCGGTGTTGAAATCGGAACAGTCTCGGTCAAGGCCACCACAAACGAAAAACTCGGCTACATAGGACGCGAAGAGGGTGCTGCAGCTCATGCTGTATGCATTATCCGCTCCGTCTAAGCGCCGACTTCACCCCTGAGAATCCTGACCGGCAAATAGCGCGTAGCCTTTCTTGCCGGGCTCCAGGATGAGAGTACTGCAATCAGAATACCAAACACAATAACAATCAAGTGTGCTTCCGGTTGTTCAATAATGTTAATCCTGTCACTCTTCAAGACTCCCGCAGTACTTGCCTCAAAACGGATTGAGGAAACAAGATGACAAATCACGTGCCCCATCGGACTACCGATAAGAACACCGAGAACGCCGATCATAAAACCTTCAAGCATAAAAATACGGGTGATGCTTCCTCCGAGCATACCCATAGAGCGTAAAATAGCTATATCCTTAACCTTTTGCATAATCACCGTGGTCATGACAGATGACACACCAAGGCCGGCAACAATAAAAACAAACCCGACCAGTACCAGGGTGATCACGGCATTACGGTTGTAAAAATCAATAACGTTGCGGTTGGTCTCATCCCAGCTCTCGCTTTTGTATCCGCTCAACTCCTGCACTGTAGCTGCGGTCTGGGCTGCACGTTCAACATGCGCTGTTCTCAGCCCGATACCGGTCACCGAATTTGAAGCAATCCCCTCCATTCTTTGCGCAAGAGAGAGGTTGACATAGGCCTCCCGCTCATCCTTCACATTAAACCCGCTGCTGAAACGCCCAACTATCGTTACAGGAAACTCTTCGCTGTTTTTTGTAACAAGCACGATCCGGTCACGATAGCCCGCATTAAGTTTCTTCGCCAGGAGATCACCGACAAGAATGCCATTCGGGGTATAGGCAAGCTCTTCAAGGGAATTTTTTTCAATCAGATTCTTTTGCAAACCGGCAATATCCGCTTCAAGATGAGGAACAACTCCCCGAGCAACACAGGCAGTAAAACGGGTTTTATTACGTACCAACAGTTTGCTGAGTACAAATGGTGAAATGCTTCGAAGCTCCTCAACCGGCCGAATGCTCTCGACAACTCCGGTATAATTTTTGATCACCTCCTGTTCATTCAGAGTAATATTTTTGGTCACCATTGCAACCCGGTTCCTGTCCTGCCTGACAAGATTTTCAGGTACCAGTGGAACAACCCTTTCAGCGCTTATCAGCACATGCGGGGCTGTATCAATCACTTTTGCAATAACATTCGATGATGAACCCCTTGCAACAGAAATGGTAGTCACAAGCATTGCAGAGCCAACAGCAACACCAAGAGCAGTAAGAATAGTTTGCCGTTTTCTTTCTCTCAGATGAACAAAGGCAATCCATGCCTGATCCAGATAATTCATTATAAAATATGCATTTCTGGTTTTTCCCGGAAAATCGGTTGTTCTATAATTTTGAGGCTTATTGTTGAAATATCAAGTAAAAATAATCTATTTTAATTGCCGGAAACAGATAGAATTTATTTCTCGACAAATAAATAAATTTGACCATTAAATACTAACATTAGCTTTGAACGAGGAGAGCATACCTGTGAAAAAAATTGGCATACTTACCAGCGGTGGTGATTGCGGAGGACTCAATGCTGTACTGAAAGGCGCAGCTATGATGGCTCTGTCGAAAGATCTTGAGCTTTATATTATCCCTAATGGCTACGCCGGATTATACAACCTTATCGATCAGGATACGATTGTCCGGCTTGATCAGGAACGTCTCGATCGTTTTGACGCCAGTTTTGCCGGTTCTGAGGCAGGACATTCGCGGGTTAAAATCAAAGCAATAAGTAACCCTGACAAGTACAACCGTATCAAGGCAGGGATGAAAAAATTCGACCTTGATGCCCTGATTATCAGCGGCGGGGACGATTCAGGCAGTGTCATGGTGGATCTCAGCCAGAAAGGGGTTCAGTGTATCCACGCACCGAAAACCATGGATCTTGACCTCCAGACTTACTCAGTCGGCGGTGACTCCACCATCAACCGTATAGCGCAGTTTGTGCACGACTTGAAAACAACAGGCAAAACCCACAACCGGGTGCTGGTCACAGAAGTATTCGGCCGTTATGCCGGTCATACTGCTTTTCGGAGCGGTATAGCAGCAGAAGCAGATTGTATTCTTATACCTGAAATTCCTGTTGACTGGAATGTTGTTTACGAACATCTTGCCGAGCGCTTTACCAGAAGAATCAGAGAGAGTGATGTCCATAGCGGAACCTACACCGTTGTTGTTGCAGAAGGCCTGAAAAACGCTGATGGAACCGATATTGTTGATGAAGCAGCGGGCATTGACGCTTTCGGTCACAAAAAACTTGCCGGAGCCGGAAAATTTACTGCCCAGCAAATCCAGAAACAACTGAAAACAGACCCGGCAATACCGATTTTCATGAAAGAGACAGGTATGTTTGTAGAGGGGATATACGAAATTCCGGAAGTACGAGTCATCCAGCCTGGTCACCTTGTCCGTTCAGGGAACTCTTCAGCATACGATATCAACTTCGGTTTTGAAGCTGGTGCTGCAGCCATACTCCTGCTGCTTGATGGAAAATCCGGCGTTACGATTTCCAAGGTCAAGGGGCGCAAAGTTGAGTTCATCGAATCCAGTAAAGCCATTGTACAGCGCCATGTCGACCTCGAACACGTTGCCATGTACGAGGCACTGGGCATCTGTTTCGGGCGCAAGCCAGTAGTTTACGATCCGATTCTCCGTGAAGTTGAAGGGGTTTACGAGAGAATTTACTGACCGGTTTTTTTTGAATAAGATACCCCCTGCTGTCAACCAGCGGGGGTTTTTTATTGTAGAAAAACGCCTGCATTGCCTTTTAAAAAACTCAAAACAAGCTATCTTTGAGAGGTACTACTGGTAAAGTTTTAACACCCAACGCCTGCACTATGAACAAGACCGCTAAAATCTGGATGAATGGAGAGCTGATTGATTGGATTGATGCGAAAATCCACATTCTGTCTCATGTTGTCCACTACGGTTCATCGACCTTTGAAGGAATCCGCTGCTATGACACCCTTAAGGGTTCTGCAGTGCTTTTTCTGGACGAACACATCAAACGTCTTAGAGATTCTTCGAAAATATACCGGATCGAAATTCCTTACTCCGAACAGGAGCTTAAAGACGCCGTCATCAACATTATTCACGCCAATAGTCACAAAGCCTGCTATATCCGTCCGCTGGTATACCGTGGGCAAGGAGCTGTCGGAGTAAATCCGCATCGGGCATCTATCGAAGTCGCCATCGCCACATGGGAATGGGGGGCATACCTTGGGGATGATGTGCTGGAAAATGGAGTTGATGTCCGTGTGTCATCATGGGCGAGGCCTGCTCCCAACACACTGCCTGCATGGGCAAAAGCTGGCGGGAACTATCTGAATTCGCAGCTCATCAAAATGGAAGCGGTTATGGACGACTATGCCGAAGGACTCGCTCTCGATGTCAACGGCTATGTTTCCGAAGGAAGTGGCGAAAACATTTTTGTTGTTCGTGATGGCATCATTTATACCCCAATGTCAGGCCAATCGATTTTACCCGGTTTTACCCGTTACGCCATCATGCATATAGCCAAAGAGCTTGGTTATGAAGTTCGCGAAACGCTTATTCCCCGTGAAGCGCTCTATATAGCTGATGAAGTTTTTCTCACCGGAACCGCAGCAGAGATAACCCCGGTCAGAAGTATCGACAAGTACCCGATTGGTAATGAAAAACGCGGTACCATTACCGAAGCGCTGCAGCATGCATACCTGAAAATCGTTCAGACCGGCGAAGACCCCTACAGTTGGCTGACTTTTATCTGAGGCAGGCAAGAGAGGCATGAGCTGGAAAAACATTATTGGTCAGAAACAGCAAATCCGAACCCTTCGGAAAGCACTTGAAACAGAGAGATTCGCTCATGCCTACCTTTTCACCGGCCCGGAAGGGTCGGGAAAGGAATCTGTAGCCTTTGAAATTGCCTCCATATTCAACTGCCGAACGGCTAAAACTTCTGATAGTGAAGGAGCTTGCGGTGTATGCCCTGACTGTATGCAAATTCAGTCGTTCATGCATCCAAATGTAGAGTATGTTTTTCCGGTTGAATCAGCACTGCTCGATCCAGGTGACTCTGCAAAAAAAGAGAATAAGCGCTTTACCGAAGCAAAAGAACGGTACGAAGCACTGCTCGAACAAAAAAAGCTGAACCCCTATTTTTCCCCTGCTATGGAGCGATCCATGGGAATTCTGACAGAACAGATTATCACCCTTCAGCATAAAGCCTCGTTTATGCCAAGAGAGGGCAGTAAAAAGATTTTTATTATTTCGCAGGCAGAGCGGCTGCACCCTTCGGCGGCAAACAAAATTTTGAAACTGCTTGAAGAACCACCTCCCCACGTTCTGTTTATTCTTGTTTCATCGAGACCTGAAGCCCTGCTACCCACAATCCGCTCACGATGCCAGGCTATAAAATTTTCACGGGTTACCGCTGGAGAACTTAAGCTCTCTTTGCAGGAAAACCGTCCGGAAATCAAAGAACCGGAACTGAGCTTTATCGTTAGCTTTTCAAGAGGCAATCTCCGCCTTGCATGGGAGCTTATCAACAGCCGAGAGGGCACAGAGTCGGAAACAGCGACCATAATGCTCCGCAACAAGGCGCTCGACTACCTCCGCCTAGTGCTGACACCAAGCCGCTTCCACGAAGCCATTACTGCCTGCGAACAAAACGCAAAAAACCTTTCGCGGAGCGAACTCTCCCTTTTTTTAGCAGCTCTCCTGCTCTTTTTTCAAGATGTCAACCACCGCAGAATCAAACCGGACTTTCAGGAACTGAACAACCCGGACATCAGCGATGCAATTGACCGTTTTGCTAAAAACTTCCCCAATCCTGATTTCTTCCAGATATCAACCATTACCGAAGATGCAATCCGCGCCATCGAACGCAACGCCAGCCCCCTGCTCGTCATGGCATCCTTCACAGCAGAGATCAGAACATTGCTTCAGCGAAGCTGACAGTCCGAAATATTTTTGGTTGATGGCAATCCTGAATGTTCAGGCTTTTCGGGGAGCAGTAGTTGAGTCGAGCCAGTTCAGATAAGCGGGCAATCCGCCGGTTACAGGCAGCTTTATAATTTCAGGGACATCGTAGGAGTGGTGCTCCAGGATATAGGTTTCAAGATCGCCGTAACGCGCTTCTGTGGTTTTAATGTAGAGAGCGACTTCACTCTCTTTCTGCTTTGTTCCTTCCCAGAGAAAAAAGCTCCTGATATCAGCCATCTGCACGCAGGCCGCCAGACGATTATCAAGAATGCCTTCCGCAAGGTTTTCGGCTTTCTCCCGATCAGGAGCAGTGGTAATCACCATGCAATACTTACTCTCCATGCTCTCCGAAGAAAATTAAACTGTCACAATACGATAAGCTCTTTACTGAAACCCTGCAGTGAAGTAACACCATGCGGACCCATCACCACCGTATCCTCAATACGCACCCCGAATTTTCCTGGCAGATAAATACCAGGCTCAATGGTAAAGACCATATTCTCCTGCAGCACATGCTCCCCTTTCCTGCTGATCCGGGGCTCCTCATGCACATCAAAGCCCACGCCATGACCAAGACCGTGGCCGAACTCATCACCGTACCCATGAGCATCAATAAAGCGTCGCACCTCATCATCGAGCTCGCTGGCTTTCATGCCGCTTTTTGCTGAGGCTAAGCCGAGAGCCTGAGCCTCTTTCACAATTCGATAAACGTTACGGGCTTCGGTGGATACAGTACCAAGTGCAACAGTCCTGGTCATGTCGGATGCATACCCTTCATAGACGCATCCCATATCGATAACAATCAGCTCTCCCGACTTGAATAACGCCCTTGACGGCCTGGCATGTGGCATGGCAGAACGGGACCCTCCGGCAACGATAGGGTCAAAAGAGTCTTTATCAGCCCCAAGCTTTTTATGCTGGAAAGAAATTTCAGCAGCAATATCAAGTTCCGTAACCGAAGGTGAAATCATGGTAATCACTTCGGCCAATACCAGTTCGCTGATTTCAGCAGCTCGTCGCATCTTCACAAGCTCAATTTCATGCTTGATCATTCTGAACTCATCGAAAAAAGAATCGAGTGGTATTACCCTCTGTTTTCCATGAAGCTGTTCAATAAGCCGGGTAGCTTCGTGCCATGTAATATTATCCGACTGGAGTCCAACCGCTTCTCCAAGGGGATATCGACCCGAACTCAGTTCTGCTGGAAATCCATCACCTGCAATGACCACTTCAGCAATATCCACCTCACCATCAGCCTGCTCCTTATATCGGAAATCGGTAAATAACCAGCTTTTTTCACGAGTAACAACCAGCCTCGCACTTGAACCGCTGAAACCGGTAAGCCAGCGGATAACAGAAAGATCAGTAACAATACAGGAATCAAGTGCTCGACTCATCATTTTCGTCAGAACCCTATCGAGAGCTTTTTTGCGGTATGGCGTTATCTGTTTCATATCAATAAGTTGCATAATATTACCGGAAATTGCGGCGCATCTGTAATGAGTCTTTTACAATACAAGCAATTCTTCTTATTATTTACATTTACGAATATTCGCACTTATTTGCCAACCAATCTGCTTCATGCCTCAAAAAAAGTTACTGCAAAAGCTTCTTGAAGGCGAAAATTTTTCGCAGGAAGAAATGACATTCTGCATGAACAGCATTATGGATGGCCTGTTTTCCGAAATTGTCATCGCCGCATTGCTCGCCCTCCTTCAACAAAAAGGGGTGACTCCGGGGGAAGTAGCTGGCGCATACTACAGCCTTATGGAGAAAGCAAACACGATCGTGCTTGATGATGATGCTGTCGATACCTGTGGCACAGGCGGTGATCATGCAGGCACTTTTAATATTTCAACGACGGCATCAATTATTGCAAACAGTGCCGGTGTCAGTATTGCGAAACACGGTAACCGTTCAGTAACCAGCAGTTGCGGCAGCGCTGATGTTCTTGAAGCACTCGGCTTCGCTATCGATCTGCCGCCCGAAGCTACAAAAGAGCTGTTTGAACGAACAGGATTTGCTTTCCTTTTTGCTCCCCTCTACCACCCTTCAATGAAAAAGGTAGCCCATATACGCCGCGAACTGGCCATAAGAACGATTTTCAACATTCTAGGGCCTCTCATTAATCCGGCCCGGGCAAAACGACAGCTTGTGGGTGTTTTCAAACCTGAACTCATGGAGCTCTATACTGAAGTGCTCCTACAGACAGGTACCCGCCATGCAATCATTGTGCATTCCATGACTAATGAAGGCATAGCGCTTGATGAACCTAGCCTGAACGGGCCGACCTACATTATAGAAATCGAGAACGGCGCTGTCACCCGGCATACCGTTCATCCTGAAGATTTTGGACTGACCAGGCATGCATTATCGGAAATCCAGGGTGGAAACCGGGATGAAAACGCACTCATTATCCGCCGTATCCTTGACGGAAGTGCCCCGGCAGCACATCTGGATGCATCCCTTTATACGACTGCAATGGCCTGTTATGTTTCTGGAAAAGCACCTTGCATCACTGATGGCTATATTTTAGCAAAAGAGGCCCTGGAAAGTGGTCAGACCGAAAAAAAGTTTAATGAGATTCTGCAAATAAACGCTGAACTCTCTCGGAGATACGCTGTGGGCATGAACTAAATCCTTATCTTTTTATCAAAAAACTTGTATACTAACTGCCTTGTTTTTGAGCTGAAGTGAGAATTATTATTGCCCATGAACGGACGCAACACCGGAAACCCTGAAATGCATCAAAACATCACCGACAAGCTTCGCCTGTCAGGAGTAAGCGATGCCAGGCAAAAGGCCATCCAGAAGGCTCTGGATAACGTCAACAAGCCGGGATTCCGCATTGAGCCATCCGCTATTCTTCCGCTCATGAAACCGGTCACCTGGTTTCCGCCCATGTGGGCATTTGCCTGTGGTGTGGTTTCAACCGGCGAAGGCATTACGGCAAACTGGTCTATTCTTCTTCGGGGTATCCTTCTTGCCGGGCCGCTCATGTGCGCGATGTCGCAGACCATGAACGACTACTTTGACCGTGAAGTTGACGCCATCAATGAACCTGACCGTCCAATACCAGCAGGTAAAATATCAAAATCGGCAAGCTGGCTTATTACCTTCGGCCTTATTATTACAGGCTTTCTTGTTGCGCTCTCCATTCACCCCTATGTGGTCGTCATTGCGTTTGTCGGTGTGCTTATGTCGCACGCCTATTCAGGCCCGCCTATCCGGGCTAAAAGAAACGGATGGTTCGGCAATCTTATTGTCGGCCTTGCCTATGAAGGTGTCTCATGGCTGACGGGCAGTTTTTCAATTACACAAGGCATCCCTTCACGGGAGACCATCGCCCTGGCCATTATTTTTTCACTCGGAGCACACGGTATCATGACGCTGAACGACTTCAAATCAGTTGTTGGCGACAATATCCGCAAGGTTGCCTCAATTCCGGTGCAGCTCGGTGAAAAG
>CAIVSG010000137.1 GCA_903908555.1 uncultured Chlorobiaceae bacterium | reverse complement strand
ATCTTTACATACTTCGCCTACTTCACGAAGGAAATTCAGATCGAGAATTAGTTCATGATCCTTACGGCTGCGCAGGTAGTCCAGCAATTCATCAACCACAAGAAGCAAGCCCTGCTGAGGAAAAACCTGGGCGAACTTCTCCATCATGTCTTCAAATGCCCTCTTATGGCTGGAAATGGTATTGGCTTCGGGAAAAACATAATCAACCCCGAATTTATCGAGATGCTCTTCCAGTTGGGAAACCAGAATATCCCGCAGTGACATGGTGGTGGAACCGATTTCAGTACGGATAACCTTAAACCGACCGGCAATCTGATGAGCTGCGTCACGAACGACCGGATGGCTTAACCCTGGCAGTAAAGATTGATCCGCCGCAATGCTTGAAATCACCGACATCAAGTGCGATTTACCAGTACCGTAATTACCCACTACCAGCAAGCCTTTGTTATCGGCAGGATGATCGAATTGCAACTGGGGAAAAACAATCTGAGTAAGGCGGTCAGCCATCTCGTCTGAAATGACGTAGGTAGTAACAAGGTGTTGTGCTTCACTGGTATTGTCAGCTTTGCGCAACTGAACAACTGACTCGATAGGGTCAAACTGTATAAGTTCTCCGTATTTCATTCTGCCTAATTTTTATGTGCACTATCAATAGTTGCTGTTCCGTTCATACCGACAAAAAGCAGGTCTTTAGCATCATAGTGTCGGTGTTCCGGATGTCCGGTTTGGGCATAGATGAGTCTGCCTTGTTCAATTTTTCCATTCCATGCTGCAACAACTGCGCGATTTCTCGACATGAGCTGCAAAAGTCTCAATGGGTCTTGCTTCAACCGCTGGTCGAAAAGAATTTCGATGTTATCAAGCACCAGTGTCCCCAGCTCTTTATTCACGATCTTATCCAGAATTTCCGGTAAATGAAGCACACGATGCTTTTCGGTCAACCCGAGTAACTCTGCCGATAGCTGTAAATTTACATTGATGACCACAGTCCCAATCTCACCGGCAAATTCACGAAGAACCTCAGTTTTGCCGGAGCCACTATCTCCAACCAGCAACACCAGACGATGATAGAGCCCTTCTGCCGCAAGGAGAGATTGTTTTATCTTCTCCTGGATCGGTTCGAATTGGGGTGGACTGGCCATTATCTTCAATCTATCGTTATATGCGTACGATGGAAATAAATTACTGCTTGTACAGAGAAGGTGAACCCTCATATAGTTAAATATACAAATCTATTGCGCTCCTAGAGAACAATAAGACCTGATGTAACCCAATATCGCATAATTGATTATATCAGAATAAAACTGGTTGTTTTATGGTCAACCAAAGAAGCGGCTATGGGTATCGAATATTTTGAAATCCTTTTTTACCTTACACCTATTCAGACCGCCAGCAACAGGAGTCAACCTTCAACGTTATGGATGCATACAGAGTTGGTCAACTTTTTCCTCATTAAGAATACTGTACTGGCCGGGAAATAGTTTTAGAGATACAGGGTGGTGAAGAGCTTGCTCAATATGGAAAACTTGTCATTCAAACGCTGTCAAACCAGCTGACCAAACACTATAGTTCTGACTTTTCCATAACCAATCTTCAATATTTCAGAAAGAGTTATCAGGCATGGCCGGATCGACTCTCAATTCAGCACCCGTGGGGTGCTGAATTGGTTGAGCAACAAAAAAGCCACCCGGCGTGTGGCCAATTCGAAACATAAACCAATGACACACCCATTTTCAAGTCACATCCTCAATAAAAAGACACCCCATAACCGCACTAACGGCTGAGAGCAGCATGAGGAGAGCCACAGAGCACCCCCGAGTTGTCCGGTAATAAACCCGATTATAAAGCGCTTTCTTCGGATTGGTAATCCAGCCATATTCCCGAGGCATTTTCAGCCCAAGATTCTGCCGGGCATATCGTTTCCACGAAGTGCGTGCAGCAATGCGCTTTTTCAGCGATGGCACTCTTAATCCGACTTGCAAGTCATCTCCATCACATTCACCATTTCGTACCTAACCCATTTCAGGACAATAAATTCTGCTTCCGCGGAACAATCAAAACTCCGACAGAGCTTTTCAACTCTCGGTTGAAACCGCTCAATAACAGACAATGACTGTGAATCTCTTGGCAATGGCGGAATGGTCGTGTATATTATGGTGAAACGGTATCGTAAAGTATGGCGGTATGGTAGTGTAGTGATAGTTGATCTGGATAAAAAGCCATAAAGGGACAGAAATGCCAGAGTACCAGAGAAGGGTAGTAGATGACGAGCTTGACGAACTGATGCCCACACTTCCCGCCATCGCGCTGGAGGGGCCTAAGGGGGTCGGAAAGACGGCTACTGCTGAGGGGCGCTGTCGGACCGTATCCCGTCTTGATGATCCAGCCCAGCGTGCCATCGCCGAAGCGGACATTGCACTGCTCTTAACCCGAGAGCCACCGCTTCTTATAGATGAGTGGCAGCGAGTGCCTCATGTCTGGGACGCCGTACGTCGGGCTGTTGACCGCGATCAAGCGCCGGGCCGTTTCCTTCTGACCGGATCGGCCGGGCCGGTTACGCCGCCGACCCACTCTGGAGCCGGGCGGATCGTTACCTTGAGGATGAGGCCTATGTCGCTTGCGGAACGGGGTGTAGGCATTCCAAGCGTCAGCCTGCATCGCCTCCTCAAGGGAGACAGGCCTGATGTTGCTGGCAAATCCGATGTAACACTGGCAGATTATGTTCGCGAAATCGTCCACTCCGGCTTTCCGGGCATTCGTCCATTGGCTGGTCGCGCGCTTCGCTTACAACTGGACGGCTATCTCCGCCACATTATCGATACCGACTTCCCTGAACAGGGTTACTTAGTGCGACGGCCAGAAGTATTGCGGCGCTGGCTGGCCGCTTATGCAGCTGCGACAGCGACGACGGCTTCGTTCGAAACTATCCGCGATTCAGCGTCCGGTGGGCAGGGTGAGAAGCCTTCGAAGACAACGACACAACCTTACCGAGATATCCTTGAACGACTTTGGATCGTCGACCCGGTTCCTGCATGGCTGCCGTCCCGGAATCGTTTGAATCGACTTGCCCAGCCTTTCAAGCACCATCTGGCCGATCCGGCACTTGCTGTACGAATGCTTGGTCTTGATGCCGATGCCCTATTGGCTGGTGTAGAGACAAAGTTGCCTATTCCACGTGATGGATCTCTGCTGGGGCACCTCTTTGAGTCCTTGGTTACCCTTGGTATCCGAGTCTTTGCTCAGTCAGCCGAAGCTAAAGTCAGCCACCTGCGCCTTCAGGGTGGTCGCCAAGAGGTCGATCTGATTGTGGAGCGGGGAGATCAACGAGTGATTGCTATCGAAGTCAAACTGAGCGGCACCGTCAACGACAGCGATGTTCGACATCTTTTATGGCTGCGCGAGCAGATCGGCGAGGATTTGTTGGACTCGATTGTGATTCATACCGGGTCACAGGCCTATCGCCGCCCCGACGGGGTTGCGGTTGTCCCGGCAGCATTGCTTGGGCCATGATTACCATCCCGAAACTCACCCAGTTCAAGATAATGCTCCTGAGCGGTTTTTCCCGTCGTGCATTTTTAAGCGCATCAGGGATAACCCCGGAGCAGGGGAGAAGATAGACCCCTCAAAACAATGCCTGCCAATGCTGAATTCAGACCCTCAAATCCCCACCATCTCCTTCGCAAATTCATACTTTTTGTCAAACGGCAACTGCAGTTGCTCCATTTTATCTCTCATGTTTGCGTTATTTATGTGCTTGAAATTCCATGTAAGCAGAAAATCTATACCTTGCACAGCGGCAATACTGATATGTAATGTCCGGCTACAGTCATTTTGAAATATAGCTTTTTTCATCACCTCCGCCATCGGCTCAAATACCCTGACAACTCAACACTTGCAGCATCGCGTTCTTTCAGAATGCTGAGCAATGTTTGATGATATTTTTCCCAGACGTTTTCGAGGCCGAAGTTCTTGAACCTCAAGAACTCAGGGAGATGATAAAGTACGAATTGCTTGCAACCGAGAATTTGTATGAGGATGTAAGGGTTCAAAAGGTGGAAAGCCTATCGCTATTTTAGTTATAGAGCGCTTGATATAACCAGGCAATACCGCAACAAAGCGTGCCAAATACTGAGAGCAAGCAGATTAGTACCACAGAGCACCCCCGAGTTGTCCGGTAATAAACCCGATTATAAAGCGCTTTTTTCGGATTGGTAATCCAGCAAGCCAATTTGTATTGCAATCGCATGAATCTCAGGGTCGCTTAGCTGCTTGAAGTATCTCGGTGCTTCAATGGACTTCTTTGTCAAGTGACTCGATCATTCATATCGGAAAATCAACATTTGCGCGTTTATGCTGTCATTTTTATAGGTCACTACTTCCGAGCAGCATTTACTCAAAATGGTTCCTTTTCTAACCGCAGGATTTATGATGCTTTGTCGTCTTACAGGTACAATGAATTAAGCATCTTAAAACCAAACAACCGGATACAATGAGCATTTCAATGAAATCATGGGCCACTCCGCTTGCCACAGCAACCTTTGTTATTCTTGCAGTCACCGGCACACTGATGTTCTTCAACGTTGAAGCGGGATTCATCAAGCCTGTTCATGAATGGCTGAGTTGGGCTATGACCGCCGGGGTTGTTCTGCATATCGTTGCCAACTGGAAATCCTTTACAGGTTACTTTTCGCGAAAACCAGCTCTCGCAATTATTGGTACAGGGCTTGTTGTCACCCTGATTGCTGTTTTTGCACCCGCTGGAGACCGTCCGAATCCCAGAAGGAACATGACCAAGGCTCTTGCATCGGCAAGACTCGAAACGGTAGCTGAAGTTGCTGGTCAAAACAGCGCTACCCTGATCGAGAAACTTGCCGGCAAGGGTGTAAAGGTTAGCCTTGCATCAAATAGTATTCGTGAAATAGCAAAGCAAAACAACAAAAAAGACATGGACGTACTTGCTTTGATCTTCGACCAGCCCTCGAAAGGGCATTGACTTACGTCATTGCCCCCGAAGACGCGATGTTCGATTTGAAATTCTTGCAGGAAATGCTGATTTTCTAATGGTAACCTCCTAAGGAAAAAGCAATTATTCATTTCGCTTTCTACTATGCATCAGACAGAAAAAGGGCTTTGCAGTTCCTGTGGTCTTTGTTCAGTAAAGAGTTGGCCCGTTGAAGAGAGCATCCAAAGCTGTGTATTTAAAAACGGCTGGCTCGGTGAACGGGAGAAAAAGCTTTTTGGTCGCCAGAGAAGCCTTGATGACCAGATTGAGATGCGTTTCGGTATTGTTGAAGAGCGGTTTACTGCCCAACTGAAAAATCCGCTGTCGGGGGCGCAGTGGAGCGGGATTATTACCCGGATGGCCATGAGGGCTGTGGAGGAGAAGCTCGTTGACGGTGTCATGTCGCTCAACCGCTCCACTGATAATCATTTTTTCTCTGTTCCTGTTCTTGCTGAGAGCAGTGACGCAGTCTATGCTTCGAGAGGCAACAAGCCGGTTCTTTCACCGGTTCTGCAATCCCTGCAGCAGGCCTGCAGCCTGGGGATGAAAAAGATTCTTGTTATCGGGGCGGCATGTCACCTGCATACGTTGAGAGATTTTCAGGAACGATTTGACTACCTGAGGGATATGGAGATCCTTACCATTGGGATTCCTTGCGTGGACAATGTTGCCCGTTCAAAATGGCCGTGGATTCTTGAGCGAATGACCGGGTCGCCAGATACAGCCCGCCATATGGAGTTTATGCAGGATTTCAGGATTCACATCAGGCACGATGATGGCAGAGTTGAAAAAATACCCTTTTTCAGCCTTCCTGAAGAACTTTCCAATCCCGGCATATTTCCCGCTGCCTGCATGAGCTGCTTTGACTATCTCAACTCTCTTGCCGACATCACCGTTGGTTATATCGGGGCTGAACTGCTGCAAAACCAGAACCGGCAATGGGTACTGGTCAGGACTGAAACAGGAAAGAAACTGCTGAAACTGATTGAGCCGGAACTGGACCGTTTCCCTGAATCGGGACGATGGGAGTGCCATTCATTTGTCCAGAACACTTCGAAACGCATTATTGAGAGCATGAGGGATGTGAACAGGGAGTATTCAACAAAAAGAAGAATTCCATTGCTGATAGGGCACATGCTTGCCGGAGTGCTTGGTATGATTGGCCCGAAAGGCATAGGATTTGCGCACTATTCGGTTGATTTCCATCTTATCAGGCACTACTATTATGTAAAATTCCGCTATCCGGCCCTGCTTGAAAAACTGGTGCCCCGTCATGTTCCGGTCATTCTGGCAGAGTACGGGCTGCCTCTTTGAGAGAGTGCTGAGTACTGAGTGCTGAGTGCTGAGCGAGGAAAGAGAGTTGGCAGTTGGCAGTTGGCAATTGAGGAAAGAGAGTTGGCCGTTGGCAGTGGGCAGTGGGCAATTGAAGAAAGAGAGTTGGCAGTTGGCGGTGAAGATTTGGAAACGTTGGCATAAGATGGATCCCTCATTGCATTCGGGATGACAGGGAGAAGTAGGCAATCAAATCTGGACTTCTATCTTTTCACTATTAACTGCCTACTGCCTACTGCCTACTGCCTACTGCCTACTGCCCACTGCCCACTGCCAACTGTTACGAAAAGAGCTCTCTTCTTCTAAACGGGGCAATCAGCAACTTGCGAATCATTCCCGGTTTGGTCAGCCATTTGATTCTCGGCGATTGGGCGGTGGATGCAAGTATTTTGCTGCAGAGAAATTCTGAAACGGTATCCACATCATCAGCCATCATATTGAAGAATTTCTTTTTTTTCAGGCTGTCGGCTGAACCTTCAATGATGGTGCTCCGAAGCATGTCGGTCACGACCATCCCAGGGCTGAGTGTTCCTATCTGAACGGAACTGCTGCGTGCTTCGTGTGCAAAAGAACGGGTAAAATAGGTGATGGCGCTTTTAGTCGTGCCGTATATTGTCATACCGTCCTGGATCAACCCGTCGCTGCCAAGCCCTTCCATATTGAAGATCTTTCCTCCACCCTGTGTTACCATGCGCTGGTAGGGAATGATTGTGCCATAGACAATCCCCTCAATATTGACTTTAAAAACCCGGCTGATTGATTGATGATCAAGCTCCCATGTATTGCGCCTCTCATTGACTATGCCGGCATTGTTTATCCAGATGTCAACACGCCCGAAATGCCGCACTGCCTCGTCATAAAGTTGTGTAATGCCTTCAGGGGTGCTGATATCAGCAGAAACGCCGGCAGCATGCGGGCTGAAGCGCTGAAGCCCGGCCATAGCCTTACGGGTGCTTTCAGGGGTGGTTCCGTTCAAAACGACATTGCACTCACGCTCAAGAAAACGGTGTGCAAGACCTAATCCTATACCTCGTGAGCTGCCGGTAATAACTACTGTTTTTCGCATTATTCTTATAGAGGAGGGTATGTCTTTGTTATCACTTTAATGCCTTCGTTGCCGGTCAGGCAGAGACAGGGGCATGAGGTTATAGAGCATCAAGAACACGCTCAAGTTTTTCTGTGACTGTGATGCCAAAGGCCTCCATTTCCGGGTTCCCTATGGAGGAAAATCTTGCTATCGGGTCCATGAACATGACAGCTGTCTTTCCGTCATTTCTGGTATAGATGATAACATTGCAGGGGATCAGCACCCCGAGGTTTATTTCATCCTCAATGGCTTCGAAGGCAATAGAGGGATTACAGGCGCCGAGAATGATGTAGTCACGAAACTCCTTCTGGAGTTTTTCTGCAAATTTCTGGCTGAGGTCGATTTCGGTGAGCACTCCGAAACCTTCTTTTGCCAGTTCTTCCCGTACCTTCAATTGTGCTTCAGCACAAGGCATATCGACTGTTTTACCGAACGCATAGGGTGTTGTCAGGTTCATGTGAAGCCTCCCGTCTAATTGATCAGACTTTCGTTTCAGTAATCCACAAGCGTCAATTCCCGGTTTTCAGGCTTTCGCTTACTGCCAGCTTGAACTCTTTCGAGATTTTAAATACCGGAACATCTTTAGCCTCTACGGTTACCTTTTCTCCAGAACGCGGGTTTCGTGCGTCGCGAATATTTTTGTGACGGATATTGAACGATCCAAAGCCTCTGATTTCAATACGCTTGCCGGATTTCAGCGAATCAATAACGCTTTCAAAAAAAGCATCAACTACTGATTCTGTTTCATATTTCGTAAGACCGGTTTTGTGTGCAATAGCGTTAACCAGGTCAGCTTTTGTTGTTGTCGTTCCCATGGTCGTGGAGAGTTATATTGTTATGAATGACTCCATAGAGGAGATGCCCAATACAATTTTCCTGCGGTTAATAACCCAATTTACGCTTCTTTTTTCAAATCCGAATGTCTCTGTGAGTCTATAGTTAAATATTTCTTCAACTTATAGCATGTTTGAACATTTTTTTACCTTAATACAGGTATGATTGTCCGGAGGAATCAAGCAACCCCAGTATTGCATAGCCCGACGCTTGTGCAGATAATTGTAATCAACATTCGTTCTGATGGATATGAAGTGTATTTTATGTATTATGTTTTGGGCGTCTCAGGTTGCTTATTGTAGGCTAAAAACGTGAGTGGCAATGATGATGAAATCCGAAAACATCAATTCGATAGGTTATCACTTTGTGTTTCAACTTTGAAAAGAGAAATATGTTTCGTTTTCTGCATGCTGCTGATATACATCTCGACAGTCCGTTAAAAGGACTTGAAGAGTATCCGGATGCTCCACTTCAACAGATTCGCCAGGCGGCTCGTCGGGCTTTTGATAATCTCGTGCAGTTGGCCATCGATGAAAAAGTGGCTTTTGTGCTGCTTGCAGGAGACCTCTATGACGGGGATTGGAAGGACTACAATACCGGCATTTATTTTGTCGGCAAAATGGGGAAATTGCGTGATGCGGGTATTCCGGTATTTATGGTGTCTGGCAATCATGATGCTGCAAGGCAGATAACCCGCTCTCTCAAGCTCCCGGAAAATGTCACTCTTTTTCCTCATGCTCAGGTTGGAACCGAAATCCTTGATCGTTACGGGGTCGCAGTGCATGGACAGAGTTTTTCAGCCCGCTCGGAGACGGATGATCTGGTAAGGAACTATCCTCAGGGTGATCCTTTGCTCTTTAACATCGGACTTCTTCACACCAGTCTTAATGGCCGTCCCGGTCATGAACCCTATGCTCCCTGCTCGTTGGACGCATTGCGCTCAAAAGGCTACCAGTATTGGGCGCTAGGGCATGTTCATCAACGCGAAGAGGTCAGCATTGATCCCTGGGTTGTGTTTCCCGGTAATATTCAGGGCCGTCATATCCGCGAAACAGGCTCCAGAGGGTGCACGCTGGTGTCGGTTGAGGATGCTCATGTTGTCTCTCTGGAGCATCGAGAGCTTGATGTTCTTCGTTGGGCACTCTGCCGGATTGATGTTGCGTTATGCGACAGCCTTGATCGCTTACTCGACCTTGTTCGCGAGACCATACATGAAGAAAGGGTTGCTGCAGAAGGGCGACCGCTGGCAGTAAGGCTTGTGATAGAGGGAATTACACCTCTGCATGGCCCTCTTTATGAAAACTCACTCCAGTTGCATGAAGAGTTTCGGGCTATTGCGGCCAACCTGGGTGATGTGTGGGTCGAAAAAGCACTCTTCAACACCAGGAAGCCATCATGCGCAGCTGCAGTTTTTGCAGGTGATTCGCCTCTTGAATCACTGATGAAGTCGATTGAAGCCATGCAGTTTGACACGGCCACTCTTATAGAATTTATTCCGGAATTCGAAAAATTGCGCAGCAAACTTCCTTCTGAGCTGCTGAACGATGGCGACCCATTCCGGCCGGGAGAGGAAGAGCTTTCAGCTATTCGTGAAGAGGTCAAGGAGCTCCTGATGGGCAAAATAGAGCAGAGAGGGCACCATGAAAATTAAAAGCCTTGCACTGAAAGCCTTTGGTCCTTTTTCCGGCCAGCTTCTCGATTTTTCTTCCACCTTGCCGGGGCTGCATATAGTCTATGGCCCGAATGAAGCAGGTAAAAGCACTACCATGAGGGCTCTTAAGGCGTTGTTATTCGGCTTTCCATCCCGCACCAATGATAATTTTATTCACCAGAACTCTCAGCTTCTGGTAGGAGGATGCCTGCAGAGGAGTGACGGTAAGGAGTTGACCTTTTTTCGCCGGAAAAGAAATAAGGTCGATCTGTTTGACCTGCATGACAATCCGATTGATCCATCGGCACTGGCACCTTATCTCGGCGGACTTGAAAAAAGCATTTTTGAAGATCTTTACGGAATAGATCATGAAAGGCTTGTTGCGGGTGGACAAGGCATTCTTGATCAGCAGGGAGAGGTTGGAAAAGCTCTTTTTGCCGCAGGAGCCGGCCTTGCTTCTTTGAAACCGCTCATGGATGAACTTGACGCTGAAGCTGACACTCTGTTCAGGCCTCAGGGGTCGAGCAAAACCATCAATGAGGAGTTGGCTCATTACAGGGAGCTGCAACATCGATTAAAGCAGGCAACGCTTACAAGTCGTGAATGGGAGGATCATAAACACGCTCTTGATGAGGCTTTAAGAAAAAAAGAGGAACTCCAGTCGACCCGGCTGAAACTGGAAACAGAAAGACGCAGGCTTGAGAGATTAATGCAGGCTCTTCCAGATCTGTGGGAACGCAAAAATCTGCTGAAACAGTTGGCTGAGCTTGGAACGGTGCGAACACTGCCGCCTGACTTCAGTGAGCGCCGCACTTCTTTAGAGCAACATGAGAGAGAGTTGCGCATCCAGAATGAGCAGCAACAGGCAATGCGTCATTTCCGGCTTGAAAAAATAAAAGGACTCTCACTTAACAGGGGCGTTCTGGATGAGGCAGAAACAATTGAGGAACTGCATCAGCGACTTGGAGAGTACCTGAAAGCGGGCACTGACCGACCACTGCGTGAGGGGCAGCGTATGGCATCCCGTTCTGAAGCGGGAACTCTTCTTCGACAGATTAAGCCTGAATTATCTCTTGATGAGGTTGAAAGCCTGCGTCCCGGCTTGGCAAAGCGACGGAGTGTGCATGAGCTTGACACCAGATATGCAGCTCTGAAGCAGGTAACACGAGGAGCCACCCTTCAGGAAGAGGATGCTAAAAAGGCATTGGATGAGGCTGGGAGTGAGTTGCAGATGCTATTGCCGGTTTTTGAGACCTCTCGACTTTCTGTTGCGGTTTCAGCCGCAGAGAGAGCCGGTGATCTTGACAGGGAGATAATGAGTCTTGAGGTTGATTGTGAACAGGCAGAGGGTGACTGCCGCGCTGCACTCCATCGTCTGGGACTTTGGAAAGGGCCGCTGGATAAGGCAGGCCATCTGGCAGTTCCTTTACCCGAAACAGTGAATCGGTTTGATGAGGAGTTTCGGTTGCTCACGGATAAACTGCGTCAGCTGGAGATTGAAAAAGAAACTCTTGCAAAGGAGAATACAGCACTGATGGAGCAGTTGCATCATCTTGAGGTAGCTGCTGATGTTCCGGCTGAAGAGGAGTTGAGAAGAAACAGAAATCGGCGTGACCATGGATGGATGCTGTTGCGCCGTCAATGGCTCCAGCGGGAGGATGTTGCAGAGGAGAGCAGGAAGTATGACGGCGAACACCCCCTGCCTGAGGCTTATGAACGTATGGTAACGGTTACTGACCAGATTGCAGACAGGCTTTACCGTGAGGCTGATCGGGTGCAGAAGCATGCGGCACTGAAATCGAGGGTTGAAAGTATTGACAAAAGGCTTGCTGAAATTGTTGCGTCTGAGCTCCTTGCCAAAAGTGCAGTCACTGAAGTGAGCTGCCGCTGGCATGAAGTATGGGTGCCCTTTGCTCTTACACCGTTATTGCCCGGGGAAATGCGGGCATGGATCAGTGCTTTTGAAAATCTGCGCTTTCAATTCACGGCCTTGGATAAGCAATCAAAAGAGCAATCGATAAAGCTCTCTCGACAGAAGGAGTTGAGGAATGAGCTTGTAACCCAAATTGATGGAACAGGAAAAGGAAAAGACTTTCCGGGAGAGGAGCTGAACGATGTTCTTGCATACAGTCGAGAACTGCTTGATCGGCATGAAACAGCCCATAAACGGCGAGAATCTTTAGAGCTGAAAATCTGCGATTTAAAGAGAACCTTAGAACAGGCAAAGCAAAACTTTACAAGGGCTGAAAGAGAGATTACCGAGTGGCGTTCCGATTTTGACGAGCAGGTTACTCCTCTCGGTCTCAATAACCGGACCCGCCCTTCAGAGGTCCTGGATTTTATTGATACTCTTCAGCGCTGCTTCGATAAACTGAAAGAAGCAGATGAGTTCAGAAAAAGGATTGAAGGAATTGAACGGGATATACAATGTTTTGAAGCGGATGTTATGGCTCTGGTTAACAAAATTGCTCCCGATCTTGCGGCCGCCGATGCCCGGTCAGCAGTTAATGAACTTAAAAGTCGGCTTGGCAGGGCCAGAGAGGAAAAAACTATTTTACAGCAGGACAGTGATGAACTTAATGCTCTGGACAATGCCATTCTGAAAAGTCATTCAGAGTTGAAGGGTTATACCGATGAAATGGCGACAATGTTCCAACAGGCCTGTTGTGATACCCGCGAAGGGATGATTGAAGCTGAGCAGCGGGCCAGTAACTTTAAGAAGCTGACCAATGGCCTCCTTGAAGTGGAACGACGTCTGGACCGGATTGCCGAAGGTGTAAAGCTCCGTGATCTGGAAATGCAGGCTGAAACAACCAACTCTGATGAACTTCCCGGTCAGATTGAGCAATTGAGCAACGAGATAAAAAATGTACTCGACCCCGCAATACAGCAGTGGACAGAGAGTATTGGAGGAAAGAGAAATGAACTTGACCGGATGGATGGAAGTGCAGTGGCGGCTGATCTTGCAGAGTCATTACAGTGCTCGATTACGAAAATACGACGATTGACTGAACGCTATATCCGCATTAAACTTGCGTCTAGAATTCTGGGTGAAGAGACAGAGCGATACCGGGCTGAAAACCAGGATCCTGTGCTGAACATTGCCGGAAGGTACTTTATGGAACTGACGCTTGGTTCATTTACTGGGTTGCGCACTGATCTTGATGACCACGCGCAACTGATATTGGAAGCCATTCGCTCGAATGGCAACAGCATCCAGGTTGACGCTATGAGTTCAGGAACTCGCGACCAGCTCTATCTGGCCTTGCGTATGGCCACGCTTGAATGGCGCATGGCGTCAAGCGAACCGATGCCCTTTATAGTGGACGACATCCTGATCAATTTTGACGATAGACGCTCTGCAGCAACCCTAAAAGCATTGAGCAGCCTTGGGGAAAAGACGCAGGTTATCCTCTTTACGCATCACCAAAAGATTATAGACACTGCCAGAGAGTTGCAATCTTCGGGAAAAGTTTTTATTCATCAACTTCAAGCTGAAATGGAAAACTTGAACTAAACAAGAGGAGGCTGAACTTTGGGATATGTTGAAAAAAACCTTATGTCGGGGGAAAAGGTCTTTGTAGTGGGACGGCTCCATTGGACAATTTTTTTGAAGTCAATTTTCTTTTGTGCAGTAGCTGTCGCTCTCTTGATATACGCCTTGAAAACTTCGATGGCAGGGGAGGCTCAGGTCTCTCTGCTGGTAAGGAATGCAGGCTTTCTGGCACTGATTCCAGCCTTGTGGTATCTTGCTGAAGCGGCAATCAAACATCAGTCGACTGAGCTTGCTGTAACCTCCAAAAGAGTGATAGCAAAATTCGGATTTATCAAACGCAGCACCATCGAGCTGAATCACAGCAAAGTTGAGAGCTTTCATGTGGAGCAGAGTGTCCTTGGACGGCTTCTGGGGTTTGGTACCCTGCACATTAACGGTACAGGTGGAGGAATAACGCCGATCCCGCAAATTTCCGATCCGCTTGGATTCCGCCGGAAGGCTATGGAGGCTATTGATGCTTCACAGAATTAACGAAGCGAGAAAGGGGAATAGGTCCAATAAGTCCTATAGTACCTATTCTTTGAACGTGATAAAGATCATAGATGGCGCTTAATCTCTTTACCAGCAACCGGATGGAAGTTCTGGTTGATGCTCTTGCTTCAACGCTGCGAGAGCCACCAGCATCTCCTTTTACAAAAGAGGTGATTGTGGTTCAGAGCAAGGGAATGCAGCGATGGCTTTCGATGCAGCTTGCCTCCAGGTACGGCGTATGGGCGAACGGGCATTATCCGTTTCCGAATGCCATGCTTCAGGAGCTTTTTGAGGTTTTTTTTTCTCCCACTCCTGACTCAACCTCGTTTGCCCCTGAGGTTATGACCTGGAAAATCATGCGGCTCCTGGCGGATCTGCTTGATACACCACCTTTCGCACCTCTCCTGCACTACCTTACCGATGACCATAACGGGCTGAAGAGGTATCAGCTTTCAGAAAAAATAGCCGATACCTTCGACCAGTATACACTCTACCGTTCAGAAATGCTCGGCCGGTGGGAAACGGCCACTCCTGAGCCCCCTGAAGAAGCCTGGCAGGCCATACTTTGGCAGCAGCTGGTGTTGGGAAATGAAGGTCAGCACAGGGGAAAACTGAAGGAGATATTCTGCCTGCAAGGCGGCTTTACCGCAAAGCAAAAGAAGGATATCCCAGAAAGGATTGCGCTTTTCGGCATTTCCTATCTTCCAAAATTCCATCTTGATATACTCTCTACGGTCTCAACAGCGACGGAGGTGAATCTTTTTCTGTTGAGTCCAACACGTGAGTACTGGGGCGACATTATTTCAAAAAAAGCAACCGCTATGCTATCTGCCTCTGAGCAAGCATTACGGAGTGAAGGCAACCCGCTTCTTGCATCGCTTGGAACGATTGGTCGTGACTTCTCCGAGATGATAATCGACCTTAGTGACGAGGCATTCATCCATGAGGAGAACTATGTTGATCCGGGAGATTCCACATTACTGCATGCCCTGCAGTCTGATATTCTGAACCTTTCGGGAACCGGAGAAGAGAGTGTCAAGCGCACCTTCGACACTCTGGACCGTTCTCTCTGGATACACTCAGCCCACAGTCCGCTGCGTGAAATTGAGATTTTACACGACAACATTCTCTCTCTCTTCGAACGACACAGGGATTTAAGTCCGAGAGATATTGTGGTGATGACGCCTGATATTGAGACTTACTCGCCCTACATTTCGAGCGTTTTCGGGGCAGGAGCGGAAGGTACTGTCGGGCTTGCATACTCCATTGCCGATCGGCGAATGATGAACGAGGGTGAAATTGCCGGAGCTGTCTTGAAAGTGCTTGCTCTTTACAGAAGCCGCTTCAGGGCTTCTGAACTCTTTGATCTGCTTGCTTCGCCTCCTGTTAGCCGTCGTTTTGCGCTGGATGATGATGAACTTGAAATAATCCGGGGCTGGATTGAAAAGAGCGGAATCAGATGGGGAATGGATGAGGGAGATCGCAGTGGCAGTGCACTGCCCGGTTATCGTGAAAACTCCTGGATGGCAGGACTTGACAGGCTGTTGCTCGGTTATGCGATGGTGGATGAGAGTCTGCTTTATAACGACATTCTGCCCTATGACGATCTTACCGGTTCCCGGGCTGAGACGCTCGGCAAATTTGCCGGGTTCGTTACTGCGGTTGACCGCGTTGTTAAACAAATTGAACGGTCACGCCCACTGCGAGAGTGGAGCGAGCAGTTCCAGTGGCTGCTCGGTGATTTTATTGCCCCTGATGAGAGTTCCGAACGGGAATATACTGCTATTGCCATGCTCGGAGAGCAGATCAAGAGTAGCGGGTCTTCAGCTGATTTTACCGGGGATGTTGAGCCTGCTGTTATGATCTCCTGGCTAAGATCCCGTCTTGAACAGCAGGAGCAGGGAGTGGGGTTCATGACCGGAGGCATTACCTTTTGTGCCATGCTTCCGATGCGGAGCATCCCGTTCAGGGTTGTTGCTCTTATCGGTATGAACGACAGTGCTTTTCCCCGGCAAAGCCGACCTCCCGGGTTTGACCTCATTGCAAAGAGCCCGTGCAGGGGCGATCGATCGCTGCGCAATGAGGATCGTTATCTCTTTCTTGAATCCATCCTTTCAGCAAGGGATATTCTATACATCAGCTATGTCGGTCAAAGCATCAAGGATAATAGTGATTTGCCTCCATCGGTGCTGGTCAGCGAACTGCTTGATGCTGTACGAAGGGGATTTTCTCTGCCTGATGAACAACGTTCCCTGGAAAAGCACCTTGTGGTTCGTCATCGACTCCAAGCCTTCAATTCCGAATACTTTACTGCCGATTCACCGCTTTTCAGCTATTCGGTTGACAATTACCGGGCGCTGGTTGAAAAGGAGAGCAGGTCAGACATAGTTCGCCCCTTTATACGCGAGCCACTAAACGAGCCACCGGATGTGCCGGGATATGGGTTGAAAACGGTATCGCTTGAAAAGCTGTTGCGGTTTTACGATAATCCTTCGGGTTTTTTTCTTGAACACCGGCTTGGTATCCGGATCGACTCAATGGCAATGCCGCTCGAAGATCGGGAGCATTTTGATGTTAAGGGACTCGAGCTTTACCAGATGAAACAGGAACTTCTGGAGTGTGAACTTGAAGGTGGCAATCTGCAAGAGCTGCTGCCGTTATTCCGAAGCAGGGGCATGCTGCCTCCCGCCCGTCATGGAGAACTGCTCTTTCGGAAAGTGGCTGATGACGTGCAGGCATTTGCCGGAGTAGTTCGAAAGAACACAGGAGTCGAGATGCCGCTGGCACCGCTTGAGCTTGATCTGGATGTCGGTGAATTCCGTCTGCAGGGAACTCTTGACCGGCTCTGGCCTAAGCACCTGCTGCGCTATCGGTGTGCAAAACTGAAAATCAAAGATCAGATGAGAAGCTGGATTGAGCATCTGGTTCTGAACACAGTGGCTCAAACGGGGTACCCGCTTGAAACCACTCTGGTTATGGTGGACCACATCAAGCACTTTACCCGATTGCCGGATGCTGCCAGTCACCTTGAAAACCTGATGAGCTTCTACATGGAGGGGATGCTCAAGCCTCTGCATTTTTTCCCTCGTTCATCGATGGCTTATGCAGCCAAAGAGTCGCTTGATGACGCCCGGAATATCTGGAGGGATTCCGCCTTTAATCCAAATCCGGGAGAGGGTTCGGAACCTTCCATCCGCCGCTGTTTTGGTTCAGAAGAGCCTTTTGATGATGAGTTCTGCAGGCTTGCCGTTCGGCTGCTCAGGCCGATGATTGAAAATAGTGCTGAGTGCTGACTGGGATGGATACTTCGCTTGCGCTCATTATCACATATTTAGAAGCATAAAGAGATGACGTGACAGTGCCTGGAAATTTAAACCTATATGAGGAAGCTGATCATGACTGAAGAAGAATCGCTGATTGCTTTTGAAAATACACCCATCCGCCGCCACTTTGATGATGCCACTGAAACCTGGTACTTTTCAATTATTGATGTTGTTGCAGTTCTGACTGAGAGCTCTAATCCACGAGATTATTGGTTTAAAATGAAGGTCCGGGTAAAAAGTGAAGATGGGTTTCAGTTGTCGACAATTTGTCGACAACTGAAACTGAAATCTTCAGATGGTAAAAAATATGCTACAGATTGTGCAAATGTTCAGGGGCTTTTTCGGATTATCCAATCAATCCCATCACCCAAAGCAGAGCCATTTAAACAATGGTTGGCCAAAGTAGGCTATGAACGCATTCAAGATATGACGGATCCAGTTCGATCCCTCGATCGGGCCCGTGATTACTGGCAACAACATGGCAGAAGCGAAAAATGGATACAGCAGCGGATGATGGGTCAGGAAACCCGCAATAAGCTTACCGATTACTGGAAACAACATGACATCACGAAAGAAGATGAGTACGCCATTTTAACTAACATCATTCATCAGGAATGGACTGGCGTATCCGTTAAAATGCATAAGAATATGAAAGGTTTGAAAACTCAAAACCTGCGCGATCATATGAGTGAAGCTGAACTGATTTTTACTGCTCTGGCAGAACTGTCGACAAGACAAATTGCTGAAAGTGTTGATGCTACGGGAATGGTAGAGAATGCAGATGCCGGGAAAAAAGGCGGCAATATTGCAAAAGGGGCTCGGCTGGAATTGGAACAGAAAACAGGAAAAAGCGTCGTAAGTGGAGAAAACTTTCTTCCTCCTGCAAAACAACAAAAAAAGATTACAAATAAAGGGAGCGGTTCTAGTTCAGAAGAATGTGGAGTAGATCGTGCTTAGGGCTGAGGGGGGGGAATGGAAAGACTGAACCATGCCTCTGTGGAGTTGGCGGGGATGAATTTGATTGAGGCCAGTGCGGGGACGGGCAAGACCTATGCTATTGCCTCTCTTTATCTGCGTCTGCTTGTGGAAAAGGAACTTCGGCCTGAAGAGATTCTTGTTGTCACCTATACCGAGGCGGCGACGAAGGAGCTTCGGTCTAAAATCCGCAGCCGTATAAGGGAGGCGCTGGATGTTATAGATGGTTGTGAGACAGAAGATGCTTTTCTCCTTTCGTTCTGCGAGAATGCTCAATTATCGGGGCTCACAACCGTTAAGGACATTTTGGAACGGGCACTCGGGGATTTTGATACAGCTTCGATTTATACCATTCACGGTTTTTGTCTGAGGGCCCTGCAGGATAATGTTTTTGAGACCGGATCACTCTACGATACAGAGTTGATTAAAGATCAGCGCGCGCTGCTTCAGGAACTTCTGGATGATTTCTGGAGGATTCACTTTTTTACTGATTCTGCGCCCCTGCTCAGTTATGCTCTCCAGAATAAAGCCTCAGAACTGTTCGCCTCTCTCATAAAGGAACTTCAGAGCGGTTCAGGGGTCAAGGTTATCCCTGAATTCAGTGTCGATGCTGTTGCTGCCCTTGAAGCAACATGCCACAATGCCGGAAAAGAGATAGCGGAGATGTGGCGAAGTGAGAAGGAGTCGATACAGGAAGTGATGAGGAGTGATAAAGGGCTGGGGAGAGCCGCAGATTCTTATCGCCTTGACCGTATTGAGCCGCTGTTTCTGCTTATGGATGCCTTTGTTGCAAACGGCGATCCGTTCGATCTTTTTGAGGGGTTTGCCAAGTTCACAAAATCCTCCATTACCAAGGGGACTAAACAAAAAAGCTCACCGCCGGAGCACCTGTTTTTCCGCTTTTGTGAAACACTTTTAGTTGGGGTAGAACAGCGGTTTCTTGCTTTACAGGCTGAACTGGTAAGCTATTACCGCAATAACCTTCCGCTTCTCAAGCAGGCCGGAAACGTCCGGTTCTTTAATGATCTTCTGGAAGATCTCTTTCATGCCCTCGTTTCAGAGAGTGGGGGAGAGGCGCTTGCTCTGTTGCTCCGGAAAAAGTATGCTGCCGCGCTGATTGATGAGTTCCAGGATACCGATCCGCTGCAGTATGATATTTTCAGGATGATCTATGCTGGTTGCGATGCACCGCTGTTTCTGATAGGCGACCCCAAACAGGCCATCTACAGTTTCCGTGGGGCCGATATTTTTGCCTATATGGGTGCGGCACGCGAAATAACAAGCGAGAGGCGCTTTACCTTAACCGAAAACTGGCGTTCCACACCCCGCCTGCTTAAGGCTTTTAACACGCTGTTTGATCAAAAGCGAAACCCTTTTATCTATGATGGTATCGCTTACCATCCGCTGAAGGCAGGAAGTTCAAAGGAGTGTGAACTGGTAGAAGATACAGAGTCCTCACCGCTGCAACTCTGGTTCATGGATGCTGGTGACCGAAAGAGCGGGTTATTGACGGTAGATGATGCCGGCACCTTTGCCTCACAAGCTGTAGCCAATGAAATCTGCCGTCTTTTGAAAGATGTCAGGATAGCCTCAGAGGGGTCTGGAACCCGCGCAGTTACTGCGGGAGACATTGCCGTTATTGTGCGGACTCATCGACAGGCAGGAATTGTATTGAAAGCTCTCAGGGCAAGGGGAATCGCGGGAGTGATGCAGAGCGACATGACTGTTTTTGCCTCAACCGAGGCTATGGAGGTGAGCATACTTCTTTCGGCCCTGTGTGATCCTGGAAACGAGACAAAGGTACGGTCTGCAATGGTGACCGATATTCTCGGGCGATCGGGCAACGATATTGCTCGTTTTATTGATGATGAAGAGAGCTGGACTGAATGCCTGAAGGATTTCCGGCAGTATCATCATCGTTGGGTTGAACGGGGATTTATGGTGATGATCAGGGAGCTGATGGCGGCCGAAGGGGTTCGAGGGCGCCTGTTAAGCTTACCTGATCTATCGGGTGAACGCAGGTTGACTAATCTCCTGCACTGTTTTGAACTGCTGCACAAAGAGGAGCATGAGCGGAGGCTTGGAATGGAGGGGCTTGCTGCATGGTTTTCTGAAAGGATTGCTGCTGCCGATGAGGCGGAGGAGTATCAGATACGTCTTGAAACAGATGAAGCGGCAGTTAAAATTGTTACTGTCCATGTCAGCAAAGGACTGGAATACCCGATAGTGTTCGCTCCCTTTCTGTGGGGTAAGGTGAACAATAAAGGAAATGTGGTGATGTATCATGATGACGATTGGCAGCTCATCAAGGATTTCGGTTCAAGCGAGTTTGCCCGTCACCGGTTGGTTGCTGCAAAAGAGTCGCTTGCAGAAAGCCTCAGGCTGCTCTACGTGGCTTTGACCAGAGCAAAGAATCGATGTTACGTGCTCACGGGGAAAACCAATGCGGATATATCGCCCATTAACTACCTTTTTCATGCTTCTCAGGAAGTAAGGGATGCTGATAATCAGGCATCTCTTCTCGCAGAGGAGGCGAAGAGCATAACTGCAGAAGAGATGGCCCGACATCTGCAGGAACTGTCTGACAGTTCTGAAGGGGCAATCTCATTTGAGCTGTTGAGGCGTGAAGGTATGGATGAGGCCCAGTCCCGTTTTGACTATCAGTCAACGCCGAAGAGTTTTACGCCTCATTTGCACACGTTCTCATTGACTATCGACACCAGCTGGAGGGTATCAAGTTTCACTTCGTTCAGCCGCAATGAACAGAGATATGCTCCAAAACATGCTGAACTGCCCGACCGTGATGAAGCGAGGGGAGAAAGCATCATTCCGGCGGCAGTTGCTGTCGACAACACTATTTTCAGCTTTCCGCGTGGTGCGCAGGCGGGAATATTCATGCACTGGATTTTTGAAAAACTTGATTTTGCCTCTCCTGCGGAAGATTCCGTTCGTGATCTTGTTATAAAAGCACTTGAGCGTTTCAGCTACAATCCTGAGTGGCAGCCGCACATCACCGCTATGGTTCAGAACGTTCTCCAGGCAACTCTCTTATCAGGGCAAAAAACATTCGCTCTCGGCAGCTTAAGCCCGGGGAGCTGGATAACCGAACTGGAGTTTTTCTTTCCGCTCAGGCTGGTTACTTCGCCTCTACTCGGAGAGGTACTGGCGCGTCATGGCGTTCTTTCAGGAGGCGTCGACCTTCCGGCACATGCCAAGGCATTGCAGTTCAAAGCGGTGAAGGGAATGCTGATGGGATTTATCGATATGGTCTTCGAAGCCGGAGGGCAATACTACCTTGTTGACTGGAAATCAAACCACCTTGGCAGTGGAACGCAGGATTACAGTCCTGATGCCATGAAAGAAGCAATGGACAATAATCTTTATGCTCTCCAGTACCTTCTCTATACAGTGGCGCTTGACCGTTACCTCTCCCTGAGAGTGAAAAACTATCACTACAGCACCCATTTTGGCGAGGTGATCTATGTGTTTCTTCGTGGGGTAAGCAAGGAACATGGTGAAACTACAGGATTTTACCGTGATCGGCCATCTGAAGAGCTGATTCGCGACTTGACTCAACTGTTGATAGATCAGGTACAATAACAATGGCCATACTATTTCAGGAACGTCCCATTGACCGGCATTTTGCCTCTTTTATCTGCCGACAGAGCGGGGGTGCAGCCGGTGATACGTTCCGTCTTCTGGTTTCGCTCCTCAGCAGTGCCGTAGGGGGAGGGAATATCTGTCTTACTCTTGCCGAGTGCGCCGGGCAAACACTCTCTCTGGATGAACATGAGATTGTCGTGCCGGATCTTGATGATCTTGAGGAGTTATTGAGAAGTTTTCCTACGGTTGGCCTGCCCGGTCAACACCGGCCTCTGGTGCTTGATTTGCATGGCCGACTCTATCTCTATCGCTACTGGCATTATGAAGAGGAGCTTGCCCGAAGCATTCTTAAAAAAGCCTCAACGCCTGCAGTGGGTATTGATGAGGCTGTTCTTCAGGCGGGGCTTGTGCGACTTTTCCCCGGCTGTAAGGGGGAAAAGAGTGATCGACAGAAAGAGGCGGCATCGGTTGCCCTGCATAAGCAGTTCTGCGTTATTTCGGGCGGGCCCGGTACAGGAAAAACCTCGACGGTTGTCCGCATTCTTGCGCTGCTGCTTGAGCAGAAAGAGGGTCGTAAGCAAAGGATTGCCATGACCACTCCTACAGGCAAGGCAGCTCAACGCCTGAAAGCCTCTGTTAACGAGATCAGGCCAACTCTTCTGTGTTCAGAGGAGGTAAAACTTGCCATACCGGACAATGTCATGACGATTCAGCGGCTTCTTGGTGCTGTTTCAGGATCGTCCCATTTTCGTTATTCCCCGAAAAATCCGCTTCCGTTTGATACCGTTATTGTTGACGAAGCTTCAATGATTGCATTGCCGCTGATGACCGCTCTTGTTGCCGCTCTCAAGCCATCAGCCCGGCTTATTCTTTTGGGTGACAAGGATCAGCTCGCTTCGGTTGAGGCGGGTGCTGTCCTTGGTGATATCTGCAGCGCAGGGGAGCAGGGGAGTGAGGCTTCGCCATTCAGCAGTTCACTCGTTACGCTTGAAAAAAACTACAGGTTTCAGCCGGGAAGCGGCATTGCTGAACTAAGTCGTGCAGTTAATGCAGGGTTGGGGGAAGAAGCACTGGCGTTACTGAAAAGCAGTACACTGAACGGTATTGCCTGGCAGGAGCTGCCAAACAGCGAAGAACTGCGAAAGGTTCTGGCGAACAAAGTGCTTCAGGGATATCAAAGCTATCTTGCTGCAGAATCACCCTCGGAGGCTCTGGAGCGGTTCAACGGGTTTCGTATTCTCTGTGCCCTGCGTGATGGAGCATACGGGGTTTCCGGTCTTAACAGCACTATTGAAAGTATTCTTAAGAGGGAAGGCCTTATCATGCAGGGGAGCAGCGTTTATCGAGGGCGGCCATTACTTGTCACGGTCAATGATTATTCGATGAAGCTTTTTAACGGTGATACCGGTATATTTTTTCCTGATCCCCAAAGAGGAGGAGCTCTCATGGCCTTTTTCCCGGCTCCGGATGGCGGAGTCCGCAGCATCATGCCGGAACGCTTGCCTCTCCATGAAACAGCCTTTGCCATGACCGTCCACAAAAGCCAGGGATCTGAATTTAACCGAGTAGTGATGGTTCTGCCTCCGGTAGACAGCGAAGTCCTGACGAGAGAACTCATTTATACCGGTATAACGAGAGCAAAAGAGGGCGTTGAAATATGGTCAAATGAAGGTGTGTTTTGTAGAGCTGTCAGGAAAAAGACAGTACGTCAATCCGGCCTGAAGGACGCGTTGTTTATTTCACCTTCAGTGTCATAAAATCAACAGCGTTTGTAACTTCCTGGTCAGTTAGGGTGTCATTACCGCCTTTTGGTGGCATCACTCCGGTTTTGCCCGCATATCCTTCAAGGGATTTTTTTACCATGGAAGCTGCACCGAGAGCAATTCTCTCACGCCAGGCCTCTTTATCGCCAGGTTTCGGGGCTCCCGATACACCGCTATCATGACAGCCGGCACAATTTGATTCGTAGATCTTTTTACCTTCTTCAATTTTCTGTTCAGCTAAAGCATCTGCCTTTGATTCTAAAGCCTCATCTGAGGGCGGAAGTTTTTCAGGGGTGCAGGCTCCGAGGGAAATAAGGCCAACGATAAAAAAAGCAGGCACAAATAATTTCATTGTCATCGTCGTGATGCAGTGTGGTTATTGGGATTGGCAATAATCATTCGGGGGTTACAATCGAAAATTATTTCTTTGGCTCCCAAAAGCAACGCTTCGGAGAGACGATTACCTCTTCATCTTTCAGCGCTTTCAGAGCCTTGTCTACCTCTTTGCGATCCAGGCCGCTGATTTCGGTAATACGGCCGGCGTTGAGTGGTGTTCCCTCTTTTTTCATCACCTCAAGAACGGTATCTTTTGCGCTCATTTCTCCTCCGGATTTAAGATGTTATTTGTCAGTTTTAATTTCGTCAATGTACATATTTTTAAATAATAACGACAACGTGAGCGACAATATCCATAGGGTTTGTTTTCCTTTTCTGCCAAAATTATCAAAGGTCTGATGACATTGATTGAGTGATCATATTAGTTGTAAATTGACAGTTATGAAAACTTTATATTACTTTTCAGGTGACTCTTTTCTCAGCAGAACTCAGTAGTGTCAATAACCTAAATCACAGGAGTAACAGCATATGAAGAAAAAGTTTGTATCCATAGTCGCAGCAGCTTTGGTAGCGTTGCCGTTACTCGGTCATGCGGCTCCGGTCAAAATCGGTTTTATCAACTCCATTACCGGCAAAGAGGCCCAAATTGGTGAAAATCTCACTAATGGTGCTGCAATGGCAATTGAAGACTTGAAAGCAAAAGGCATTCAGGTCGAACTAATCAGGGAGGATGATGGCGGTGATCCAAAAAATGCCCTTGCTGCTTATGAAAAGCTTGTGACCCGTGATGGTGTTATTGGTGTTGTTGGACCTTACACTTCCGGTGCTGCAAATGTGGTTGCCTCAAGGGCCGATCAGTATCAGGTGCCTATCCTTGTGCCTGCAGCCGCAAAGGAAGATATTACCATGAAAGGGTATAAAAACGTTTTCAGGCTGAATGCACCTGCCAATGTTTATTCAAGCGTGCTGATGTCGGCAGTAGCATCATATAAACCGAAAACAATTGCCTATGTCTATGCCGCAACTGATTTTGGTGTTTCAACTGTGAAAACCGCTCAGGAGAACGCTTTAAAAATGGGCTTGAAGGAAGTTGCCAACGAAAAGTATCAGCAGGGACAACCTGACTACCGCCCATCACTTGCCAAAGTGAAAGCTGCAAATCCGGATCTTATTTTTCTTGTTTCCTATGATGCGGATGCCATTCTCCTGATGCGTCAGTCGAAGGAAATCGGGCTTACTCCAAAGGCATTCCTAGGTGCCGGTGCCGGATATACGACAGCCCAGTTTGCACAGCAGTCAGAAATATCGAACCTCGTAGTTTCAGCCACCCAGAGGACTGATGATGTCAACTGGCCGGGTGCAGCAGACTTTGGAAAGCGTTACAAGGCGAAATTCGCCAAAGAGCCATCCTATCATGCAGCCTGCGCGTATGAGGCAATGAGAATCATGGTCGAAACAGCTTCCAAAAATAACACCTCAGCCAAACTTCGTGCCGGCCTTAAAGCAGGAAGCTGGAATGGTATTTTAGGCCCTGTAAAATTTGCAGACTACAGCGGCTTTACCAACCAGAACAACCACCCGATGCTGGTTCAGCAAATTATCGGCGGCAAGTACGAGACTGTTTTCCCTGCAAAATTCAGCAAAAAGAAACTGGTTTATCCTTTCACTCGATAAGTTCCAGTCTGAATAAGTTTACCAGAAAATCCAGAGCCAAAGCGCCTTCAAAGATTATGAAGGCGCTTTTTTTTATCCTGAATTGATGTGCCCCTATGTAGGTTGGGGTGATTCCTGAACCCCAACAAAAGAAAAAGGCTCTCCTGAACTGATGGGCATCTGGTCAAGCAGGTCAGATCAATTTTAACGAAGTATATACTTGGAGATGCTGATGTCGATTAAATACGAAGTGATTATCTACTGGAGCAAAGAAGATGATGTTTTCATTGCGGAAGTTCCGGAGCTTCCCGGGTGTATGGCTGATGGCATGACTTATGAAGAGGCCGTAACGAATGCTCAAAGAGTTATTGAGGAGTGGGTCGAAACCGCTCATTCACTCGGCAGGCCAGTGCCGGAACCAAAGGGGCGGTTGATGTATGCATGACCTGTAGTCTTCGATAAAACCCATTCCCGTCCATCAGCTCCCCGTGCATACACTGCGCGACAATTTCCCCCTTCTCAAGCACAAGAATCCAAACAACCCTTTTTTCCAACAAAAGACTTCTCATCGCCCCAGGACGAAGGGGGTGGGCTGATAAAATCATTTTTTTGGTTATACTTATAAAATATCACTAATCGATCCTAATCGGCAGGGTATAGTCGCTTTAGAGGAATAAAAAAATGTGGTTGACAACACAACAAATCAACACCATCTTTACTACTAGTTCTACTATTGTCGGGGTGGATACGCTGGTTTGGTTATACGGTTCAAGGCTGGACGACACGCGACATGGTGGGGATATTCTGGTCAAAAATCCGTGCTCAGAGGAAAATCCATTTGTTTCCATGGCCCTAGCCCAGACCAAACTACTGGAACTCACATAATGAATCCAACGATGCGTTTATTTTCTCAGCCCAGCTTGTCCCGGCAGCTAAAAGTGCGTGGGGTAGTTCACCTCAAAGCAAATGCAGTGCATCCCTTCAACGCCAACAACATGCAGAAAGAAAAGCCAAACCAGATTTTCTTTAAAACGGTATAAGGGAGAGCACTACCATGGCAAATGATTTAACAGTTTCCAATATAGACCGGCAGAACATCCTCAACAACCTCTATGCCGTTGCTGAAATACAGAAAAGCATCGGCTTGAAGGGTATTGAATTTAATGGCAAGGTTGTACTGCTTAAAGAGCAAGTTGCAGCTTTCTTTGAAGTTACCCTTCGTACCATTGAAAATTATCTGGCAAGCAACGACAATGAGCTTCATCAGAACGGTTACGAGGTTTTGCGAGGTAAGTCATTAAAAGAATTTAAGTTGGCTATTTCTGAACAGGATGTTCCCGAAACAGATTTCGGGAACATCCTGAAAACGCCTCAACTTGGCATTCTCGACTTCAGAGCTTTTCTCAATCTGGCTATGTTGATTGCAGAAAGCCAGAAGGCTCGTGTTCTGCGTCAGGTCATATTAGATATTGTCATAGATACCATCAACCAGAAAACCGGAGGCGGTACCAAGTACATCAACCAACGAGATGAAGAATTTCTGTCCTCCTGGTTTGAAGAAGAAAACTATCGCAAGCAATTCACAGGCGCTCTTGAGAGCTATGTGTCTATGGGTACGGCAAAATATGCGATCTATACCAATAAAATATATATCAGCATTTTCAGGGAAAATGCCCAGGAATACCGTCGTATTCTGAAGCTGCATGAAAAGGATAAGGTGAGAGATACGTTTTCAGGACGGTAACAAAAGGATTGCCATTACACTCTCTGCGCAATTTCTTCTGCTCAATGGCTACATGTATTGTGCCTCCGACTTTATACGGAAGATGGAAAACATCAGCTATCACCTTGCGGCAGGTAACATTGAAAAAGAGTTATTGCACGACCTTATTGACGCTGTTATCAATGAAAACTTTGATGAAAACGAAGAGCTGAAACTAAGACTGTTAAATGCCATTCAGGGAGGCCTGGGCGATGTTCGATAAATGGTAACTCGTTGTATTAAAACAGTTCTTGTTCTTTTTTTCTGATTCTGATACGTAAAATGTATTATTATAGATAATCAGCTGCCCCCATAACTTTAGCAGTTCATTTCACAGGGAGATCATCATGTTTTTTCTTCAATCCTTGCTTTCCGGAATTTTGAGCGGTGGTGTCTATGCCTTAGCCGGTATAGGTATGTCACTTGTTTTCGGCGTCATGAATATCAGCAACTTTGCGCATGGTGATTTAATGATGCTGGGAATGTATCTGGCATATTTTGCCTTTACCCTGCTTCATATTGACCCCTATCTATCGCTTATGCTGATTATTCCAACAGCATTTCTTTTCGGGTTTATTATTGAAAAGGTATTTATCCATAGGATTATAGATCATCCCCATCAAAATCAGATTCTCCTGACCATTGGTCTTGGTCTGATTATGAGTAATACCGCACTCCTTGCTTTCACCAGTGACCCGAAGATTTTGACAACATCATATTCAAGCAGTGCAGTCAATATTCTTGGAGGGATATCGTTATCAGTGCCCCTGTTATTATCCTTTGTCATTACCGCCGTTATTACAGGAATCCTTTTCCTGTTTCTTTCAAAAACCACTACCGGCCTTGCATTGTGGGCAACAAGTCAAAACAGGGAGGCTGCGCAACTGATGGGCATTAACGTCGCAAAGATGAGTGCAATAGCATTCGGTCTTGGGACTGCTCTGGCTGCAACTGCAGGAGCTCTGATAGCTCCAGTCTATTACATTCATCCACTGGCAGGCCATACCTTTCTTCTGAAAGCATTTACAATCTGTGTCCTTGGCGGTCTCGGTTCGGTTGTCGGTGCAGGAATCGGAGGCATTATTATCGGAATTGTTGAATCCATGTCGTCAACCTACCTCTCAAGCGACTGGAAAGATGTTGTCGTTTTCATCATTTTTCTGGCTGTTCTGCTGCTTCGTCCTCAAGGACTGTTAGGTAAAAAAGGGGAGCAGTAAATGAAACAGATCGCCATTATTGCTGTTCTCGCAGGGATTGCAGCCCTGTTGCCACTTGCGATAGGGGATAGTCCCTATTTTATTGGAGTATTGATTTCGGTTCTCATGATGGCCGCGCTCTCATCTGCCTGGAATATTCTGGGAGGTTATGCCGGCCAGTACAGCTTTGGTCACGCAGCCTACTTTGGAGCCGGTGCCTACACGACCATGATCCTTATTTCCAAATTCAACTTCAACCCGCTGGTCAGCATGGTTGCGGGCATCATTGTGGCATGCATTATTGCCTTGATTACCGGAAGCATTGTGTTCAGGCTGCGCGGCCATTACTTTGGTCTTGCCTCAATTGCTGTTGCGGAAATTGTCCGTCTTTCAGCGTTGAATTTTGACTTTACCGGAGGAGCACAGGGAATTCTGCTTTCTGACGTATCCCTTTGGGGCATCGACCTGAACAGTAAAATCCCATTTTACTATGGAATGCTGCTTGTGCTTGTTTTCACCCTCAGCATTGCACTCAATCTCAGAAAATCGAAAACCGGCTATTATCTGCAAGCTATCCGTGAGGACCAGGATGCAGCGGCCTCTCTGGGAATTAATCTTTCATTCTATAAAAACAAGGCATTACTGATCTCTGCCGGGTTGACATCCGTTCTTGGAAGCCTTTATGCGGTCTATATCCGCTTTATCGATACGACAGCTGTTCTTGATCTTAGGCTCTCAATTGAAATTATTCTAACGGCAATTATTGGTGGTGTCGGGACGGTATGGGGACCGGTTCTTGGAGCTGTTCTCCTGGTGCCACTTGCTGAAATGCTGCGTTCAAACGTCATTGGTGATGTGCTGGTAAAACAAGGTATTGTTTCCGAAAACTCAGGTCTAGGTGTCTTTCTCAAAGGGAACCTGGCTCATGCCCACGTCCTTGTATACGGAATTATAACGGTACTATGCATTCTTTATATGCCTAAAGGTATTCTTGGGCTTTTCCGGAGGAAAAAATGATACAGCATCTTCTTCATATCAACCACGTTTCCAAGCATTTTGGCGGCAACGTTGCCGTGTCGGACATCAGTTTTTCAGTTGATGAAAAGCAGATTTTTGGACTTATCGGTCCCAATGGAGCGGGTAAAACAACCTTGTTCAACTGCATTTCAGGTTTTTATCCTGTAACCTCCGGGCATATCATTTTCGATAACAAAACAATCAACAACCTGAGGCCGGATGAGGTTTGCCATATGGGAATGGCACGAACCTGGCAGAGGGTCAAGCCGCTAGGCAGTCTTACGGTTCTTGAGAATGTGATGATCGGTGCCTTTTCTATTACCAGTGCCACCAGAGAGGCTGAGGATATTGCAATTGAACAGTTAGGCTCAGTAGGATTGACTGATTATGCACAAAAAACTGCAGGCTCACTCTCAATCGGACTCAAAAAAAAGCTTGAACTCGCAAGGGTGCTGGCTACCCATCCGAAAATGCTGCTGCTCGACGAAATCTGCGGCGGATTGAACCATACGGAAACTGAAACCATTCTTGATATCATCCGCGAGGTGCGAAATAAAGGCGCCACAATTGTTTTTATCGAACATGACATGAAAGCTGTTACTGCTATCTGTGACTGGATAGTTGTTCTGAATTCCGGTGAAAAGCTTGCCGAAGGTACGCCCGAAGAGATTACTGGAAATCCTGAAGTCATAGCAGCTTACCTGGGAGGTGGTTATAATGCTTAACATAAAGAATCTCAATGCCGGATACGGCGAAATGCCTGTTCTGAAGGATATCAATATCACTATTGCCCAGGGAGAGATTGTGTCAGTTGTAGGAAGCAATGGTGCAGGTAAGTCGACGCTTCTGAAAGCGATATCAGGACTCATAAAGTCAAAAGGAACCATTACTTACAACAACGAATCGCTTCATGCCCTTCAGGCTCATACGATAGTGCATCGTGGAATTATACATGTTCCCGAAGGCCGGAAAATATTCCCTGAAATGAGTGTTGTTGAAAACCTTATAATGGGAGGCTATCTCCATCCCAAAGATCGCAAAAAGAACATGGAGCAGGTTTTTGCCTTGTTTCCAAAACTTGCTGATCGCCGCAACCAACTTGGAGGCACCATGTCGGGCGGAGAACAGCAGATGCTTGCCATTGGAAGAGGACTGATGGGAAATCCGAAACTTCTTCTTCTTGATGAACCGAGCCTTGGCTTGTCACCCTTGTTCACCGAGGTGGTTTTCAGCGCAATTCAAAGCATAAACAAAAGCGGAGTCACCGTGCTTCTTGTTGAACAGAATGTGTATCAGTCACTGAAAATCAGCAATAAAGGCTACGTCATTGAAATTGGAGCAATTGTTCTGACAGGGACAGGAGAAGAACTTCTGAATAACCAGGATGTCAAGAAGGCGTTTCTTGGAATGTAAGTTTTCTATGAAATGAAGTCATTACTCAGCTTTTTACATACATACGGATTTGACAGTGAGCAGTCTACGCTCATCGCGACTCTTGTGGCAGCAGCCTTAGCAATTTTTCTTATTTTCATTGTTGAAGTACTCATCAGGCGGATTTTATTGCGCTGGGTCGATCATTTTGCAGCCAAAACCAGCACAAAAATAGATGATCTTTTTGTCAGCCATAACGTATTTTCAGGCTTTTCCAGATTGGTTCCACCCATTCTCATACATCTTTTATCCTTTCCAGTTTTCCAATACTATCCCGAAGCTGTTCTGCTGGTTAAGGACTTTGCTCTTCTCTATTTTATCCTTGGGGTTGTTCTGGTATCGTTTTCGTTTTTTGATGCTTTTGCAGAATATTTAAATGGACACCCTATAGCCCCAAGACTTCCAATCAATAGCTTTGTTCAGGTACTCAAATTTCTGACGGTTTTTGTTGGACTTATTCTGGTGTTGTCAAAACTTCTTGGGCAATCTCCGGTTGTTTTCTTAAGTGGTCTCGGTGCTTTCACCGCAGTATTGCTCTTAATTTTTAAAGACTCAATACTCGGCCTTGTCGCCGGAATTAGGCTTACAAGCAACAACCTTGCACAAATTGGTGACTGGATAGAGATGCCGAAATATAATGCTGATGGTGAAATCATAGATATTTCATTAGTGACTGTTTCTGTTCAGAATTGGGATAAATCGATCAGTACCATACCAGCTTATGCCTTGATTTCCGAGGGCTTTAAAAACTGGCGGGGGATGAGGGAATCGGGAGGCCGGCGAATCAAACAATCGGTGATTATCGACATGACCAGCATCAAGTTTTGTGATGATGTATTGCTTTCAAGACTACTGGAAATTCAACTTCTCCGTGGCTACCTTGATGCGAAAACTAAAGAAGTCAAGGACTACAACAGTGGGGACAATATTGATGACAGCTCTCTGGTCAATGGAAGAAGACTTACCAATTTTGGGACCTTCAGAGCCTACCTTTCGGAATATCTTCACCATCATCCGAAAGTCAATGCGTCTATGACTCTTATTATCCGTTATCTCCAGCCAACAGCAAATGGTATTCCCCTTGAGCTCCATGTTTTCAGCAGCGAAAAAGATTCGCTTCCGTATGAACAAGTAAAAGCTGATATTATGGATCACATACTTGCCGTGCTGCCTAACTTTGAATTGCGGGTTTTCCAAAATCCATGCGGTTCCGTTATAACTCAGGCGGATAAAAATTTAGCAGCATCTTTGCCACATATATCAAATGCTCCGCAGTGACAAGGGAAAAAGTTTTCTAACCCTGACTGGTGTCGGCTGTGCTGCCGGTGTACATCACCTGGCATGTTTTCTCCATTTAACAATATCATTAACTGACTATGCTGAAAGAGTTCAAGGAGTTTGCCATGAAAGGCAATGTAGTTGATATGGCCGTCGGTATAATCATCGGGGGAGCTTTCGGCACCATTGTCAACACCTTGGTTTCACAGGTACTGATGCCTCCTCTGGGGTTGTTGCTGGGAGGAGTGGATTTTTCAAACCTTTATCTTCTTTTGAAAGAAGGCATTAAAGCTGCAGGTCCCTACGCCGGGCTTGTCGATGCCAAAGCGGCCGGTGCAGTAACGATAAATTACGGGCTTTTCCTGAATTCTGTTTTCAGTTTTTTAATCATGACCTTTGCGGTCTTTCTGCTTGTAAAGGCAATCAACACACTTCGTCAGAAGGAAAAGCAGCTTTCTTCGGATCCGACAACAAAGGAGTGTCCTTACTGCCTCAGTGTTGTCCCTGTCAAAGCGAGCCGTTGTCCAAACTGCACTTCAGAAATAGAAAAGTAATTTACTCACAATGAGAATATACCGCATGAAAACCATGCACTCCATTATTGCGTTTGTATGCAGAATGTTTGTTCTGTTGATCTGCATACATGTTTTTGCAGGATATGGTTCATCGGAGATTCTTGCTGTGCAACCTGACTCCTCTGCGGTTTCTCGATTGCACCCCCAGGCGGCGCCTGTTGTTATCTGGAACAGAACCATTGTTGTTTTCAGGTTAAATTCTGAAGAGATATCTCCCGGAGAACGGGCCAAGTTTGCCATTGAGCGTATGAACCAGATGCCGATCAATCTGCCAGAGTACCGGGTGGTAGCTGTGGACGGGATCGAGGGGGGGCATCGGTTGGCATGGGTCAAGGTGAACGGGCGCATTATGTTCACCCTCATCGAGGGCGAGCAGGACGTTGCAAACGGTGAGTCGTACGCGGTTTATAAAGAGCGGACAGTCAAAGCAGTGGAGTCATGGCTTCTGGCTCGAAGGGAGCAGAATGGATTGCCCCTCTTATTCCAGGCTTTTGGTTTAGCTGTGCTGGCGACGATCGTCTTAGGCCTTACATATTTCGCGGTCAAGAGATCGATCTTCTGGCTGATGAATCATGTCAACCGTCTCGGGACCAGTTCTCTACGTCATTTTGTCATAGCCGGCTTCAATATCGGCCCTTATTTTGTTTCGCTTGCCACAGGTCTCGTAAATATTTTCCAGATTGTGTTGCTGATGTTTAACGGGTATCTCTGGCTGACCTTCGTGCTCTCCGTATTCCCCTATACCGCACCCTTGTCTAGCAAACTGTCAGGATTTCTCGTTGAAACGGTGACCGGTTTCAGCCACGGAGTGATGGTAGCAATACCGGGGTTCTTTGTCGTCGGCGTGATTTTTTATATCACCCGTCTTCTTGTCAGGCTGCTTACTGCCTTTTTCCGGGCTGTGGAGGAGGAACAGATCCCTCTGCGCTGGTTTGAACCGGAAACAGCAAAGGCTACTCGCAGAATCATCGTGGTGCTGGTCTGGATTTTTGCCCTTGTTGTCGCCTATCCCATGATTCCGGGTTCACAGACCAAGGTATTCCAGGGGGTCAGCGTTTTTCTTGGTCTGATGCTCTCACTTGGTTCAGCAGGACTTGTTGGTCAGCTTATCGGAGGGATTGTTGCGGTCTATACGCGCGCGTTCCAGTCGGGGGACTATGTCAGGATAGGAGATCATGAGGGTGTGGTACAGGAGCTCGGACTTCTTGCTGCGAAGATCGTTACGATCAGAAAAGAGGAGATTACCATTCCAAACGCTTTGCTGATGAGTTCGACGACGATCAACTATAGCCGTCAAGCAAAAGTGCACGGTGCTATTGTTACAACCGAAGTGACTATCGGTTACGATGTCCCCTGGAGACAGGTGCATGCAATGCTTGAACTGGCAGCAGAAAGGAGTGCTGGTATCCGGAAATCACCCAAGCCCATCGTGCTGCAGAAAGCGCTCTCTGACTTCTATGTTCAATACTCGCTCATGGTGACAATCGATCAACCAGAAGTGCGCTATTACATGCTTTCAGAGCTTCACGGTCACATTCAGGATCTCTTCAACGAGTATGGAGTGCAGATCATGTCGCCGAACTTCGTGATGCAGCCCGACAAGGAGGTTGTGGTTCCGAAGGAGGAGTGGTTTGCCGCTCCATCCCGAAAGGAAGCTGGAGACTCAGCCGAGAATATCGCCTGATCCACTCATGGCCCCCTTTTTACCTCTCATCCCTTCTTTCTCTTGTTCCCAAAAACAGACAAGTCGTATAAGAAAGCAGCTTCTGGTTTGAGGAAGGTAAGCGTTTTGGCAGGGAAATTCCAAAGGCAGGGATTGGTTGAAAGAAAACTGGCACCCAGCCGAAGCTGATCTGCCTGGCCTGCTTTGCGGAAATCTTGCGGGCCGCCGGCCTCAACAATACGTACCTTGATTGGACTGAAGATGACACCGCCGATGGCCAGACCGTGCAGCCACCACCGTTCGCCATCTGGTTCCAAGAGGTTTTGCTCACTAAGCCTTTTGCGTAAGACAGGCGTGGCATACAGTGTTCCGCTGTCACCCGTGTCGAAATCGGTGACGATTGGCAATGTGCCCAGGGATGCTGCAATGGTCGGTTGCTCGTCAGGCCAAATCAAGAAGTGAACTGCTGCAACAACATCAGAGGCTTGCGGAGGCGCGATCGGGAGCGTACCCTCTTTGTTGACTCTGAAAATCACCAAATTGCTCCGCGCATAGTCCAGCAGAAAAGCATTGTTCTCAACCATCTTCGTGCCGATGAAGCCAAGAAAATCGTCGCCGAAGGCGGGTGCGGTGAAGCCGAAGTCCCCGCTGCGCACCTGATCCCTCATGACCAGCGATTGCCCCGCGATTTGAATGGGTGGCGTTTGGTGCACTTGCACCTCTATGGGTTGGCCCGAAGCGGCAAATCCTCTTCCAGTGAACTTACCCTTTGGCAAGCTCAGTGTGGCACGGTTGAGAAACAGGAAGTCGGGTGTGCCATTGTCCAACATCAGTACCCCTTTCTTGCCGGCAACGGTGGCTTCAATCATGGGTTTGTCGGCATCGCGCAACGAGAAAAGAATAGACCGGATCACTTGACCCTCACAAATAAGTCCAGCGTTTGCGGGTAAGGCAGTAGCAAGAACCAGCGCAACAGCAAAGGAAGAACGTACAAGTTTGCAAAAGCTGTCCCGGTTCGCACCGAGCGACTGTGATCTTGAAATTCCCTTGGAAGATGTGGCTTGTTGTATGAGGGACATGGAGACCATCTATATTTTCATTTCCAGCCCTTCAGGGCTGTCTGGTGGAACGAAGTGTTAGCCCCACCAGCACGCGGGTGGGGTTACTTTACAGAAATTTCACGCACTGCGTGCGCTCGACCACTATCATCATCGACAACTTGCTGCTTTATGCTTTCGAAATCGATCTTTTTCAAATCAATCATGCGAACCTGACGATTGTGCATTGTGTGGTAGTAGTACCGCCTGTTTGTGAGATCAGACGCTGAAGTAATCTGAGTGGCGCTTTCAATGTCCTTAGCGATTTCTTCGCGTGAAGCAACGGCACCAAGCGGAATATTGAAGCTGTCGAGGATGCGGAACGACTCGAACACGGCTTCTTCAGCATTTGCAAGAGGCCGCACAGATGCCGTAAGTGCCGCGGCGCGGATAAAACGTGATGGCGGGGTAAAGTCACCGGGTAAGCCCATCATGCCAGAGCCAGCACCCAAGGGGCTAAGCTGAAGATTCGCTACGGTCAAGGGTTCGGTCGCCTTCGGAGTCAGCTTGATGTAGTTCCGCAGGTTCGTAAGGTGCCAGTCATAAGTCGGCGCGTTTGTGATTACGCCAAGGAAGGCGTCATAAACTTTCACTTGGCCACCATCCACGAGTTCAATAACGATGCTTTTACCGCTGGGATCAGCGATCTTCCAATGGAATGGTAACGCAGCGCCGCCGAACCTTGGATCGTCTACATTCACCACAGAGACGTTTTGAAGATTCTTGCGCACCTCGTCGACTGACTGAAAAGAGGATAGCATCCACTGCATGAAGTCCCCAACGCTTAACGACATTGCCGCTTGTTTAGGATTGTAACTTTTATAACTGGCATATCCCGGCAGATAGTACATGCCGACATAGAGCCCCTTTTCATTCATTCCATCAGGACCATACGGCTGATCATAGGCGGTCATGGATACAAAACCATAGCGCCCCTTCCACCGCTTACCGTTAACGCCCTCCGGGGTCATCCCCGCAAACGCTATGTTGCGAGGAAATATAGCGATTCGATTGTGCTGAGCATCACTAAGCGCCCACTCCACGGTGCGTGCGACAATAAGTGATCCATCCTCACTTTTCAGCGAAATACCAGTGCAGGCGTTTACATTGTTTTGCAGGGAAAACGTAACGCAATACAAGATAATCGCCGAAAACACAAATCCTTTAAAATGCATAGTGGTTTCTCCTATTGGTTGCAGCACTTACTAAAAGCTAACATTGTTTAGACTGTTCTGCCTAATTCTGAAAAATCACACACTGTATGCCTGTATAACAACTTTCAAATCATTCCGAAAAGCAGTTTAAACTATTATTATAAAAAATATAAAATTATCACCTATCTATAATGCCGGTTTATTTAGATCAGCTCATAATTTCACTTATTCCCCAATACTTTCATAGTAATATATTTTTGTTTGAGACTGTTCGGCTTGGAGCATTTACAAAAGTTGTGTTTAAGCACGCACTAAGCAGCAAGTGTTTCCTTGATACCGTTGATAGGAAAAATGATTTGCTATTCACCAGGAGCGCAGTATAAAACAGCAAAGGCGTACTTTTCAGTCCGCCTTTGCTGTTTTCGTATTCACTAAATCAATGAGAGTAAAGCTTATACCTGTTTCATGGCTGAGGAGGTTGACGTGGTCAACCCTGAATGCCTTTATCTTCTATGCCAATTGCGGTGGTGAGGGTGGTGAAGCCTTCTTCCCCCTGAGCATCAGAAAGGGGAGTACCGAAAAGAATCCCGACTACTCCTAAAGCCAGCAAAATATTTTTTTCATAAATATATTCCTGTTTAATTGTTATTTGTTCATAAAAGCCCAAACGCAAGTACATAAAGTATATGAATTAACCATATAGAAAGCAAGGTGCTTATTTATTAATTTTAATACTCTTAGTAATTGTTTTATTTGAATTTATTATACATTTATTTCAAGAACATATCCTATATAGGTAGCATTTTTCGGATTTAAGTTTTGGTAATGAAGTTTATTTCTTGAAAAAAAACTTAAAAAACAAGTTTAAAAATGAAAAATTTTAAATCGTCATCTGTATTTATGACATTGTTTATTCCGGGTATGATCTTTCTTGGTGCCTGCTGTCATGAACAGCCTGTTGTTTTAGCTCCGCCACCTCCGCTTCCACCACCTGCCGAAATTGTAGTGCTTGGTCTTGGTGATGTGTTTTTTGATTTTGATAAATCAGGGCTTCGCTCAGATGCTGTTGCACAGTTGAAAACCAATGCCAACTGGATACAGTCAACTGGAGGCAGAAAGGTTATTATCGAGGGGCATTGTGACGAGAGAGGTACCAATGAATATAATCTTGCTCTTGGTGAACGTCGTGCCAACAGTACAAAAGATTATATCGTTAATCTTGGCGTTGAGCCAGCCCGTCTTAAAACAGTGAGCTATGGTGAAGAGAAGCCATTTGTCGAAGGGCACAACGAAGAGGCATGGGCTCAGAACAGAAGGGCTCACTTTGTTGCTGAATAACAGGTAGATGAAGTAATGTAATCGTTAACTGTTGTATAGGTGGCTTTCAGGGCTGTCTCTGCTTAAGAAAGGCAGCCGTGAGTAGCTTTTTTCCAGTGAGGAGCTTCAGAATTTTAACGAATCTCGCATTGAGTTCAAGTTAACGCTTCGGTTATCGCTCTGACATCGTAAGGCGTTCCATCCCTTGGAACAATTTCCTGATGCATGGTTTTAAAATACTCACACCGAATCTTTCCCCATGGCAGGATGATCTCAGTCTTTACCTGACTTGATCCGAAGAGGCTTGCCGGCATTAATTCTTTTCAACCTTATTGCAGCCTCGGTTTCCGTGTCAATGAGAAAATGAATTTTCTCTTTATCCATCTGTATATCGCACTTATTTACCTTAACATCTTTCATTCTGAGCTGTATGGTCCGACCACTGTTTCCTTTTGCAATAGCATTGGTTGCGATCATGGGTATCTTGCGAATAAGAGTATCGAGTCCGAGATTAAGCTTTCCTGCTACCATATCTCGAAGCTGGGTGTGTAAAACATCGTGCCCCTTGTTTACAAGCATGCTGTTGGTATCGACTGCGAAATCGAAGTTTCGTATTTTCAGCGTTTGCGTAGGGACATCGAACTTTGGAGAACCGGTGAGAGCGAAATCACCATTGAGATCCTTCCCCGTCTTCACCGTAACAGCCAAACCGTCAGACGAAGCATAGGCATTGATTTTTTCAATGGCTATGGTATGACTCCTTACATACCCCTTTACAGTATTATCCTTTCCCGCCACCAGCTCATTGAGGTGCTTGTTGATCTCGTCAAAAGAGGTATATGCATAGATGTAAATATGGGATAGCGGATCCCTTTCCTGTGCCCTCATTCCTTTGAAAGCCGGAAGACGATTGGGTTTGGTCAGATTAGTAGTGTCCGTCATAACCATCATATTCGCCTTGATGCTGGTATAACAGACGATTTTGGACTTCTCCAACTGAAAGTCTCCTTTCAGATCCTTGCAAAGAAACCTTATCCAGACAGGAGCTGGCTTTCGGGTTACAATAATCGGATCCTGAATGTCAGTCCATATTTCAGCGACCGTACCTTCAAGCGAAACTCCCTTCTTGATCTCTTGGTCCAGCATGGCCGTCAGACCGTGTTTCTCCTCTTTAATAAGGTTGTCGAGCGTACTTTTCAGGTTTTTTTTGAAAGGGCCGATCCGGACAACCGGTTCAGTAATCCATCGATAATCCTTTAATCTGAACTTCGTCTTCAGATTCCAGCCTTTATCGAGAGTGACAGGCGATGTAAGAGTGACGATGAGTTTGGTTGACACCGGCTTAACCATTTTCGTGAGAAAATTCGGTAAACGGCTTTCGACAAGTTTGGCTTCAATTGTCAACGGAAAAGTACAAACCAGCTCTTTTCCTGTCGAACTGATAAGGATGTCGCTTGGTTTGATAAACGCCAAGGCAACCCGTTCTTTTTTCGACTCCTGAAGATACAATGTCGTTTCAAGGAAGCGGCCGCTGATCTTGCCGTTCAGAAAATCGGATAGGGTTGTTAAATCGAGAGTAATCGGGAGGTTGAAGCTGGATTCAGGAACGTCAATATGCAGGATTTCAGTCACCGCCTTCGGAGGCGTGAACTGCCTCTGGCTGAGAAAAAAATAGAGACCGGAGCCAATCAAAGCAAGAAAAATTCCGGTGATGATGAAAGTTTTTTTCATCGCTTGCAATTATTGAAGAGAAGTGAGCTTCGCATTTATGCACATAGTGCAAAAAAAGCTTTAATCCACGAAATGATTATTCCGCGGCAAAGTGTACCATCTTTTTCATGCCAGATTTGCTGTTAGAACTTACATATTTTTATCCAATTTCTTTCTTTTTGCCGGTAGGCTACTGGCTGAGACTTTGGCGGTAATATTGTGGTTTCGGACAGCTGACCGGGACGGAAAAGCTTTTGAAAAATTGGGATGTTAAGCAAGGTTTTCTGGGAATGTTGGATGGCTCTATGGAGCTGAAATTTCACTGGGATGTATTGAAAGGATGAAATTGTTTATTACTTTACCACAAATGTGGTATGAATAATATAATAAGGAAAATCGATATGTCAGTCAGTACATCAATACGAATTAATCATCATCTGTACGAGCAAGCCAAGCAGGATGCTGTTGCAGAGCATCGCACCATTGCAGGGCAGATAGAATTTTGGGCTCAGGTTGGTCGTGCTTCCATTGATAATCCTGACCTGCCAGTAGATTTTATAGTAGCGTCTCTTGCTTCAATGGCAGAACCGCGGGAACAGTCTATACCGTTCGTTCCCAGGAGTGGCCGTAAATGACATGGTCAGTCAGTCAGACACGTAGATTTACCAGGCAATACAAAAAGCTTCATGACAACACCGTTTTGGATGTCGATTGTGCAGTTGATAAAGTGCAGCAAAACCCTGAAATCGGCGAGCGAAAAAAGGGAGACCTTTCTGCATTGTATGTTTACAAATTTCATAGCTGCGGGCAATTGTACCTCTTGGGGTATACGCTGGATGAAGATATTCGATTGGTATATCTGGAGGCAGTAGGCTCTCATCAGAACTTTTATCGGGACATTAAACGATAGCTTATGTTTTTTTTAGATAACTGCTTTACATAATATATATTATACAACAGCCGATATATAACAAAAAGGCACAGATTCGGGTCGCTTCAGAAAACAGATTTTAAAGTACTTTAGATTGAAAGCTTTTTGCACGCACTGTCTTAATTGAACATCGTCTATGAATTCGAGGGTATAGAGTGTGCGGCAAATATTCTCCAGTTCCCGCAAAGCTTTCTTTGTTTTGCCGATCAACCAAGCGGTGTAAAAAGATACTGGATACCTGGGCCATGGTTCAATCCGGATGCCGAAGTGGTTTATGACCACTCCGGTGTCGTAAAGGCAACTTGGCAAAAACGTCACCCTACAAGCATGCAATCCCCAAAGCAATATCGCCCCCCCGCGGCCTCATCCAGCTCCTCGTCGCTTAGCTCTTCTGCTACCTCTTTAATCTCCTCCTCGCTACAATCAAACCCGTCACTTTTAATGAGCTTAAAGCGCTCTGCAACATCTTCAATAGCCATAACACGCTCTTTAAAAGCAACGTCCGACTTCATCTTCTCAATGAACGCTCTTGCTTGATCAAGTGACATAATATTATTCCTCCTTGGATTGGGTTAAGAAATGAGCCTATCACTCGGAAGCGATACGTTTAAAGCATCATAGAAGATGCTCTCGAAGCACTGCTAATTCTCAATGGCGCTAAGCGGTCATATTTTTATGATTAGCGGCAACTCTTGTTGATCCAGTTTTACATCAAGGTAGTGACGTGGCCTCTTTAAAAATATCCCACCTGCGAAAATACGGTGTCACACCAAGGTAACCCTTTGCAAAAAGCGAAGGTGTGCCATCATAGACTACCTTGATATGAAAAAGTTTCCGCACAACAAACATTCTGCACGCATCTTTGAGAAGTTCCATATCGGATGATTCAGCCATAATCCCCTGCATACCGGGGTACTCCTCATAGCCGGCATACGTTATCAGTCCCTGCACTTTAGATGGACAGCACATCCCTTTTTCAACCAGATAATCCAAAAGCAAAGCCCAGCGAGGCTCACGTTCAGGGGGACGACGGCAGTTAAAAGAAAGCTCAAAACCAAGTTTAATCCCCAAACCATCTTCACCAATATCCACATTGAGAGTGACCATATCAACCATTTGATACCACTCATCAACAAAAGGCTTGATAAAAGTTAATGGACCAGGCCAACCTGAATCCCTCAAAAACGACAACAGCGCTTCAGATGACGCAAAGCCAACAACCAGTCGCAATCCTGATGACTTTCTTGACAGCATCATACCGATATAGATGCTTTTTTTTACATTTTTATTATCACCTTCAGATACAACACACGCTTCAAGTTGTCGCCGCAACAGCGTGGATGGATAAGTTTTTTTCACATCAAAATATGTCCGGCATAAAAAATCAACAATCACGTCCAGATGCAGGGCATCGCCATCTTTCTCGATATTACTGGCGGTCCTGAAAAAAATGCCTGGAACGGGGAAACTCTCTGGATGAGCTATCAAATCATATTCAAGCCAGACATCATCAATCAAAGGCGCTGGGTCACTTTGCTTATTTGACAAAACCCCCTTCCAGTAGGAACCAAATTCACGAACCTTTTCAAATACTGAGTCAGGGAACTCACTACCGGCAGCAGATGCATGCATCATAATGGAAGGACCATCATTAGTGACATCGGATGAAACCAGGAAATCTGCATCTGCAGATGCCTCATGAAGCGGACACTCAAACCCGAATGTCATCAACCCGTACTCTTTAGGCAAAACATCAATGATAGTTCTTATCCTTCGCCTGCTCTCCAACGATATAAGCTGGAGAGACACCGGCAGGATCGCACGTTCATAGATATCTCCGAAATATGACATAATGGTAAATCTTGTAATCTATGCTATCTGCCTACTGGCAAGCTCCTTAAAAAAGCCCTCCTGAGCCATTAACTCTGCGTAACTGCCGGACTGTACAATACGCCCGTTATCAAGACAGTAAATACGGTCAGCATGACGGATGGTACTGAGTCGGTGAGCAATCACAATACGGGTGGCCTTAAGCTTCTCAAGACTGCTGCTGACCACCTCCTGCGTGCGGTTATCGAGCGCGCTGGTAGCCTCGTCAAAGAAGATAATACCAGGTTTACGAACGAGAGAACCAGCAATAATCAACCGCTGCTTCTGCCCTCCGGAAAGTGTCCCCCCCCCTTCACTGATGACGGTATGCATGCCCATCGGCATGTTGCGAATATCCTCATCAAACCCGGCCATTGCAGCCGCCTCCCAGGCATCATCCACCGTCAGAGTGGATGAACCGATAATATTCTGCAAAATAAAACCCGGCTGCAATTGGCCATTCTGCATCACCACCCCGATCTGGCGACGCACTGCCTGCACATTCAGAGAGGCCAGATCCTCTCCATCATAGAAAACAGTTCCGGAATCAGGCTTTTCGAACCCGAGAAAAAGCCTTAGCAAGGTTGACTTCCCCGAGCCAGAGCCCCCGACAAGAGCGATAAACTCGCCAGGTGCGGCAGAAAAATTAATATCGTAGAGAATCTGAGGGCTGTCACTACTGTAACTGAAGTTCAGGTTGTGGACCGAGATGCCGCCCGAAAGTTTGCCGGGGTATTTATTAGACTCATCGGCCTCTGGCACCATCTCAAGCACCGGCTTCAACCGTTCATAAAGCGGCACTACATTAAGGCTTGCAATAACAGTCATCACCATCTGTAAAAGTGTAGTCTGAAATCCCGTATAGGCTGATGTAAAGGCTATAAAAGAGCCAGCACTGAGTCTCTCGCCCTGTAAAAAATTTCCTGCAGAAAAAATGATCAGCGCCAGCGCCGCCACAGGAAACGAGGTCGTAACCACGGCCAGCGTATTCTGCAATTTACCAGCCTCAAACATGAGACCCCGTTCACGAGTAAAAAGATCTGCCCATTTTGAAAATGCAACTTTTTCTGTGCCAGTCACCCGGATCTTGGTTATACCACCAAGCAGGTTGCCAAGCAGCCCCGATATCCTGCCTTGCACAGTAAGAGCATCACGATTAAAGGTCAACTGGCGGAGAGATATAAAGACCGTTCCGGCAAGCATGATCACCGTCAACAAAAGGGCCACAAGCGCAAGCTTCCAGCTGTAATAAAAAAGAAGACCGAGCGAAAAGACACTGAACATCATACCAAGCACAACGCTGACCGCTGAACTGCTGAGAATCTCTCGGATCTGCGTCGCGCCCATGACCCTTACCGCCAGATCGCCCGAAGAGTAGGTACGGAAAAAGTTGCTTGGAAGATTCAAAAGCCGATCGATCAACCCCGGCTGAATCAACATATCAATACGCGTCTGCATCCTCATTGCAGCAATCTGTCTTGCCAGGTCAAATCCCGATACAGAGATCACACTAGCCACAAGAATTAAGGTTAGCTGCAAAAGCTGGCTGCGATCCGACTTCGGAATAACCGTGCCAAAAAGCATACCGGTCAGAACTGGGGTCAAAAGACCAAGCAGAGAGCTGGCAGTGCCAAGCAGAAGCATCCGTATCACATCCCCGCGGCACCCGAACATGCCAAACCGGAGCAACTCTTTTCCATGCATAGGCTTTTCCGGGAATGGACGGTAAAACATCCATGCCTGCTGTGCCAGCCCCTCAGCAACTGCAGAGGTGAGCTCAACCCTGTCAGAGGTCAAAGGATCAACAAGCAGGTATCCGGAAGCTCTGCCAGGAAGAAGGGCAAACGGCCTATTCCCGTCCACACTGTAACAAAGCATCGGGCCGTTATCCTTTGCCCACCACTGATCAGCATGCCGGAGCGTCACACTTCGTGCCCGGATACCCGAAAAATGACAAAGCAACTGCAGGGTATCTTCATGAGATCCATCAACTGTCTCATAGGGTTTCCGAAAAGTGATTCCAGCCGCTTTCCCAACAAGAGCGCATGCTGCAAACAAGGGGTCAGGATCTAAAATACTCTCTTTAGCTGCATTATCATTACCATGCATCAAGGATGCGATACGGCCAAGCGCCGTGCGGTACTCCTTCTGCTGTGCACCGGCTTTGATTGCCGCTTTTGCAGCATAAGACCGTTCATTTCCCGCCTCTGCTTTGCCTCTATCCATGATGTAGGGAAATATAGGGTTTTGACTATCCTGTTTTGATCAGGCCGGCATAAACGCCCTCTTTGGCCATCAGTACACTGTGTGTTCCCCGCTCTTTGACCTGCCCATATTCAAGCACAATAATTTCATCACAGTCCCGAATGGTACTGAGACGGTGCGCTACAATAAGTGAGGTGCATCCTCTGCGTCGAATATTTCCATCGATAACCATTTCCGTCGCCGGATCAAGCGCGCTGGTCGCTTCATCAAGAATAAGAATAGAAGGATCAGTGGCAAGAGCACGGGCAATCTCCATCCTCTGTCTCTGCCCGCCGCTAAAGTTATTGCCCCCTTCACCAAGCACCCCCTGATACCCTCCTGTTCTCGCATTAATTACCGCGTTGATGGCAGCATCTTCGGCTGCCCGGGCAATCTCCTCCTGAGGCAGGGTGCTGTCCCACATGGCAATATTTTCAGCAATAGTGCCCTCAAAAAGCGTGATCTCCTGGTCAACCATTCCAATCGAGTTGACCAGCAACCTTCGAGGAATCTCACTCCGCGATTTACCGTCAAAAAGAACCTCACCACTCCATGGATCATAAAGACCAGCCACAAGTTTTGCAATGGTCGATTTACCTGACCCAGAACCACCCACCAATGCCACCCTTGCACCGGGAACAAGCTTAAGCGAAAAGTCAGTGATCAGGGGAGGCTCAAGGACGTTGTAACCAAATGTTACGTTCTTCAGCTCAACAAAACCGGAAAGTTTCTCTGTGTAACCATTCTCAGCGGCATCGGAAAGGCTTTCATTGTCATCACCGCCAAGAGATGCTTCATTATTCATCACATCATCAAGGCGCTGCATATCCCCCTCCGCTTCCTGCAATTTTTGGCCAAGCGTCACCATCTGGTTAACCGGCGCAAGAAAAGAGAGTAAAAGACTCTGGAAGGCAACCAGCATACCCATGGTCAGTTCTCCCTCCATCACCCTCATTCCCCCCACCGACAAAATCGCAATATTGCCAGCTGTCTGCAGAAAAGGCGGAATAGCAAGCAGGAAAACCGTCGACACCTCAAGCGTCTGGCGGCCCGCAACCATGTTGGCAAAAAGCCCGGACCAACGCGAAAAGAAGTCTTGCTCCGACCCGGTAGCCTTGATGCTTTCAATCGTCTTGATCCCGTAAAAAGTGGTGCCAAGCAGCTTGCCGTTATCCTGCTGAAACTTCTGGTTCAACACAATACGCCTGCTCGATACATAAGAGAGAGCTATACCGTTAAGAGCAGCGATAAAAATTGCCACAAAGGTCAGAAGCACATCGTAACGGAACATCAATAAAGCATAAAAGCATATCAACAGGATATTGAGCGTGTTTGACGACAAATCACCGGCCACAATGGTAGCCACCTTATCGTTCAGCTGTACACGGTTGGAAATCTCCCCAGCCTGGCGCATGGTGAAAAACCTGATCGGTAACGCAAAAACATGGTTGAAAAACCTGGCTGATGAGGTCAGGGCGAGTTTTGTTTCAGCCTTAAGGAGACATTGGCGTTGCAGCCCGGTAAGGCCAGCCTGCAAAAGCGCTGTCAGCAGCATGCCGATAAGCAGAGGCTGCAGCCAGCCGCTCATTCCCTTAACGAGAACGTAATCAATAAATATTCGTAGAAACGAAGGCACTACAAGACCGGGTATCACCAATAACAGACTGACCAGTACAATATAAACCAGTGCTGTCTCAAGGCCTGGCAACCGCTTTTTTAGTCCATCAAAAAGACTGAAGGGCTTCCCTCCTTTTTTAAAGTCAGCAGTAGGTAAAAAAGTCAGCGCCACACCGGAAAATGAATCACTAAACTCCTCTGCGGTCACCTTTCGAGGGCCGGAACCAGGATCATTGATATAATACATGCCGTTTTTATATCCCTCCAGCACCACAAAGTGATAAAGGTTCCAGAAGAGGATCATTGGCAGACGCTTCCCATTAATCCCCTCAGGCTCAATCTGAAAGCCTTTTGCCTCAAATCCGTAGGTACGTGCCGCTTTAATCAGATTGCTCGCCTTGCTGCCATCACGCGAAACCCCACATGCCTCGCGAAGCTTTTCAAGAGGTTCAAACCTGCCGTAATAAGCTAAAATCATAGCAAGCGAAGCTGCTCCGCACTCCACTGCTTCCATCTGCAGCACCGTCGGGGTTTTTACCCTCACCTCTTTCCATGGCAGTTTTTCAGCTTGCGATCTCATTGCTTATTGATGGTATTATCAAGTGCTGGAATACTGACCAGGTCACGCTCTTCAACGCTATAGAGACCATTGTGCTCATGCATGATTTCTGCAATTTGATAGCGATAGGTGAGCACTGCCAATGCATAGGCTTTTTGGGCTGCAAGAAGCTGCTTTTCAGCATTGCCCAAATCAGTGCTGACACTCTGCACTTTGAAAAGGTCTGACATTCCCTCTTTGAATTTCTTGAGTTCAGCTGCATTGAGGAAGCGGTATGTCTCTGCACTTTTCATACTAAGCAACAATATTGCTGAGATATTTTTAACAGATTCTGTAGCAACACCCACCCCTTCGTCAATGCTGCGTTCAAGTACCTCTCTGTTGATTATTGCAGTTTCATACTGAGCACTGTTACGGATAAAAGTAGACTTGTTACTATGGTTTCCATAGGAGAACGTATAAGAGAGTGTGGCTGACGCATTGACACCTGGAACCTGACTGAAGAGAGAGCTGAAATAATCAGTAATCAATGAACCGTTATGCATGCCATTGTATCCAGCATACAGCAAAAGATCAATTTTAGGCTTCAGGCCGTTACGGCTGCCTGCCAGGAGGTCATTTGCCGCATCGCTCTGCAGACGAAGCGCCTGCAGATCAGCACGGCTGGAAAGTGCTTTGGCTTTAAGTTTTGAGAGATCACCAGGCAATATTAAATTTCTATCAGGAACTGGAAATGAGTCTAAAGGCTCTTCCGGTTCTTCCCTTCCTTTTGTAGAACAACCAACAGTAGCAAATAAATCACTCCACGCCTGTCGAAGCCCTTGGGCATCGCCGATCTCAGTAGCTTCTAATTGCTGCAAATAAGCCTCAGCCTGAACCACCCTGACAGAGGCAACCTCTCCGGCTCCAGCAAGAGCTTTTGTGGCCCGGCAACTCTCTTTTGCATTATAAGTGAGTTGTTGGTCACGCTTCAAGGTCTGGTAGGCATAAACGTAATTCCAGTAAGCACTGGCAGCAGAATAAATGCTCGTTGAAGCTATATGCTGCAACGCAAAACCTTCCGCCTGATAACTCTTTCGTGATGCCTTCAACGCCATATTGTAGGAGTTGTTACCAAGACCTTGCAAAAGAGGTAACGTAAATGAAACACCTGCTGAAGCAGTATTGAGGGTAGAAAATCCAGGTGATGTATATCCCTGAACAGATATAGCAGGTGCAATAATCAAGCCAAAAGGAAGAAGAGTGCTTGAAGATAATTTCGATGCAACCGTTTTAAGTTCAATGCCTGATGCCGTAGAGTCCGCTTGGCTGTAGCTCGAAGAGAGTGATAGTTGTGAATCAAATGCCGATCGAGCCGCAAGCATGTTGCTCTCTGAACTTCGCAAACTCTGTCTCTCCAGCAGAAGCCCCGGTGAACGGTCAAGAGCTGTTCTCACCATGTCAAGCAGAGAAACCGATGCAAATAAAGAAACCGGCAACAAGAACATGATGGACATGCCAACCACAAGCAGCAGTTTCCCTTTCCAGCGAGACTCATGGTGTGATATTGGTCGAGTCTGACCATACGGGGCGGGCATGTCAGCGGGCCTCACCAAGTACATATTTTTTGAAAACAGGAATGACAAGATCAACAGGGCGCTGTTCCTCAACAGTAATCCGTCCTGTACAAAGGGTGCCGGAGGTAATCGTTACATGAGGGCCTTTTCCTGAAGTCCAACTGTATCCGCTATACGATAATGGATCACGTCGAAGCTTGACAATAACCTTGTAAACGGGAGGACCTGATGAATATTTTCGGGCAATTGATTCATTGATATCATTTTCAATCGACTCTGCAGTTGCAGGATAATCACTTACAGCAATCACATCACCAATAATATGTCCGTGCTCTTCAGGGACAACTGTTGAAGGAGATACATACACCTTCATTCCTCTCTTTGCATTCTTTGCATTTTCTGCTGAAACATACATGTAGAAGAACAGTCCCTCAGAAGACTTCCCATTTGGCTCAAGTTGCTCCAGAAGCAGCAGATATTTACTTGTTGTAACAAAATCGCCGTTGTTATAATGAACTTCTGCAACTTTTCCTGTATAAGGAGCTACAAGATCAGTCTGCCACTGATAATTATACTGAAGAGCACTATAGTTACGGTCAGCAGCAGCTTTTTTTTCAGTAGTACTGTAAAGCTCGTTTTTTGCATTCATCAAATCCTGGCCGGCGCTGGTGACAAGAGCCTTTTCAACAAGCCCCTCCTTGAATAAAGCGTTAAGTCGCTCAACCCTTTCGCTTAGCGACAGAACTGTCTTTTGAAGAAAAGCCTCTCGTTCGTTATGATGCTGTTGAATAAATGAACGCTCAGAACGCGCATTCTCAACCGCCTGATGCAATTCCGGTTGCTCGATAACACCAAGCAACTCACCCTTTTGAACCACATCACCGCCCTTCAGGTGAAAACGCCGTAGGACACCATTTGTCCGTATATAAATAGCATCGATGGAACCCGTCACCATGGTAATTCCGTCACCCGGGATCGTGACGGGTATTTTTCCAAAAAAGCCCCAAATAATAACTGCCAGAAGCAGGATCCCTCCTGCAAACAAGGCAATCCAGCCGCGCGCATCGGTGACCGGCATCAACCGGTCAAGGTCATCCGGAGAGCTGAGCTTTTTAAGCGCTTCTTTTCTGAACTCAAGAGCCAAAATCAGACTCCTTGAAAGTTTTGGGGTTTATGGGGAAAATACAAAACTAAATCTGCTTCATTACAACTGGAGAACAATATAATTCAAAAACTGACATAGTGCATCGTTCGATGCTATTGCGTAATTACCGTTAAATCAGGACGGAATTCATCACTATGTCCGTTGGTTCCCCCTATGTATGGTTGGGAGTGGTACGTGAAGAGATAACCTTCGGAAGGTGTTAAGTTTTTCCCTTCCATCTTTTATCTCGGCAATAAATGGAGGTGCATCAAATAACCTATTTTCGAACAATCGGTTAACCCCGTTCATTAGACACATTTTTACCAGACTACTACAGCTTTACCGTCCAAACCAGCGTACAGCCAGTATTTTTTTGTGTTCAGCAGATAACTCGTAACTTACGAGCGATAAATTGATGTTTATCAAGGTTCATTTCTTAACCCCCAATCCAAAGAGAACTCCATGTCATTCGATCAAGCAAGAGCGTTCATCGAAAAGATGAAATCAGATGAGGCATTCAGGAATCGCATTTTAGCAATGGAAGATTTTGATACCCGGCTTGCTGCAGCCAGCGACGCAGGATTTCAGTTTACCGATGCAGAGGTGAAAGAGGTACAAAGCGAGTTATCGGACGATGAGCTTGACGCGGCAGCCGGCGGCTACATCTGTGAGGCGTATGGTGGAATTATAAATATTCCGAGAGGTTTTCATTAGGGGTGGCTCACCTCTGTCATGAGCTCTCTTTTCCACTTTAAGCCTGTAGATGTCAGAGTGATCATGCATCGCCTCGGCGTCAGGTGCGAACCTTGGCGCTGGTGATGTGCAGATGCTTCAGAACAGAGACTTAATATTTAGTGACGCCGCATGCTGATTATTCTATAGACCCTCCAGCTTTCCGTGCAGACTGTATTTTTTTTCTTAACCCCCAATCCAAAGAGAACTCTATGTCATTAGATCAAGCAAGAACGTTCATCGAGAAGATGAAGTCGGACGAGACATTTCGCAATCGGGTTATGGCTATCGAAGATGTTGCAGAACGATTTAATATCATTAAAAGCGAAGGGTTCGACTGCAGCGAAGAGGAGATTAAAGAGGTAGCAGGAGAGCTAAGCACCGAGGAGCTGGATGAGGCGGCGGGAGGCTTGAATTGCTATTTTTTTAATTCTTTTTGTGGGCGACATTTTCAAGCCTGCTGAAAGAATCCACACCTTCGGTCAGATGTTTCCGGACATAAACCAAGTATTTGGTGAAGCCGCCTTTGTCACATTTTGCGAGTTCAACAAATAGCATCTAACTTACGAGCGATAAATTCATGTGTATCAAAGTCCACTTCTTCACCCCCAATCAGAGAACTTCATGTCATTAGACCAGGCCAGAGCGTTCATAGAAAAGATGAAATCAGATGAGGAATTTCGTAATCGTGTTATGGCTATCGAAGATGTTGCAGAGCGCTTTAATAGCATTAAAAGCGAAGGGTTCGACTGCAGCGAAGAGGAGATTAAGGAGATTTCTGGTGTTGTGAGCGACGAGGAACTTGATGCCGCTGCGGGCGGAGGGATTGATAGGAATGCCGGTGATTTTATGTGGTTTATTTTTTGTTAGTTTGTTGTTGCGCGTGAGAGACGCCACCTTCGGTCAACCCCTCTTCCGGGGTTAACCGAAGGTGGCGTCTCTCAACACTGATAGGACATACCCCAAAATATATGTTTTACCACGCCCCCAACCGCCAAATCCAACTCCTCATCGTTCAACTCTCCTGCAACCTCTTTAATCTCTGATTCGCTGCAGTCAAACCCTTCGCTCTGGATGCACGACAGACGAGCGTCAACATCTTCAATTGCCAAAACGCGCTCTTTAAAAGCAACGTCAGACTTCATTTTCTCGACGAACGCTCTTGCTTGATCAAGTGACATGATAATCTCCTTGGATAGGGGTTTGGCTAATGCTGGGAAATAAGCGCTTATAAGTTACCTATTTTCAATAAACAATAAAACACTATCTCCTTGAACTCGGAGCCAACGATCGTGAAGCAGAGGAGTTGCTTCGCTATAATGCAAACAGGTTCGATAACTCTCTTTTGACAGAAGGTATGGCTAATTGCGTGAGTATTTATGTGGTTGATAGCAGAAGGTACTGATCGGGTGATGAAGAATATGCCCGCACCAGCGAGACACCTCTTGAAAAAAGTTGTTTTTCCACATTACGACTTTACATCGCATGAGAGGGCATAAAACGCCTTGGCGTCATGTTCGAACCGTGGCCAAGGTGAAGTGAAGGTATTTCTGAACAGAGATCCAGTATTTTGTGACGCCACCTTTTTCGCATTTTGCAAGTTCAACAAATAGTACGTAAATTTCAAGTTATACACTTCAAGTGTATAAACGTTCGTTTCTTAAACCAAATATAGGGAGAACTCCATGTCATTAGATCAAGCAAGGGCGTTCGTCGAGAAAATGAAGTCGGACGAAGCGTTCAGAGATCGCATTTTGGCAATTGAAGATGTTGATGCCCGGCTTGCTGCGGCCAGCAGCGCAGGATTTCAGTTTACCGAAACCGAGGTGAAAGAGGTACAAAGCGAGTTATCCGATGCGGAGCTCGATTCGGCTGCTGGAGGGGGAGGAGCTACTATTAGCTTAGTCTATACTAGTAAAGGGCAGTATCAGACTATGTTTTGTTCTTAAAAAATCTGCCAAAACCAGCCAGGAGACACCTCATGCAAGAAGTTTTTTTTCCACGTTAAGCCTTTACGATGCCGGAGTGGTCATAAACCGCAAGGCGGCAGGTGTCTCTGGTGACTATAGGGCATCTCTTTTTATTCAAATAGGATGCATTAAATAAATTGATTATCGAAATTTTACCTCTGAGAGGTGCCTTATATAGAATTGCATCCCATGGACGAGCAGACACAAAGAGAACACTATCTCCTTGAACTCGGAGCAAACGAGCCAGAAGTGGAGGAATTGCTTCGCTATACTGCAAACAGGTTCGATCATTCTCTGTTGCCTCCAAGTATTGAGTTGCCTCTTGTAGATGAACCATTTGCGGCAGTCTGGGATGGATATATTCGCGAAGCAGAATATGGGGGGGTATACCAAATGCTTCAGCAAAAGCTTGTTCAGCTCTCATTTCCTGTCAATGATGGGATCAGTCAAACCGAAGCATATCGTGCTGTCACACTCAAAGGTGAGGATGCAAAGGGCTTTGAGACTGCTACCGGAAATATACTTCATCAGCCTGACCGGATAGAACTCTTTCTGCACCCGACGGCAGCAGGCCGGATTCCCGTGCTTGTTATTCCTGATCGGAGCGATTTTGTGTGTGTCGTACAGGCTTTGTCGTACCGGAATGAACCTAAAGTGGTACCCGATTCCATGGGGGCTTGTATGATTAAGGGATACAACAACTGGGACAGAATTAACCGTTATAAAACCAGGTGGCTTGAGCAGCATCCTGAATGCGACTGGAATCTGGAGTTTATCGATTTCAAGGAACATCATGAACGCTATCGTGACCGTCTGATCGTTTTGAGCGACGGCCCCTATAGTGGCGTGAACGCTTCAGCCATGGGGCTAACTGAAATGGAGTGGCAGGAGAAATCACTGATTATCCGTCTGGAGCATGAGTGCACCCATTATATGACTCTGAGGTTACTGGGTTCAATGCAGAACAACCTTTTTGATGAGTTACTTGCTGATTATATGGGTCTTATGGCAGCATTTGGCGAATACAGCGGAGCGAGGTTCCTGACATTTATGGGGATTGCACCTTCTCCTGAATATCCCTCCGGCGGACGGATGGAAAATTACAGAGGTAATCCGCCTCTTTCCGATGGCGCGTTTCTGATTCTCACCCGCATTGTGGCGGATGCTGCGGCAAATCTCGAAAAGATCTATCGATTGGATGGTGTGTCAGGTGATGATGGTTGGAGTAGAATGCGGTTCTTGCTTCAACTCTCTCTGATGACGCTTGATGAGCTTTCCCGTCCTGATGCTCTGCAAAAGTTTTCAGTGAAAGAACAACCACTATCCCATTCCGATTGAGCTGGTTATGCGGGATAACCCAGTGTGCAATCGACATTTTGCAAGTTCAACACATAGCCGGGTATCTTACGAACGATATATTCATTTCTTATCAAGGTTCATTTTTTAACCCCCAAGCCAAGGAGATAGTCATGTCATTAGACCAGGCAAGAGCATTCATCGAGAAGATGAAATCGGACGAGGCATTTCGCAATCGCATAATGGCTATCGAAGATGTTGCGGAGCGCTTTGTTCTCATTAAAAACGAGGGGTTTGACTGCAGCGAGGTGGAGATTAAAGAGTTAGCTGGAGAGCTAAGCGATGACGAACTTGATAAGGCGGCGGGAGGCGCGTATAAAGATTTCTTTCCAGTGAATTCTTATACCCACGATCCAGCATGTCTGCCACTTAACCTGGTTACATGTGCCATTTGACAGAGTGCACACCTTCGGGTATTTTGGATGAGTCTGCAGAATCGGGATACAGCGGCGTTACAGCTTTATCGTTTCCCCTTTTCCTTTGCACCACCTGAGTGCTCATAAAATCAGGCAAGCCCGTTCTTTGAGCCGTTGCATACTGTTACACACACCCTCAACGGTAACACACTCTCTGCCCAATGCTCCATATTCCAATTTTCAAGGCGTATCTCCATCCTGTGACGATTCCCGGCGAGGGAGTTCTCCTTCTTTCAGAGGATGGCTCCAAGGTTCTGCACGGGGCAGTATATGAGCAACTGGTTCCCCTGGTCGACGGGAT
>CAIVSG010000136.1 GCA_903908555.1 uncultured Chlorobiaceae bacterium | reverse complement strand
GGTGACTTTGTACTTCTTCATATTCAATCCTCCTTTGGTTGATTATGAAGAAAAATATACGATTATTGATACGTCATTCTATGCGTGACGTGACACTAGGAGGCTGTCGGACTTGATCGTGTAAACCATTGATTTTGAATGATTTTCAATATTACGAGTGAATTGAATTATCGTTATCAATCAACAACTTATCAAACAAGTTTGACAACCTCCTAGCCCTCGTCACATCTGCGGTATCAGCTCAATTTTTTGTATTGACTGCGCTTTGTGTGCGCTTGCTGTCCAGATGTTGTTTTGGCTTTTGTGTTCAGGCTGTTGGCACACGAGTTTTAGGCAGAGTACCAATATCTTGGGTTGGATGGCGTGTGCTTCCATTTAGCCCGCAGCCTAACCCCGCAGTCAAGCGGGACGCCGCGCTGAAGCGCGTCGCCCCTTACTTTTGTCGTTGGGCGGCAATATTTGAAAACGACGAAAGGAGAATGAAATGAGTAACGTGTAAAGATATGCTTGCTGGTAACTCGTTAGTGAAGCAGAAGGACAACTCGGTTCGTGTACGAACAATCGTCAACCATCATTGATGTCAATATAGGAGGATACGACCATGGGCGAAAAACAGATCAGGAAAAGACCGATTAGGAATTAAAGGATGAGCACAAGAAACTGCACAATGATTTGGAAGACCTGAATGAGCGCCGCCAAGAACTGGGCGAAGGGGGCGGGGCGCAGGTTAATGATGCGCGTAAAGAGATTGATCAGGAAATGGCCGAGACAAGGAAAAAACAAAAGGAGCTGTATGACGAATCGCAAAGGCGCCGTACTTCTTGAGATGGCAGCCGGTGCAAATGCAATGGATGTGACAGATGGATAAAGAAGAACCCAGCGAGCAAGCGAGAGAGTGTCCCTACTGCAAGAAGCTTCTCCGAACGCCGCAGGAGATTTTTCAGCATCTTACGCGACGTATTTGCCAAGATGATGAGCTTGGTCAGAAAGAGCGAATAGCGATACAAAAGAAATTGCGCGAGGAGATTGAAGACCAGTGAAAAAGGGTAAGGTCTTCATCTGAACGAGAGAATGGCCGTCGAGATGACTGCTCGACGGCCATGTTTGGTGCGGTCAGTAGCAATATCAAGTTGCCGCCCAACAACCGCTTGCATGCCGACCCGGCGCTTCGCGCCTCGCGGACGGGTGTTTGGTGCGAAAATGGTTTCCGTCTCAATGTTGGTTTAGTGACTAACGTCCGCGCCGGGCGGGTGAAGCGGACGTTAGGCCGCACTACAAGTACAAGCGTACCGCCCTTACCTCCACAGCACATCAATCTACCATGCATCCAAGCGCTCTTCAAAATGCCAAGTATTTCTTTGAGTACTATACGGACGCATCACATCCTGCCACGGTCGTCGACATTGGCGCGCAAGACGTCAATGGATCGCTTAGAGACGTCGCACCTTCACATTTAAATTATATTGGCGTTGATTTCGTCCGAGCCAAAGGGGTAGATATTGTTCTCACTGATCCCTACACCCTGCCCTTCGAGAGCGAGTCCGTTGACATTATCGTTAGCAGTTCTTGTTTCGAACACTCAGAGATGTTTTGGGTACTCTTCTTGGAAATACTAAGAGTACTTCGACCCAGCGGACTGTTCTACATGAATGCTCCAAGTAACGGCCTGTTTCACCGTTACCCGGTTGACTGTTGGCGCTTTTACCCCGACAGCGGCCAAGCCCTAGTGAACTGGGCAAAGCGAAATGGCCTCAAACCTGTTTGCCTTGAATCCTATGTAAGCGACAAGATGGAGGACGTGTGGAACGACTATGTGGCTGTATTCGCAAAGGATGAGTCACTTGCAGGTGTGCACAAGAACAGAATCATCAATAATATCGACTCCTATACAAATGGCAGTATATTGGGTAGGGACAAACTACTTCGGGAGCGCGCCGTGCCACAGGATCAGTCCGGCCTGATGAATGCCATCAAGCGCCGATACTGGTTCTGGAAACAGAGAAAGCTCGCCCGGCTTAGAAAGGCGAAGTAGATCCCACTCTACCGGCGTGAGCGAGTGCGGCCTAACCCGCGGCTCAAGCGGACAGCCCACAGCCGCAACGTTATGCACATAGAATACGAAAGAAACTGATCACAACTTCCAAATAAGAAACAATGGCGGCTGTTCTTCTTAAATGAAAAGAGAGTATCCCAATGAGTGAGAAAGAACATACATTTCAGCTGAGCCCTAAGTCAAAAACTCGATACAACGCTGGTCCATACAATCCAAAGACCCGATCGCCGAAATATGAAATTGACTATTTGTGTCCTACGCCTGAATCCAGAAATCAAATCGAAGTAAATCAGATCTTGATGGGTCATGAGGATTCTCACTTGTTTGTATGGGAGATTGAAAACAACTCAACATGGCCAATATTCTTTAGTGTAAAGAAAGATGGTCAATTGGTTATAAAATAGGAAACATAGTACCAACGAACCGTACGTGCATAACATGCGCTTCCACGGTGCACCACACCGCGGTTTCCCGAGGTGGTCGCCCCTGAAGTGCGGCGTTAGTCATTAGCCACCGCATTAGTACTTAAATCCATGCCTCTTTCGTTTTCAATCTCTTGCGCCGCGTAATTAAAGAAAGATAAAAATGAAAATCGGAAAAATATATGACGTTGCATTCACAACAGGGCGTTATGAAATTGAATATGAGCGCGGTGTTAAATGCATAAAAATAACGCCACAGTCATATCGCGTAGAAAGAGAGGATGGTACGACGAGATTGATAGGGCTGGACTGTATTATGGAACTTAAGGAAGTTGTGGGATTTACAAGCCCGAGAGTCGGCGCTAAAGAGTGAAATCCCACTCTTGTTATTACTGGGTGGGGTTTCGCCTAGCATTGCGATCAAGGCGGTCGGCTACGCCGCCGCTTAGCATTGGTGTTAGCTGTATTCTTTAGTATTCAAGGCAAGTGGGAACTTAGGGGACGTTCCTGACTAAGTGTATTTAATTCTTGGAAAAAAGTCATTAAAAGGGTAGGTAATTGATATCAGCTTAAGAAAAATTAGCAATGAATAAAATGTTTAAAGGGGCAAGATGGATACACTCGGTGTCCTCTGATTTTGATAAAATATTTTTTACATGAGTTTGAGTTTGGGTATCATATGGGTTTGAATTCAAAAATCTGCGGTTTAGGCGAATCAGGCTATTAATTGTTAGGATTCAGATGGTTTCAAGCGCATCAGATTTCTTTAAAACCTTTGTTGAACCAACTGTGACAGAGTTTTTCGAGCATCCTCTTGATGTTCGACGTGGCCGTATTGCTGCAATTGTTTTGTACCATATGACTGATCACTATGCACTGGAAGGTTACCTTGGACAAGATCGCAAGGAAATTAATAACCGTACCGACAAAGCGCGCTCGAACATAATCTCCTGCTGTCAGGATTTCAAGCTTATCCGCGATGTCGCTGACGCAACAAAACACGCACAACTTTCTCCTGCAAAAGTTATTCCTCGGGAAATCTCTTCATATGATCAAGTTGATGTGACGCCAGGGTTATTTCAGGCTCCCTTCGGATATGGCTATTTTGCAGAAGCATGTGAGGTTTTAGTGACTCTGGATGATGGATCCGTCACATCACTTCTTCCGGCAGTGCGTGCAGTGATGAATTACTGGAAAAGCGTGTTCCCATGATCAGCGATAACCTATCGATCGACTCTTACCCGGCTGGCACTTTCAGCTCTCATGGGGAACTTAGGGGACGTTCATGACTAAGTGTATTTAGTTCCTGAAAACAGTACATTAAAGGGTGCATTGTTGCTATAAGCTCAAGAAAAACAACTAACGATTTCAATGCCGAGAGGAGCAAGATTGGATACACCGGGAACCTTGCATCATGTGATGGTTAGGGGAATTGAAGGGAACCGGATTGTTGGGGATGATGATGACCGGCATCTGTTTGTGGGGAACTTAGGGGACGTTCATGACTAAGTGTATTTAGTTCCTGAAAACATTACATTACAGGGTGCATTGTTGCTGTAAGCTTAAGAATAACAACCAACGCATATAATGCCGAGAGGAGCAAGACTGGATTCACCGGGAACCCTGCATCATGTGATGGTTAGGGGAATCGAAGGGAATCGGATCGTTGTGGATGATGATGATCGTCATCTGTTTGTGTCCCGTTTGGGTATTGCTGCTGCAGCAACAGGTACAAAAATCTATGCATGGGCGCTGATGACTAATCATGCTCATCTGTTGTTGAAAAGCGGTGAGGCCGGTCTCTCCATATTTATGCGAAAGTTTTTGACCAGCTATGCCATCTTGTATAATTCCCGACACCATCGTCACGGGCATTTGTTTCAGAATCGATATAAGTCAATTATCTGCGAAGAGGAACCGTATTTTCTGAAACTGGTCAGTTATATCCATATCAATCCACTGAGGGCCGGACTTGTCGGCTCATTGGATGAACTGGCCAACTACCCTTGGAGCGGTCATGCCACTGTGATAAACAGGATCAAGCGTGATTGGCAGGATCGGGAATATGTACT
>CAIVSG010000135.1 GCA_903908555.1 uncultured Chlorobiaceae bacterium | reverse complement strand
GATCATTCTGTTTTCTATCGGTTCATCATCGCGAAGTCCAATCTTGCCTAAAATATTTTTGAAACCGTCCCCACCAAAAACTCGCATAAGGTGATCGTCCAGCGAAACGAAAAACTGGGTCTCGCCCGGATCGCCCTGACGTCCGGCACGTCCACGGAGCTGGCGGTCAATACGGCGTGACTCGTGACGTTCAGAACCGAGAATAAAGAGTCCGCCAAGTTCCCGTACACCCACTCCAAGTTTGATATCTGTTCCACGACCAGCCATGTTGGTGGCAATGGTCACCGCATTTTTCTGACCTGCTTCGGCGACAATTTCCGCCTCACGATCGTTCTGCTTCGCATTAAGCACATTGTGGGCAATTTTGCGCGCACGAAGCATCCTCGAAAGGGTTTCAGAGACCTCTACACTTGTGGTACCTACAAGGACCGGCTGTCCCTTTTTCTGCAGCTCTTCAACCTTCAGAGCAACCGCATTGTACTTTTCCCGACGGGTTTTATAGACAAGATCGTCCATATCCTTGCGGACAATCGTGCTGTTGGTGGGAATGACAACAACATCGAGCTTGTAGATTTCAAAGAATTCGGAAGCTTCGGTTTCGGCCGTACCGGTCATGCCGGCAAGCTTTTTATAGAGCCGGAAAAAGTTCTGGATGGTGATTGTCGCCATGGTCTGCGTTTCACCCTCAATTCTGACATTTTCCTTAGCCTCGATAGCCTGATGCAGACCATCGCTGTAGCGGCGACCGGAGAGAATTCGTCCGGTAAATTCGTCGACAATCATAACCTGACCGTTCTGAACGACGTATTCATCATCACGCTGGAAGAGCGAGTAGGCTTTCAAGAGCTGACTGATATTGTGGAGGCGTTCCGAGCGCTCGGCAAAGAGGCGGTATACCTCGTCTTTTTTATTGATCTTTTCTGCAGCAGCAACCCCTGCATCGGTCTCAATAGCGGCAACTTCAGAACCGACATCCGGAAGCATGAAAATGTCACTGTCCTGATGGCTGAGTTTGCTGAGAAACTCACGACCTTTATCGGTCAAGTCGATAGTTCCGCCCTTTTCGTCAACAGCAAAATAGAGTTCGTTGTCAACTTCGTCCATCCGACTCGAATTGTCTTTAAGGTACTCGTTCTCGGTACTCTGGATAAGTTTACCAATACCTTGCTGGGAGAGCATCTTGATGTAACGGGTGTTTTTCGGCTGCCCGCGTTTTACGCGGAGTAACCCAAGACCGGCATCAGTGTCGTTAGGTTTTGTTTTCAGAACTTTTTCAGCTTCACCGAGGTAGGTAGCCACCAGTTGCTGCTGTGCGCGGACCAGCTGTTCGATCCACGGTTTGATTTCCTGAAATTTGCTGTTGTCGGCATTTGGTACAGGGCCTGAAATGATAAGCGGAGTACGTGCCTCATCAATAAGAACGCTGTCTACCTCATCAACAATGGCGTAATAGAAGTTACGCTGAACCATCTCTTCAGGAGTTCCGGCCATGTTGTCGCGGAGATAGTCGAAACCAAGCTCGTTGTTCGTGCCGTAGGTAATATCACAATGGTACTGTACCCGGCGTTCTTCGGGGATCATGGTGTTGAGAATAACGCCGACCGAGAAATTATGGAAATCAAAGACAGGGTTCATCCACTCTTTGTCTCTCTGTGCCAGATAATCATTGACCGTGACGACATGGACGCCTCTTCCGGTTAGCGCATTGAGGAAAACCGGCAATGTTGAAACGAGGGTTTTTCCCTCGCCGGTTGCCATTTCGGAGATTTTGCCGGAATGAAGCACAACGCCACCGATAAGCTGGACATCGTAAGGTACCATATCCCAGATCATCTCTCGTCCCATAACCTGGTATTTGAGGCCTTTAAGGCGCTTGCAGGTCTCTTTTACAAGGGCGAATGTTTCGGGAAGAAGCTCATCGAGTGTTTTAGCTGTGGTCTTTTCGTACTCTTCCGCCAAGGCGTCAAGCCTGACATTTAGAGTTTCTGCCTCTTCAATATTGATATCAGGGTTGTCGAGCTTCTGAGAGAGAGTTTGTTTCTCCAGCTCTAATGGCTCCAAAATGCTCCGAACCTTCTTTTTGAGTTCAAGGCCTTTAAGACGGAGCTGGTCGTCACTGAGTGAAGACAATGAGCCTTGAAGCTCATTGATAGTGGCGATAAGCGGCTGGATTTTTTTTATGTCTTTATCGTGTTTGGAACCGAAGACCTTTTCAAAAATTTTCAACATGTCCTTGTATTTGCTCTCTAAAGTTTCTGATAGTGTTATGTATAGGAAAAGCAGGCTGTTCCGCCTACTCACCCTCTATATTCAATCGAGCCTTAAGGTATTGAATTAGACATTGAGAAAAAAGCGGGAAGCCTTGAAAAAAAAGGGTAAAAGGGATGTGTGTCGTTCCTCCTGCAAGAAAGGGGGTACAGATGCCATTTCATATAGAACACTTTAAGGTGTTTTTTCGTTGACCATCAATGATAAGTGCTGGAGGGTATCTCGTTATTAATACATAATAACGAGGTATATCGTATATTGACGTTATAAAATTCAGAACGTTACGTTGTAACAGAGCTATGCGTTCAGACTTTGCCTCCGCTGAACGAAATTCCCTCATCCCTTGAACTCCATCCGTTCATGATTGGTTGCTGGTCAATCATCCGCCAGATTTCTTGTTAACTATCATTGGCGGGGTAAGTTACAGCAATAATAATGCGTTTTCAAATCACGAGAGGTCTCAAATTGAAGTTACTATGTTGAAGAATATCGGCAATAACCATGATAACTAATGGCACCAAAGAGAATGAAAAGAATATGTAAACAGGTTGTTCTTGTCTTGGTTTTGTTGGCCAAGACAGATAATTGTGCTGAAGCCATCGACTATTCAAATGTCTATTTCTTTGGTGATAGTCTTACCGATTCAGGCGTTTACAGTCCGATTCTAGCCAGCCTGAGAGGCAACCCAACGTATTGCCGATTCACAAGTAATCCAGGATCAAACTGGGCCGATAATCTTGGCGAGAAATATGGGAAGACCGTTGCACCAGCATATAGCGCGAGAGGTTCTTCGCCTGCTTTGGCTTTTGACCCGATCGATAGTGGTAATAATTTTGCTATTGGTAGTGCATTGATAAATACTCCCCCTGAGAGTACGCTGTATTCTGAAATACCACCAGTAAGTGCACAGGTGAGAACCTATCTTGCCAGAGGTCCGCTCGATCAAAAAGCGCTTTATTGCCTTTCAGGAGGGCATAACGATGTTTTTTCACAGGTTTCTGCCGTGACAATGGCTGACGGTATACGAGCCATAGAAAAGGCAGCGAATGATCTTGTGACCCAAGCAACCATCCTGCAATCGGCTGGTGCGCGTAATTTGATTGTGGTCGGCATTGTTGATATCAGCAAGGCGCCAATCGCTTTTTATGAACATAACGCATCGGGGTCTCCGCATAATTTAGTGGAATGAGAGGATAAAGTCGTAGACTGCAGTATTTCAAACCGAACCTTGAAGATGCAGAAACTAACCGACCATTACCAGCAATTATTAGGATTTCCTGCTACTTGG
>CAIVSG010000134.1 GCA_903908555.1 uncultured Chlorobiaceae bacterium | reverse complement strand
GTGATTGAAACGGGAGAAAAAGCTCGCTTCCGTCCAGAAGTTTCACTGTCGTACCATTCCGGTCTCGTTCATGGCGAAAAGAGTTTAAGAGCAGTACCTCAACATTCTCCTGTTCGCTATATCGGGTACTTGCTTTGCTTTCAGGCAAGGTTTTGGTCCCGACTGATATACCGCCCAAGGCTAACCGTTCAAGCATCTCCTGCCTTTTTTTGAGCACCTCTTTATATTTTATCATAAGAGGGCTTTCGGTTTGCTCTCGATAGGTAGCCTCAATGAGGCTTCGGATCTGGTCAGGAAGCACAAGCTCCTTAATGTCGCTCCATACCTCAAGTGTTCGCAACAGCACATAAGGACTATAGACTTTGGCTGTAGGGCCAAATTCTTTCTCAGGGTGTTCGAGTGCATGTGCATATTCTGGTTTTAGTATCCATACTTCACAACATGAGTCAGCAGGGCGAACAGTCTCTTTGTGGCGCCATAGCCGGCCAATACGTTGAAGCAGCATATCCGTCGGGCAAATCTTTGTTACAAGGAAGTCTGCATCGATATCCAGCGACTGCTCAAGTACTTGTGTTCCCACCAGAATCCTGCCGCATTCACAGCGTTGAGCCGCGTTCCCCTTACCATAGCGGGTGACCCAGTACTCCTCAAGCCGCTCCCGATCAGCCTTCAAATAACGGGAGTGCAACAGACCGCACTCAATCCCCAGCCCATGAGCTCGTGCAGCTAAAATACTGTAGGTGTTTTGTGCCTCACCTACGGTATTTTCTATCCAGAGCACCTGCTGACCAAGCTCGGACCTTTTTAGTGCCTCATCAATAGCAGTATCGACATGCTTACAAGATTGAATTGCAACTGTAGTTTTGCTTTCAATTGCAGCACGTATCTCGATAGGGACTTTATCGCAATCCTTTCTTGCTGAGACTAAAGGATATGAGTTATCGGATACTGTTTGACTGAGTAACTTTTCTCTTCTCTCTTTAGTTAATGTTGCGCTCAGGATGATAACTGTGCACTGGAGCCCACGTAAAGTTTCGACAAGCTTATCCAGTATTGTTCCCGTATAAGCATCATACGAATGGACTTCATCCAGGATGACTACCTTCCCCGCAAGACCGTATGCCCTTACAAAGCCATGCTTAACATTCATTACGGCCATCAAAGCTTGGTCAATCGTACCAACAGCGAAAGGCGCTAAAATACCCCGCTTGCCGGATTGGAACCAGTTTCCCCCTGGGCCACCATCTTCTCCCATGACGATTTCTTTCAGCCATGCATTACTGTGCAGCAAAAGCGCCCGCCGATAAACACAATCAGAAGAAAGAATCTTTTCGAGGTAATCATTGACGCGATCATGTATCCTGTTCGATGTTAATTGTGTAGGCAAGGCAAAATATACGCCTGTCGCTCCACCGGAAGCCATGATTGTATAGGCGGCATAAAGAGCAGCTTCAGTTTTGCCGATACCCATAGGAGCTTCAAGAATATAGATCCCAGGTTGAGAGGCTTGCTGTATAAGCGCCTTCTGAATAGCCCGCGGTTCAAAACCGAATATCTCGCTAAAACTTAGGTGTTTAATAAGATTCGGCTGCACAAACCCTGCCTCATCAATCGCTTGCTTGATAAAATGTCTCCAGTCATCAGTCGGGTTATCAAAGCTTGGACCAGAACCTATCCAATCAGCTACTGTCGTAAGCCCTGAAATAGCTTTTGCCTGCTGCAAGTTTTCGATTATGGGGAATTGTAACTTAGTTGCTCTTTGGAGATTTTGTACCAGTTCAGAGCGTCTCTGTTGCCAAAGAGGGCCTCCAAAAACGTGATCTTCGGCAACAAGCCCGTTCAAATCAGGTGAGTAACCATGATGCTGGCCTATAATTTGAGGGATATATTTACCAGTTCTCAGGTACTGTGCCGTAGCCATGCTGATTCCAGCGTGGTGGCCCCAGTTTCTCTCCATATCAGGATTGATATGCGCAAGCCCAGAT
>CAIVSG010000133.1 GCA_903908555.1 uncultured Chlorobiaceae bacterium | reverse complement strand
GCCTTGAAAAGCGCTGAACAGTTTACGGTCAACAAAAATGTCTACCAATATTTTTTCAAGTGAGGGCGTGGATATTTGCTGTTCTTTTTCAAGAGGAGCTTTTGTTACCAGCGGTTTAACAATGATGGACTCGCTCTCCTCATAGATGTAACGCTCAAGAAGGTTTTCATCAGGGTTTAAATAGACGTTTTTATATTTCTCGTCCTTCAGAAAATAAAAAACTGATTCCATTGCCACCACTTCAACCTCAACCAACAGCAAGAATCGACCGGGCTGGTGAATCATCCACTCGTTCAGCCATTGTGTGTTCCACACACACTTTCGAGCGACAGGAAACGCCTTGTTAAGCTTTAGAGCTATCTCGTTTAGTTTGGGCTCTACCTGTGGGTGAAACTGAGGCTTTGTTGAGAAGGTGTACACACCTCTCCTTATAGGCTTAAGCTGGCTTTTTTCTTTAAGCGAATAGATCCGCCAGGCAAAAGTTGACTCTTTTAAATCAGGCTCAACTGACCTGTAAAAGCCCAGCAACTCTTCACGGGTAATGTGAGGATGATGAGCAAACCGCTTTTTGAGGTGTTCTATGCTGATATCTGTAGGCACGGCGGCTGTCTTGTTACATAATCGAGCTATTAACTATCCGTAATAGATAGCAAATATTGGCCAGTAAACCAAGATTACTGGCATTTATTTGATTTCAAGCATTAACAATCAACACCAGAGTTGACAAGCCAGAACTTAGATGTCCGATAAAATGCAATACTGAGCGATGCTCATGCAAGAGGTGGAAGACGAGTGTGGGGTCTGTTGCTAATTGCTAACGAATCTTCTGAAAATGGGTTACTCTACTTAACGTTGATTATGTAACAAATCTTTTTGGCAAGAGTAGTCATCAGACTTTGAACGTTGTGGTAAGCGGCCTGCCCAGCCCACCAAACCAACCAAAAGCGATAACGCCTTTTGCCGCTGGTCGGCTTGAGCGGCTGGTTGGCAATTTTGTACAAAAATTAAGTTGTTAATGATTGTTTTTAATTGGGCTTCCTTCGTCAGCCCAACTACTACTACGAGTTGGAGCAAAACCACCAATTCGTGTTGCTCTCGTCGGTTCATAAAGGCAACAGTCACGGTTATCGAAAGCCATCCGAACTACTAGCTTTTGTGAAGCAGGAATATTGAGTGCAGTCCGAATAGCGTGTGCATTCTGCACAACGATATTTTTATAATGTTCAAGTTCTGAAAAAATCTTACGGCAGTTTACCCTATCTTCCATAGAGTCACCAGACGCCATTGTGCCCCCTGCAAGTGGAAGATAAACAGTTCCATCAGCAACGGTAACCACAAAATTTGTATTGTAGCTACGAAGAGTGTAACGTTTGTCTGCCGAAATAGCTTCTGCTCGAAGACCATTATGTTTTGCACGAAGAATCAGCTTTGGCCAATTCCTGTGCAAAATCTCAACAAGCTGAGTATTTACCCATAGATATTCCTCGTTATGAGACAACGTCTGGATAACGAACACATCTGATTCTGCTATTACGCAGAATAATAGTTGATCGGTTCCCTTTGTGCGGAAGTGCAGATGTTGTATCCCCCAAGAGTTGAGCAAGGCGTCATTTTTATCAGGGCGATTCTTTTTGTCAATGTCACGGCTAAGATATGGTTTGAGATCTCCACCAGCCTTGATGAGAGCCACAAGTTTTTCATAGTCCAGTCTATACTCATCTGGTACCGAAAGTTCCCGCGACTCATGAACCATCCTAGGCTTCATTGCCGGAATGCGTCTGTACACCTGAAGATAACGCATGGTGTTCTCTTCAGGCGTGCGTCTGTCCTTGTATTGGAGACCGCAGGCTGGAAGGCCGGTAGTTCGTAGGTATCCGACCCAATCAATCTTGAAATCCGCATCGATCTGGTCGGGGGCAGTATTTGCGTCGAACTCCTCGCTGGCAAAGTCATCAACCATTGGGATGAAATTGTCTGATAAGCGAAAATACGAACCATCTTCTTGACTGCGAACAGCAATATTTCCCATGACAGCCGCAGCAGCACAAGCACCTGCATCGGAGTGGATCACGAAAGTACTTTCGGACCCCTTTATCTTGGATAGAAACTCTTCGTCCATTTTCGTTCCCTTCTCCATGATGTGGTTTTAATGATCAGCTTTGCGCCAACAATGTTTATATGGTTTCCGTATAAGACAACAAGTCATTGCTTATTGTGGACGTGTATCACAAGGTACTGTCGTTTCCTTCTTATTCCCGTGCGACCCGAATAATAGATTTTTTTGACATGCCGCGATGGGCTGCCTCCATTTGCTCTGCAAATTCTGTTCAGCGGGAAATCAGGTAAGATTTTTTTTGCTCACATCCGTCAATTTTCCTGTTACATATTTATGTAAAATACTGGTAACGAGTGTTTGATATG
>CAIVSG010000132.1 GCA_903908555.1 uncultured Chlorobiaceae bacterium | reverse complement strand
GGCTTTTCAAAGTTGTTGACATAGCACCAGTCGGAAGGGACCGGGGATTGCGGGGCTGAGTTGCCAAGGAAGTGCATGATAGCGGTCTGTTTACCCGTGCCGTTTGGGCCGAGAGCAAAAAGGTTGAACCCGTCATGCTTTATTCCCATACTGAAGCTTATAGCCTCGAATGCCCTTTTCTGGCCGGTTGCTGTTACGGGACCCTCAAGGCCTGCTGTTGTGTTGAAGCTGAACTCCTGAGGGTTACAGGTTCTGTAGAGTTGTTCGGGGGTAAGCTTTGAAGGTCGTGCCATAACCGATCGATCCTTATAAGAGGTGATCTATTGAGGTGTACTCATCCTTTTGTACTCTACACAACAGCAGTAACGCTCAGATAGTTTTGCTGGCGCTCACAGGCCATCTTCATCAACAGGAAGGGTGTTATGCAGATGAAGCGGGTTTGACGTTTTTTTGCGCATACGGATGTTCAGCACTTCAACCGACACGGAAAATGCCATGGCAAAATAGATGTATCCCCTTGGAATTTCATAGCCGGCGCTTTCGGCAAACAGGGTGACTCCGACAAGGATCAGAAAACTCAAGGCAAGCATTTTAATGGTCGGGTGCTCATCAACAAAATCACTGATAGTTTTGGCTGCAAGCATCATGACGAAGATCGCAATGACAATGGCGATAATCATCACTTCGACTTTGTTTGCAAGTCCGACAGCTGTAATGACCGAGTCAAGGGAAAAAACAATATCGAGTACGGCAATCTGCACCATAGTGAAGGCAAAACTGCCGGTCGAGCCGCTTTTTTTTGCCTGTTGTTCTGATCCTTCCAGACTCAGGTGGATTTCCTGTGTGCTTTTTGCTATCAAAAAGAGTCCCCCTGAAATCAGAATCATATCTCGGCCCGAAACAGGATGACTAAGTATGGTAAACAGAGGGGCTGTCAGCCCCATAACCCAGGTTATTGAGAGCAGAAGGGCAATTCTTGTCAACATGGCAAGTCCCAAGCCAATAATCCGGCCTTTGCTTTGCTGCTTTTTTGGGAGCCTTCCAACAATAATCGAAAGAAAGATAATGTTGTCAATGCCGAGAACAATTTCAAGCGCCGTTAACGTTGTAAGGGCGATCCAGGTTTCCGGCTGCATGATCCAGTCCATTTGACAAGAGATAAAGGTTATAAAGCTACGTTATCCACCAATGTACCGAACGGATTGTCTCCGGCAAAAAAGAGAGGGAATGAATGGATTCTGATGGAACCCGGGAATCTGGTTTTTCGTTACATTGCCGTATGATAATCCTTTTCGGAAATTTCCGGGAAGGCTTGAGGATAAGCTATTATTTCATTGAATCCTCTTATGCAAAAAGATCAGGACTTTCCTCAATTGGAGGTATTGCGAGAGACCTCTGAGCGTGGTATAACTCGTGATATTTCATGGAGGCGTTCGCAGTTGCTTGCGCTTGAAACATTTCTCATTGAGCGCGAACAGGATATTGCTGCTGCACTGTATGATGATTTCAGGAAGTCTCCGGCAGAGACTTTTTTAACTGAAACTGGATATCTTCGCGGTGAGATCCGATTTGCTCTTAAGCATCTTACATCATGGATGAAGACCCATCGGGTTTCCATCCCCCTAATCTACCAGCCGGGACACAGCTCTTATCGCTCCGAACCATACGGTGTTGTGCTTATCATTGGCGCCTGGAACTATCCGATTAACCTTTGTCTTGCCCCCCTTATCAGTGCAGTTGCTGCGGGGAACTGTGCGGTAGTCAAGCCATCGGAACATGCTCGACATACCTCGAAAGTTATTGCCGAAGGATTGTATCACTACCTTGACAAACGTGCAATTTGCGTGATAGAGGGTGGTGTGGAAACATCCAAAGCACTGCTCGAAGAGCACTTTGACTATCTGTTTTTTACTGGAAGCCAGACAATCGGTCGGGAGGTCATGCATGCAGCAGCAAAGCATCTGACTCCTTTAACGCTCGAACTTGGAGGAAAATGCCCTTGTATTGTTGAGCCGGATGTTGACCTCAGGGTGGCAGCGCGCAGGATTGTTTGGGCCAAGTTTTTAAATGCAGGGCAGACCTGCATAGCTCCCGATTACGTTTTTGTGGATAAAAAAGTTGAGGGTGAACTGCTTAGATATATGGGGGAAGCTATCACTGATTTTTACGGTGCTGATCCCCGGTTGAGTTCGGATTATCCCCGCATTGTCAACGAAAATAATTTCAATCGGCTTGAAAAACTGCTTTCCGCTTCTCTTCCATTGAGAGGAGGAATAACTGACTCGCATGAATATTATGTCGCCCCAACGATTCTTAAAGGAGTGACTTTGCAGTCAGAAGTTATGCAGGCAGAGATTTTTGGTCCGTTATTGCCGGTAATTGCCTACGGAGATTTAGGCGAAGCACTTGAAGGCATTCAGAGAGGTCCGAAACCGCTTGCACTCTACCTTTTTTCTGCTGATCCTAAGGTACAGGAAAGGGTTGTGCGTCAATCCTGTTCCGGTGGAGTATGTATCAACGACTTGCTTTTTCAGGCCTCTCTGCCCGGGCTTCCTTTTGGAGGAATTGGCAGCAGTGGTTTCGGTGCCTATCATGGTCAGGCTGGTTTTGATACTTTTTCCTTTAAACGGAGCGTTCTGAAGCGCTCACTCTATCCCGATCCTGATCTTCGATATCCGCCTTACACCGGCAAAAAGTTTGGTTTTCTGAAGCATCTCGTCACTCTATTTTCCTAAAATACAATCAAAATGAGTTCAAACAATATGAAAAAAACAGGCCTGGCGTTGGGGGGAGGAGGAATTCTCGGCGGAGCCCATGTAGGAGTTCTCAGGGCATTGACTGAACTGAATATTTCGGTCTCAATGGTGAGTGGTACTAGTATTGGAGCCTTTATCGCAGCGCTTTACGCTTTTGGGAAAAGCTGGGAGGAGATACGCGATATTGCTTTCGATCTCAACTGGCTCGATGTTTCAGGGCTTGCGCTTTCTCAGTATGGTCTGCTGTCGAACAAAAAATTTGGTGGTATTGTTACCGAATTGCTGGGGCACAAAAATATAGAGGATGCCTCGATTCCCCTTTCAATGCTTGCTACAGATATCGGAACGGGAAAAAAAGTTGTTTTTACAGAAGGTGATGTGGCACTCGCCGTTATGGCAAGTAGCTGCATTCCCGGTATTTTCCGGCCTGTGGACTATGCGGGGGCATTGCTTGTTGACGGAATGCTTATTGAAAACGTTCCAGTTTCGCTGTTAGTTGAGAGTGGTGCCGAATCAGTTATTTGTGTTGATCTTCTTGCCCGCCATGCGTTTAACAAGCCGAATAATATTGTCAGTGTTCTGCTGAACGCATTCTACAGTTCGATTACCAATACAACTGCAATCCAGATAGAATCAGCTGATTTGTCTATTTTTCCGGATCTCTCAGGATTTAACCTGATCGATTTCGACCAGATGCCGGATCTTCTTGATGCAGGGTATCGGGCAGCTCTTCCTGCGCTGAAATTATGGGTTGAAGGGAAGCAATAGTTATTTTCTCAAGGCAGCTTTAGTTTTGTTGGGGTTCCGCAATCACCCCAACCTTACAAAGAGGTAACGTTTTGGTAAGCAATTTTTTTAATGCATCCCATTTGAATAAATAGAGGTGCCCTGCAGTCATTAAGGTATTGACTATTGTTTTTATTGGTTGTAATTTTCCCGGAAGAGCACGCTTGAGTGCGGGGTTTCTTATAACAAGGTGCTCTCGGATATAAGCGCTCCAGCCTTCTTTCGCAGAGAATGAGTTGAATCAGTTCAGGTTTATTTATAGAAGTATGGCGTATTTTCGCCAGTATCATTCTAAATACCGGTGCTCTCTAATTTCAGGAAGATCCGGAATTTTGTACTGAACGACTTAATAAAGGGAGGTTGTAATGCCTATTCGTCGATTGAGAGAGTTTTTAGACAGCCACGCGGTCAGGTATTTTGTAGTCAGTCATTCTGCAGCCTACACAGCACAGGAAATCGCTGCCGCAGCGCATGTTCCCGGAAAAGAACTCGCTAAGACGGTCATGGTCAATATTGCCGGTAGAATGGCTATGGTTATCCTGCCTGCTTCCCGTCAACTTGATTTCGAGCGGTTACGTGAATTAACGAACACACGGGATGTTGAACTCGCCGGTGAAAAAGAATTTGCAGGAATGTTTCCTGAATGTGAGCTTGGCGCCATGCCTCCATTTGGCAACCTTTACGGGATGGGTGTCTATGTTTCGGAAGAACTTGAGGCTGACGATGAAATAGCATTCAATGCCGGAGCGCATAATGAGCTGCTGCGACTTTCCTACGAGGATTATAAAAAACTGGTTCATCCAAAAGTTGCAAAGCTCTCTGTTGATGTGAAGTGATTTCGACAGTTGTGATGGATTTCTGGGGGGAAATGTTACCTTTTAAGCACGATGTATTATGCTTCACTCAAAGGGTTTTCATACTGTCGATAGTATGAAAACTCAATCGATTATGTGGATATTGTTCCTCTCTTTATGAAGATTGCCTTATACTCGGGGACATATGTCAAGGACAAGGACGGCGCAGTAAAATCCATCTCACAGCTTGTTTCTTCATTCAGGAACAACGGTCATCAGGTTACAGTCTGGTCTCCTGATGTTTCACCTCTGGATAATCACAACGGATTAACGGTTCACACTGTACCTGCGGTACCTATACCGCAGTATCCTGACTACAAACTCGGCTTTTTCAGTTCTGCCACAAAGCAGCAGCTTGATGGGTTTGCGCCGGATATCGTGCATATTTCGACACCTGATCTTGTCGGAAGAAAATTTCTCCTCTACGCAAAAAACAAATCACTGCCGCTGGCTTCAGCGTTTCACACGGATTTCCCCTCCTATCTTAAGTATTACCGGCTCAAGTTTGCAGAGAAGTCGTTCTGGAAATACCTGGCATGGTTCTATAACGGCTGTGATGTCGTCTTTGCCCCTAATGAGAGTGTTCGTCTGAAACTTGCAGATCAGAATATCAGGAATATTGAGATATGGTCGAGAGGGGTAGACAAGGAGCTTTTTGATCCATCTCACCGTTCCGAAAAACTTCGTTCAACCTGGAATGCAGCCAAAAGGACTGTCTTTGTCTATGCCGGTCGGTTTGTACTGTACAAGGATATTGATGTTGTCATGAAGGTTTACGATCGGTTTATTGAGGCGGGCTATGCTGATAGAGTAAAATTTGTCATGATAGGTTCCGGACCCAAGGAATCGGAAATGAAACGAAGAATGCCGGACGCAGTATTTCCCGGCTATCTTACAGGAGAGGAACTTTCCGAGACATACGCGAGTGGAGATATTTTTCTGTTTCCTTCTATAACAGAGGCGTTTTGTAATGTTGCCCTTGAAGCTCTCGCTTCCGGTCTTCCGGTGGTGGTTTCGAATGAAGGGGGGTGCCGCGATATTGTTGAGAAATCGGGAGGCGGACTTATTGCCCGATCAGGAGATATTGATGACTTTTTTAATAAATGCCTTGAACTGTTTGGGGACTCTGTTCGGTGCCGGGAACTTAAAGCTCGCGGTCTCGCTTTTGCAGAGACAAAGTCATGGTCTGCTATAAACAGTGTCGTAATTGATCGGTACCAGAAGATGGTTAACTGCGAATGTGGAAGTTTGGCATGATGGGGAATACCGTCTTTGTCAATAATGCTGATATGATATCATGAAGATAGGGTTTGTCGGTCTCGGAAAAATGGGGTTCAATATGGCTCAGCATCTTCTTGAATGCGGCCATGGTCTTGTTGTCTTCGATCTTTCTGAAAATGCAATTGCCTCGCTGGTTGAAAAAGGAGGTGTTGCCTCAACCTCTCTGCAGGATCTTGCAGGCATGTTGCCATCACCCCGTATTATATGGCTGATGGTCCCTGCCGGCGTTCCGGTTGACACGACGCTTGATACCCTTTTACCGTTGTTGCAACGCGGAGATATCGTTATAGATGGCGGAAACTCACACTATACAGATTCAGAACAAAGAGCTCAACGCCTCACTGACAAAGGTGTTCATTTTCTTGATGCAGGCACAAGCGGAGGTCTGGAAGGAGCCCGGCAAGGTGCTTGCATGATGGTAGGTGGTGATAAAAGTGCTTATGATCTTGTCGAACCCTTGCTGAAGGATATGTGCGTTGAAAACGGTTACGGTTATATGGGGAGGTCAGGTTCCGGCCATTTTTCTAAAATGGTGCATAATGGCGTTGAATATGGGATGATGCAGGCCATTGGTGAAGGATTTTGTCTGCTTGACTCCAGTGGGTTTGATTTTAACCTTGAAGAGGTCTCAAGAGTCTGGGCAAATGGTTCGGTTATTCGTGGCTGGTTGATGGACCTGGTAGTTCGGGCATTTCAGAAAGATCCCGAGCTCAGTTATCTCACCGGACGTATTGCGGATTCAGGAGAAGGCCGCTGGACGGTTGAGGCCGCCCTTGAGCATGAGGTATCGATTCCTGTGATTGCGGCCTCCCTTTTCAGTCGCTATCGGTCACGGTCCGAAGAGAATTTATCCGACAGGGTTGTGGCAGCATTGCGTTATGAGTTCGGGGGACATCCCTTCAGTGAAAAACCATAATCGGGCACAATAATGCAGGAAAAACCTGATAATTTTACTGCTGTTATTTTTGGAGCCAACAGCGACCTTGCCGCCCGTAAACTCTACCCCTCGCTTTATGAGCTTGCCGAGTGGGGGCATTTGCCGGATCAATATCGCATTATCGGTGTCGGACGTTCCGCTCTTTCCCATGAGGATTTTCGAGCTCTGGTTCATGAAAAACTCGTAACCTTTTCTCCCGGTATTGTTCTTGATGAATCCACCTTTAAAGCATTCTGTTCCAGACTTTTTTATGTAAGGCTTGATTTTAAGGATGGTGACAGATATCAGGATCTTTACAAGGAAGTTATGGCTGTTTCCAATGAGGCAGGTCTTTTCGAGCATATTCTTTATTATCTGGCAACGCCGCCTGATCTTGCGCCGGTTATTATCAGAAATCTTGGTCACGCTGGGCTTGGAGGGAATAAAGAGCCCGGTGGCGGGTGGAGAAAAATTATAGTTGAGAAACCTTATGGCAGAGACCTGGAGACAGCGCGTCAGCTGAACGTTGTCATCGGTGAGGTGTTCGGGGAAGATCGGATTTTTCGCATAGATCACTATCTTGGCAAGGAACCGGTGCAGAATATTATGGTGTTCCGATTTTCCAACGGAATTTTTGAACCGTTATGGACACGCAATTACATTGCAAATGTAGAGATTACCATAGCAGAGGATTTTGGTATCCGTGACCGGGGAGCCTTCTATGAAGAGGCGGGTCTGCTTCGCGATATTGTACAGAATCATGCTCTTCAGCTTCTTGCCGCTCTAGCCATGGAGCCGCCCGTTGATCTCTCTGCAGATTCAGTGCGCGATGAAAAAGCCAAGGTTCTCCGTTCGATCCGACCGTTTACAGTCGAAACTGCTGGAGAGTCAGTTATTCTTGGTCAGTACGAAGGATATCGAGCCGAAAAAAATGTTGCTCCGGATTCAACGGTTGAAACCTTTGCCGCACTGAAATTTCATATTGATAACTGGAGGTGGAAGGACGTTCCGTTTTTTGTAAAGGCCGGCAAAAACCTTGCTGAAACACTGACCAGGATTGTCATTACCTTCAAGTGCCCGCCCCAGAACTATTTTGGACATGGTGAAAGCTGCAGCTATACATCCAACCAAGTCATTTTCAGCATCCAGCCAGAGGAAACCATCGCATTGAGGTTTGGTGCGAAACGTCCAGGTGAAGCAGTAATTACTGATCCCGTTTACATGAAGTTCGATTACAAAACATCCTTTTCAGAAGCAGGTATGACGCCCTATCATCGACTGTTGCTTGACGCGATTGCCGGAGAGCAGATGAACTTTATTCGTCAGGACAGCGTCGAACACTCATGGGCGATTGTTGACTCCATAAGAGGTTCTGTTAATGGGACTTCGCCGGAGCTCTATCCAATCCAATCCCGTGGACCGGAGTCGGCTGTCAGAATTTACAGTTAAGCAGTAAACCAGTATGTTGTGCCGTTCACAGGGTCAACCATGCTTGCCGGGACTCTTTTCTCTGTTTCAAGAAATATTCTCTCCGCAAGCTTTGCCTTCTCTTTTCCCAGGGTAAAAAACAGCACGTTTCGGGGATGGTTGATGATCGGCAGAGTCAGGGTGAGCCGCTTTCCCGGTGGTTTAGCCAGAGGCTCGTTGACAGCAACGACCCATCGCTTTTTTTCCTGAAGTGCCCCCTTGTTGTCAGCAAACAATGATGCGGTATGCCCGTCTTCTCCGAGCCCGAGGATTACAAGGTCAAACTTCGGAAACTCCTCTCCTGAGAAAGACTTTTCGGCCATAAAAAAATTACTGATGGTCTCTTCGTATTGTTTTGCCGCCTCTTTTTCATCTTCTTGCTCAGCGGGCATCCTGAAAATATGGTTTTCAGCAATGGATATTTGTGAAAGCAGAGTCTCCCGGGCCATCCGGTAATTACTCTCTTGATTATCGAACGGGACGCATCGTTCATCCCCCCAGAAAAGCCATGTCTTTTCCCAGGGCATACATGTTATGTTCCCTTGTCTGTTCGGACTGAAGGGGAGTTGAAGCGCATAATGCTCCAGAGTGTTCATGGTAACACCTTGCGCAAGCTGCCGATACAGTGATCTTGGCGAATTCCCGCCCGCAAGCACAAGAGTGAATCGCCCATGCTCATTAACAGCCCGATATGCTTCAGAAATAATGAGCGCCGCGGCGTGTTCTGTTATTTCAGTTTCAGTGCCTGAATAGAGAAACTTTTTTGTGGCAGCGTTCATCACCTGTTTCCGTTATGTTCTTCTAATTCATGCGATTGGACCAGTTCCTTCTATGTATGCCTCCCCAAACGTGACCGTCACTATAGGTCACCTCTATTTAAACATATTATTCCGGAATGAATAGAGTGGCAGCTATGTAAGTTGGGGTGATTCCTGAACCCCAACAAAACAAAAGTTGTCGTGAGAGGATAGCTCTTTTCAGCTTTCAGGTAAAGTTTGCCTTCCATCTTTTACTCCCAGCGAGTAAATAGGGGTGCCCAAAAGTATTTTTTTGAGCACAATTCACCTGTTATCAGCTAAAAGCGTAGGGGGGGTTACCCGATAACGATAAGCTCATCCCGCTCTCTCTGTTCAGGTGGGACGGTGCGCCTTGCATAGCGGGCAGGACGGGTGCGCTCAAGGTATCGGGCACAGGCGTGCCAGTCCTTTTGTTTAGCTGCCTTGATGATTTTCAGGCACTCAAGTTCGCAGAGCGATTCAGCTTGCAGCAGGTCTTCGTTAAGCTTGCGTTGCAGGCTTTCTATCCCTTCTTTTTCGTCCTCTTTCCCCTGTTTGACCCATGCGTAATAGGTGGTTGTACTGATTCCTGCAGCGGTGCAGGCTATCTTTTTGGTCATTCCGTCGCTGATGAGAGCAACGAGTTTCTCTATGTGGTCATTATCTAGTTTCATAGCGTAAAATAAACAAAGAAAGAATAAAAAACGAAGGTAAAAAACTATGTCCAAAGCAGGAAGTAAACATATCAAGTCACCCACCCAGGCGTTAGCCACTTCCGCTCAAGCATCCACGCCGAAGCAAACCAGCTCTTTAACGAAGCTGCTTTTTTTCTGACTGCGGGAAAACGGCAAAAGAACCTATTAATGATATTTCTTGTAAAGATTTCGGTTGGTGCTTTGTTTTGATTGCTATATTTATCTGAGGATAACCTTGAATATAAATGGAGAAGAGTTATGGCCGCTTATGATTTTGGGAATAAATTTGATCCGCAGCAGTTCGAGCAACAGCTCAATGCAAATGTAAACGTAAATGCTCAGGACTATATCAGGCAGGGTTGGGAGATGTTCAAAGAGCATATCGGGGAGTTTGTAGGATTCACGCTCGTTATTTTTGTAGGGTCTGCATTAAGTTCCTCCTTACATGCTCCGGGCTCCTTGATTTTCTCCGCAATTGCCGCATCCTTTTATGCTGGATATAGCATTGTCGCGTTCATGTTACTGACAGGAAAGCCCTTTCAATTCGGAGATTTTTTCAGGGGCTTCAATTATTTTCTTCCTCTTTTTCTTGCCACTCTTGCTGGTGGCATACTGGTAAGCTTAGGACTTGTGCTCCTCATTGTTCCTGGCGTTTATCTTGCCGTTGGATATATGTTTGCCACCTTTCTTGTTATTGATTACAGGATGGATTTTTGGTCTGCTATGGAGATCAGCCGCAAGATCATTACCAGGCATTGGTTCTCATTTTTTGGTTTTGCATTAATTCTCTGTGCACTTAACTTTATTGGCCTGCTGCTTCTTGGTGTAGGACTTCTGGTAACCCTGCCGGTTTCTGCCTGTGCAGCGGCGATTGCGTACAAGGAGATTATAGGTCTCTATTCGACGGATTGGTAGTTGTCATAACCCGGTTATCCACATTAAATTTGAGAGGAAAATTGGAAATGAAAAACAAGCTGCTGTTTATTTGTCTGTTGTTTTTTGTTGAATGGTGTGTTCTATCTCCTGCCGGTTATGCAGAGGAGAGTCAGGTGGTTGTATCAGCGACAGGAAGAGTGTTGGTAAAGCCGGATATGGCGGAGTTCGATGTGCTTGTCAAATCGGATGCAAACACTGCGGAAACTGCAGTTTCCGAGACTGCCGAAAAGTACCGTACTGTTCAGAAGCAACTTAGAACAGCTGGAATTTCCCAAGAGGATGCTCCAACGGCAAGTTTTATAGTTTCTCCTCGATGGGAGTGGGATGCCACTTTGGGCAAAAGTGTCCTGAAAGGGTACTCAGCCCGTCATGTTATTTCGGTCAAGGTGCGCACTCTTGAGAGTATCGGTCAGGCAATTGATGCTGTGGCTCGTGGTGGGGCTGATGAAGTACAGAGTGTAAATTTTTCATCAAGCAGGTATGACTCTCTTCGTCAGAAGGCACTTGCAGAAGCAGTAGAGAATGCTCGTCGGGAAGCCGGTATTATGGCTCGGGCAGCAGGTGGTCGCATTGGTTCCTTGATCGAGGTGAGCGTCAATGAACCTTCCATCAGAGTTCGCCCTCGCTCGGCAGGGGTTGCCATGAAGGCCGCCCGCACGTCAGCGCCAACTGAAATAGCACCGGCTGATCAGGATATTTCTGTTAGTATTAATTCCCGGTGGCGGTTTATAGCATCTTCTTCTAAATGACTAAAGAGTTTTCGCTGGAAAATATTTCTCGGATAACTCCTTCTTATAGAAGCTCCTGTGCTTTTTTTTAGCCGGAAAGCGCGTATTTCGAAAAGCCTGCAGGTGCTTACGGAACCCCGTCAGATTTGACGGTGATCGAAAAAAATACTATCCTTCCTGAGTGTTTTAAAAATAGGCTTTTTATAGCCCAGAAGGTATTTCCGGTTCCCTCTGTTGTCATTCAGAGACGGGACGGAGCTTTTTTTTATCGTTAAAATCCAGGAGTTTCGGTTTTTGACCATGCCGGAGTTCCTTTTATTTTTGCTTATGCCGGTTTTCCTTCTTTGCGGAAAAGGGTTTAATACTCTGAGAGGTTGCTTATGATGCGATTGATTTCCATGCTTTTTATGATGATGATGATGGTATTTCCATCAGAAGGACGCTCGCTGAGTATTGAAAATAATGCTTTTCGAAACACCCTTTCTGTACTCTCCCAATCTCCGCAGCTCAAAAATAAAATAGACCCGCTGGTGCTCTCTAAGGCACTTTCCGGTTATTATTCCCTTAAAGAACAGGGAAAAGTGAATCGTGATGGAATACTTACAGTTATTGATTTCAACCGTCCCTCAATTGATGAACGACTTTTTGTCATCGACATCAACCAGCGTCGACTGCTTTATTCGGGGCTTGTTGCACATGGAAGTGGCAGCGGGGAAAATTATCCGCAAAGTTTTTCCAACGCACAAGGTTCTCATCAGAGCAGTCTCGGATTTTATACAACCGGCGATACCTATGATGGTAAAAACGGCTATTCTCTTAAACTTCTAGGTATGGAGCGGGGGATTAACGACAATGCTGAAGCAAGAAGTATAGTCATTCATGGAGCTAATTATGTCTCCTATGATTATATCAGGCAACATGGACGCCTTGGAAGAAGTCAGGGGTGTCCAGCCCTCTCTATTGACAGTTTTCAGCAGGTTATTGAGCTTATTAAAGGTGGAAGCTGTCTTTTTATCTATCATGGCGGCAGTGACTATGCAATCAAGTCAACACTGCTCAATCCTGATCTTGTTTTTCTGCACAAGGTAAGGTCGAATCGTATTCTTAACGCATACCACGTATGATCGGTATTTTTCTTCTCTGGTTTGCTTTTAGTCCAGTTAAGCCTGTTCCAGAAAGACCTGCTGTTCCTCCTCAGGTGCACCTTCAGCGCCAGCAAGAGAAATCGGTTTTCCCTCAAAACAGCCTTCCTCTGAATAGTATAGCAGAACATATCCGACAGCATCTTCATCAGAAGGGTCAAGCAGGCAATGCAGAATCTTTACCCCTCAGAAGCAATCTTGCCCGCTTCTATTCGACCAGAAGTTTCCAGCCAGTATGGACAAAGCCGCTGATGGTTTCAGAGCTTATCACTGCAGTTGATGGAGCAGTCGATGACGGTCTTGATTCTGCCGATTATCATATCAAAGAAATCAGGGAGTTTCAAAGCAAGCCACCGGTGACTCCCGAAATGCAGGCAAGGTATGATCTTCTCCTGAGCGATGCTTTTTTTACCTTGGCAAATCATCTTCGTTACGGTAAGGTTGATCCCCACAGCCTTGATCCTGATTGGAATCTTAATACCGCAGTAAGTCGCAGCGCTCTTGAGTACAGGCTTCAGAACGCCATTGCAACTGAAAGGATAGCATTGGTATTAAAAGAAATTCGGCCACAATACTCCAAATATAACCAGCTCAGAACGGGGCTTGCAAAGTACCGGGTAATTGCCCGGGAAGGCGGATGGCCGGCATTGTCGCAAGGGCCGATTCTGAAAGAGGGTGTCAGAGATAACAGGGTTATCCAGTTGCGGAAACGTCTTGAAGCATCAGGAGATATAGCTGTGTTGAAAACTGACACGTCAAAGGTCTTCAACAGGGATCTTGCAGCTGCTGTAAAGCGCTTCCAGAAGCGCAACGGTAATAACCCCGATGGAGTGTTGGGGCCATCCACCGTAAAGTTTATGAATATTCCTGTTGAGAGCCGTATTGACCAGATTCGCATCAATCTCGAACGCTGCCGGTGGGTTTTAAGCGACATCGAGCCTACCTATATCATGGTTAATATTCCGGATTTTACCCTTCATTATGTAGAAAATGGCCGTAATCGTTGGCTGACAAGGGTTGTTGTCGGTCAACCTTCCCGTAAAACTCCGGTGTTTAAAGCCGAGATGCAGAATATTATTTTCAACCCACAATGGGTGGTTCCTCCAACCATTCTTGCCAAAGAAGCACTTCCCGGTATTCGCAAAAACATGTCCTACCTCAGCCACAAAAAGCTGAATGTTATTGACCGGAACGGCAATCTTGTTGACCCTGCATCTGTTAACTGGTCACAGTATACCGCCACAAATTTTCCCTATCGCCTGCAGCAGTCCTCCGGAGACCAGGGGTCACTCGGGAGGATCAAGTTCCTGCTCCCGAACAAGCATATTGTCTATCTGCATGATACGCCGCACAAGGAGCTGTTTAAAAAGAGCTCAAGACCCTTCAGCTCTGGATGTATCAGAGTGGAAAATCCGCTCGAACTTGCCGGACTGGTGCTTCAGGATAGTGTAAAGTGGAACAGTGAGCGGATCAAGGCTGCGGTTGATACCAAAAAAACCAGGACGGTTTCGCTCCCCAAACGGATTCCGGTTTTTATTCTTTATTTTACAGCAGTAGCCGAAGGTGAAGATATCCTTTTCTTTGAGGATGTGTATGGAAGGGATAGTGACGTGTTGAATGCTCTTAACAAATCGGCTCCAACATACTAAACTTGGGAGGCTTATGTCATTTGCTGTCGTTATCAATATTCAAAGGGAGTTTGAAACTTCCAGTGCTTCCGACAACGTGTTCGGGCTCCTTGCCGATGTTCCACGTTCCGCCTCACATTTTCCAAAAGTTGACAAGCTTGTTGATCTCGGCGACAATGCCTTTCGCTGGGAGATGGAAAAAATAAGTATCGCGAGCTATACCCTCCAGCAAACCATATATGCCTCCCGGTATACAGCCGATGCTGCAGCCCGTAAGGTTACCTGGACACCAGTTCAGGGAGTTGGCAATGCCCTTGTTGAGGGAGAGTGGGTAATTACCCCGAAAGAGGGAGGAACAAAGGTGGCTCTCAACACAAAAGGCGATCTGACCGTCGAGTTCCCTTCGTTTCTGGAGTTTATCATCTCCCCGCTTGTTGTCATGGAATTCACCTCCATGATCGATCGCTACCTGGTTAACCTGCAGGAAAGTTTCAACACGTTCTGATTGTAGAAACGGCTTGCTCCCTTCAGAGAGGTACTTCAAGGATGTTCTGAGCACTCTCTCCTTCATGAATCATGCAGCATAGGGAAACAATCGCAGTTCAGAATAATATTTACCGCCATTTGTCTATTTTTCCTTCAGACAAGTTTCTTGTTTTCATTGGTAATAAACTTCTTTCCGCGATGTTTGATTCGTGCTGAAGAGTTTGGAATATATTATCATAGTCGCATGAAAATTCTCGAATATAACGGTCTTGATGTCTCCAAAGTCAAGGCAAGCTATCGTAAGGTAACCGATGCTCTTGCTCGCGGTGATTTCCCTGCGGCCCAGGTAAAAAAACTTGTCAATCTCACGAATGGTAAGTTCTATCGCGCAAAGCTTGATGATGCCGACAGATTGCTCTTTACGCTGGTCAACCATGGTGATGAAATGTGTGCGTTGATGCTTGAAGTGATTACCGGCCATAATTACGATAAGTCGCGTTTTTTGCGGGGTGCTGTCATAGATGAATCAAAAATTCCAACTATTGATGCTCTTGAAGCGATAAAAGAGGCTGAGCCTTTACGCTATTTGCATCCTGAGCATACCGTGATTCACCTGCTCGACAAACCAATTTCCTTTGATGATACCCAGGAATTCATATACCGACAGCAGCCGCCGTTAATTATTGTAGGTAGTGCGGGCAGCGGCAAAACAGCCTTGACTCTTGAAAAGCTTAAACATGCCGAAGGCGAAGTGCTCTACGTTACCCACTCAGTCTATCTGGCTCAGAATGCGCGCAACCTTTACTACGCTCATGGTTTTGAGCACGCAGGGCAGGAAGCGCAGTTTCTCTCCTACTGTGAGTTTGTAGAATCGATTCGTGTTCCTGCAGGTCGTGAAGCTACTTGGCGCGATTTTTCAAGGTGGTTTTCGAGAATGCAGAACGCCTTTAAAGGTATTGACGCGCATCAGGCATTCGAGGAGATCCGCGGAGTGATTACTGCCAGCGACTCAGGGATCCTAAGCCGGGAGGAGTACTTCCTGCTTGGTATTCGTCAATCAATCTATGGCGAAAATCAGCGTGGGAAGCTCTATGAGCTTTTCGAGAAATATCGTCAGTGGCTTGCTGAAGAGGGGTTGTTCGACTTGAATATTGTGGTTCATGACTGTGTAGCGACACCCCGATACGATTTTGTTGTTATTGACGAGGTACAGGATCTCACCATTGCACAGCTTTCTCTTGTGCTTAAAACGCTTAAAAAGAAAGGAAACTTCCTGCTTTGTGGAGATTCAAACCAGATTGTTCATCCTAACTTCTTTTCCTGGAGTCAGGTAAAAACTCTCTTCTGGAATGACCCGAACCTTGCCGGAAAGCAGCAGATGAGTGTGCTTACTGCTAATTTCCGCAACGGAATGGAAGCTACCCGTATTGCCAATCAACTGCTTAAAATCAAACAGCGTCGTTTTGGTTCTATTGACAAGGAGAGCAATTTTCTCGTGCAGGCAGTGGGTGCAGAGGCAGGGAAGGTGGCACTGATGGCTGATAATGATGCTGTAAAGCGTGAATTCGATAAAAAGACAAAACAATCAACCCGCTTTGCCGTACTTGTCATGCGTGATGAAGACAAGCAGGATGCATGTAAATATTTTTCAACACCCTTGTTGTTCTCGATACATGAAGCCAAGGGGCTGGAATATGAAAATATTGTGCTTTTTCGCTTTGTTTCCGGCCATCGAAGCGAGTTTAACGAAATTGTTGATGGTGTTGGCAAAGATGATCTCGCTGTTGAAAATCTTGATTATCGTCGGACAAAAGACAAGAGCGACAAGTCACTTGAAGTCTACAAGTTTTTTGTCAATGCGATCTATGTTGCACTGACCAGAGCGATCAAAAATCTCTATATCATTGAATCCGATACCGGGCACCGGCTCTTCAGCCTGCTTGACTTGGAGGTAGATGGTAAAGTGAATGTTGAAGCAGCGCAATCATCGTGTGAGGATTGGCAGAAAGAGGCCAGAAAGCTTGAAATGCTGGGTAAACAGGAGCAGGCAGAGGCTATTCGCCGGACGATTCTCAAACAATCCCCGCCACCCTGGCCGGTTTTTGATGAAGTCCATGTACGGGAGGCGCTCCTTAAAGTATTCCGTGAAAAGGTCCCTGGCAATAAACACAAACAGCTGCTTTACGAATATGCCACCTATCATGATGAGCCTTTTTTGGTTGAACGGCTCATTAAGGATGAGCAATTTGAGTCGAAAAAAAGTTTCAATGAACAGCTTGAAACACTTGGCAGGAAAAGTTATCTGCCCTACTTCAGCCAGCAGACCAGGAACATTCTGAAGCAATGTGATCAGTATGGTATTGATCACCGGCTTCCCATGAACCAGACGCCGCTGATGGCGGCTGCTGCTGCCGGCAATATTCCTTTGACTGAAGCCCTGCTTGAACGGGGTGCAGACAGGGAGAAGGTCGACCAGTATGGATTCAATGCCCTGCATTGGGCAATGTGTAAAGCATTCCGTAATCCTGAATATGCCCATAAATATTTTGCGGTGCTTTATGAACTGCTTGCTCCATCCTGTGTTGACGTCAATACCGGTGATCGTCTTGTGCGCCTGGACCGCCATCTTTCCGAATACTTTCTTTTTCAGACACTTTGGGTACTCTTTAAATCCCGTTTCACCCATCGGCTGCGGAACCTCTACGGAGCTTTTGATACCAAGGTAATTCTGGAAGCATGGGCGCACATGCCGGTCAATGTTGTTTATACTGAACGCAACCGCCGGCAGTATCTCTCAGGAGTCCTTTCACGCAACGAAGTTGAGCGCGACTATGCATACAACCGGGCGTTGTTTGTGCGCATAACACAAGGGTGGTATCAATTCAATCCGAAACTTTTGGTACGCTCCATTGACCCCGAAAACAAGCAGGGATGGAGCCCTGTATATCAGGCCTTGAATCTTTCACTGATTTATGAGTTCTCGGATGAGCAGATCTTTCTGCAGGTTGAAAAATACTTTACGATGGCCGGAATGCCGACACCAGCCTCTCCGGTTTCCGCTGAACAGGCTTTGGCCCGCATGAAAGAATATCAAATAAGGCGTTCTCCGCACTGGGGATTGGTGAAAAAGATAGGTAGTGAACTTAATGCACAATCATTCAGGGAGCACCAAAAGAGCAAACGTCTACAGGCAGAAAAGAAAAAACGTCTTGAAGAAGAAATACGTCTTCAGAAAGAGGAGTTACGGATGCTTAAAGAACAGCAGGAACGCGAAAGAGAGCAATTATCATTAATGCTTTAACTTCCTCACAGCTAAAATTCACAGAACATTTTTCAAAAAATGTCTAAAAACTCTGTAAATATTCTCGCGATCGTTGGCAGCTATCGTAAAGGTGGTAGTATAGATTCAGCGATCGATCAAATCCTTTCCTCAGCAAAGGCAGCTGGTGCCGAAACCAGCAAGATTTATTTAATCGACAAGCATCTTTCATTCTGCACCAATTGCAGGAGCTGCACTCAGCAGGCAGGCCCTCAATATGGCGCCTGTGTGCTTGATGACGATATGACAGGTGTGCTTCGTGAACTGGAACGGGCTGATGCTCTTGTATTAGGCTCACCAATGAATGCCGGGACGGTTACTGCAGTGATGAAAGTGTTTATCGAGCGGCTTGTCTGTACAGCCTACTGGCCATGGGGCGCCCTATCTCCGAAATATCGAAATCCGGAAAAAAAGAAACAGGCTGTTCTTGTTGCTTCTTCAGCAGCTCCTGCCTTTATGGCAAACTTTACAGGAGATGTTATGGGAAGGCTGAAAACTGCTGCAAGCATGCTTGGAGCCCGGTCAATCGGTACTCTTTATATTGGGTTGGCCGCAAAACAGCAACATCAGGAACTCAGCAGGCGCGCAAGAAAAAAAGCTCAAATTCTTGGCAAAAAACTTGCTGCCGGCCAGTAAATAAAAAGGGGATTCAACCCGGTTAATCACGGTTATTATGAAACTTTTTTTGCACCGGACTCTGGATAGAGGATCAAAGAAAACAACTCTTCCTGACTCACTCAAGCCACCAACTCTTCACGCTTCTCCGGCAATTGCCTACGGCGCCATGGCTCTTGGTGCCTTAGCCATCGGAGCGCTTGCTATCGGTACTCTGGCAATTGGCAAACTTCTTCTTGGCAAACTTTCTATCGGCCACGCTCATATCAAAAAGCTCGAAATAGATGATCTTATTGTGAAAAAAGTTGTTAAGTAACCCGAGAAGTCTGATAAAAGGCTATATGTTGCTGTCAGTTATGTAGATTGATCATCCTGAACCCGAGCTCTCTTTGATCTTGCAAAGAAGGGTAGGCTCCCTGACAACCATAACCGAAACATCAGCTGAGGTACGTTGAAAAAGCTACTGAAACTTGACGATATGAATGTCGTCCACAAATCCATTCTGCTTGATGAGTTGTTTGCAAAGTATCAGCCATTGTTGGCTGCTGATTATGAAGCATATAAAAATCATTGTTTGCGAGTTTTCAATTTTTGTCGCGTACTTGCAGGAGAAGGTGCGAATACGGATAAAATTGCTCTTGCCACATTCTTTCATGATATCGGAATATGGACCGATAACACCTTTGACTACCTCGTCCCGTCTCAATTGCTTGCCCGCAGATATCTGGAAGAATCAGGTCGAGTCGCCTGGAGTGATGAAATAGAGGCAATGATCGGCGAGCATCATAAGCTCAGGCGATATGAGGCAAACTCTGCCTGGCTGGTTGAACCCTTCAGAAAAGCTGATTGGATAGATATGACTGGCGGATTGCTCAGATGTCGCTTGCCGGATGATTTTATCACTGATGTGCTTTATGCTTTCCCGAATGCAGGATTCCATAAAAAGCTTCTTGCTCTGTCCGTACAGCGACTTAAAACCCATCCATTCAATCCGTTGCCTATGATGAAGCTGTAGTCGTCAATGGCAAGTTGTCGGCTAGTAACCTGTCCATCCAAAGTAATTATGCTTTATAGGTACTGCATATTGCTTCGGATAGACGGGTTGTTCATGACCCCGAGCCTGCTTATTCCGGATCGTAGTTTAAGACCGGGGCAAGCCATTTTTCCGCTTCTTTGATGTTCATCCCTTTTCGTCGGGCGTAATCCTCAACTTGATCCCTGCAGATTTTACCGAGTATGAAGTACTTAGCCGCTGCATGAGCGAAGTAAAGTCCGCTGACCGAGGAAGCAGGGTTCATGGCAAAACTTTCCGTCAGTGTAATGCCAGTGTTGGTTTCTGCGTTCAAAAGGGTGAACAATTCTGCTTTTTCAGTATGGTCAGGGCAGGCTGGATAGCCCGAAGCGGGACGGATGCCCTGATAGTTTTCCGAAAGCAGTTCTTCACTCTTGAGATTTTCTCCCGGGGCATAACCCCAGAGTTCACGGCGCACATGCTCATGGAGCATTTCAGCAAAAGCTTCAGCCAGGCGGTCAGCAAGTGCCTGCGTCATGATACGATGGTAATCGTCCAGGCTTTCGCTGAACTGTTTGAGCAGTTTTTCGATGCCGAGTCCGGCAGTAACGGCAAATCCTCCGATATAGTCATTGAACCCGCTCTCTTTCGATGCAATAAAATCAGCAAGGGCCAGATTCGGCTCACCTGCTCCTTTTGCCTGCTGCTGACGAAGGGTATGCAGGGTCATCAGTACGGTTTTACGGCTTTCGTCTGCATAGACATCAATATCGTCTCCTGTGCTGTTGGCAGGGAAAATACCCGCAACTCCTTTCAGGCCAAGCAATGTGTCTTTTTCGATTTTGTCGAGCAGAAGATTTGCATCATCAAACAGTTTTTTTGCCTCGATGCCGTTTTCTGTCTGGTCAAAAATTTGCGGATAGCGTCCGTGTAGCTCCCAGGCCATAAAAAAGGGCGTCCAATCAATAAAGGGTCGAAGTGTTCTGACCGTAACATTCTCAAGCAGAGTTATACCTGGCTTGAGGGGCCGGTAGACAGCTTTGTCATCCCATTGGAGCGAAAGGCGGTTTCGGCGAGCTTCGGTTAGCTGCAGGTACTTTTTAGATGTTGTGCGCGCAGCATGATTCTCCCTCAGTCCAGCCTGTTCTTTTTTTAGCTCAGCAATATAACCAGGGCTGAGCGAAGGATTGAGCAGACTGTTGACCACAGGAACACTTCGTGATGCATCAAGAACCTGTACCACTGCTCCTGAATAGACTGGAGCAATTTTCACTGCGGTATGTATTCTTGATGTCGTTGCACCTCCGATCAAAAGCGGGATTTTCATGCCAAGCCGTTCCATTTCGCTGGCTACATAGACCATTTCGTCAAGTGAAGGGGTAATGAGTCCGCTCAGTCCAATCAGGTCAGCTTTTTCCCGTACTGCCGCTTCAAGGATCTTATCGCACGGCATCATGACGCCGATATCAACGACATCATAATTATTGCAGGCAAGCACAACAGCGACAATATTTTTGCCGATATCGTGAACGTCACCTTTAACTGTCGCAAGCAGGACTTTTGCTTTAGCACTGGTATCCTTGTTCAGTGCCTTTTCTGCTTCAATGAAAGGAAGAAGGTAGGCTACGGAGCGCTTCATAACGCGGGCGCTTTTAACCACCTGAGGCAGAAACATTTTCCCTTCTGCAAAGAGGTCTCCGATGGCGTTCATACCGTTCATCAGCGGACCTTCAATAACCTGCAGCGGGCTCGGATAGAGCTGACGGGCCTCCTCAGTATCCTCTTCGATGTACTCTACAATGCCTTTAATCAATGCGTGGCGAAGCCGGTCTGCAACGGGAGCGCTGCGCCATTCGGCAGCTTTAGCCTCGTTTTTCTCACCCCCATTGCTGATTGTTTCAGCAAAGTTCACCAGGCGTTCGGTAGCATCAGGACGGCGGTTGAGCAGAACATCCTCAACCCGAACCAGTAATTCAGGATCTATATCTTCATAAATAGCAAGCTGGCCGGCATTGACAATGCCCATGTCAAGACCTGCACGAATGGCATGATAAAGAAATGCGGCATGCATGGCCTCACGAACGGGTTCATTTCCACGGAAAGAGAAGGAGACGTTGCTGATGCCGCCGGAAATCTTTGCATAGGGAAGGTTCTCCTTGATCCAGCGCACCGTCTGAATAAAATCAACAGCATAGTTGTTATGCTCCTCGATGCCGGTCGCAACGGTCAGAACGTTTGGATCGAAGATGATATCCTCGGGGGGAAAGCCTGCCTCAAGAGTCAGAATATCATACGCACGTTTGCAGATGGCAATGCGGCGCTCATAACTGTCGGCCTGTCCCTGTTCGTCAAACGCCATGACAACGGTTGCCGCACCGTATTGCAGAATTTTTTGTGCACGTTCTTTGAAGAGCTCTTCACCCTCCTTAAGGCTGATAGAGTTAACGATGCTTTTTCCCTGAACGCACTGCAACCCTTGTTCAATAACCGACCATTTCGAGCTGTCGATCATGATCGGTACACGGGAGATTTCTGGTTCGGATGCAATAAGGTTGAGGAACTCCTTCATCACCTGTTCGGAGTCGAGCATGCCCTCATCGAGATTGATATCAATAACTTGAGCACCGCTTTCCACCTGCTGTCGGGCAATGGAGAGTGCCTCATCGTAGTTGCCCTCCTTGATAAGACGGGCAAATTTTTTGGATCCGGTTACATTGGTTCGTTCGCCGATATTGATAAACCCGGTTGTGCTGTTGACTCGGAGCGGTTCAAGGCCGGAGAGCATCAACTCATGGTGTTGTGCGGGGCGGCGGCGCGGCTTCAGTGTTCTGACCGCTTCGGCAATAGCCTTGATATGCTGTGGCGTTGTGCCGCAGCATCCGCCGACAATATTGACAAAACCCGAAGTTGCAAAGTCAGCGATTTGGGCGGCCATATAGTCAGGTGAGTCGTCATACTCTCCGAACTCGTTTGGAAGTCCCGCATTGGGATAGACGCTCACCAGGCTTTCAGCAATTCCGGCAAGTGCCGCAATGAAAGGGCGCATCTGTTTCGAGCCAAGTGCACAGTTCAGACCTATAGAGACCAGATCCGGCATATGGGCGATAGATATCCAGAATGCCTCAGTTGTCTGGCCTGAAAGGGTTCGGCCGCTTGCATCCACAACGGTCCCAGATACCATTACAGGAATATGCACCCCGGTACGCTTGAAAAACTCCTCAATGGAAAAAAGTGCGGCTTTGCAATTGAGGGTATCAAAGACGGTTTCAACAAGCAGAAGATCAACTCCACCCTCCATCAATCCTTCAAGCTGAAGGGTATAGTTATCCACAACCTCCTGGAAGCTGACTGCCCGGAAGCCTGGATTGTTGACATCAGGGGAGAGTGAAAGGGTTTTGTTGGTCGGGCCTATAGAGCCTGCAACAAATCTCGGTTTATCAGGGGTTCTTGCAGTATACTCGTCGGCAGCCTTTCTTGCCAGTCGGGCGGCTTCAACATTCAGTTCTTTTACGAGGTCAGATGCATTGTAGTCTGCCTGGGAAATCGGGTTGGCATTGAACGTGTTTGTTTCGATAATGTCCGATCCCGCTTCAAGAAAGTCGCAGTGGAGTGCGTAAATGATATCCGGGCGTGTCAGAACAAGGATATCGTTGTTTCCCATGAGCGGATGGGTGTGGGTCGCAAAACGGGATCCCCGGTAATCTTTTTCCTGGAGTTTATGGCGCTGGATCATGGTGCCCATGGCACCGTCCAGTACAAGGATGCGCTGTTCGAGCAGGGTTAAGAGTGTGTCCTTCATTCTATATGCGGGGCGGCGGTTAAAAAAAAGAGAATATAATATACGATTAAGTCGGTAATTACTTCCGTTCCGACACTGGCGGCAGCACTCATACATCCTTGCTGCAGAGTGAGCAAAACTAATCAGATTCAGGCAATTTTTCCGCAAGCCAGGAGCTGATCAGCACAATCCCGCTGTCAGAAATTTGATGTGCTATAGGGTATTCACGATAGGTTAGATCATCAACGTTATGCCGCAGCCATGCATCTGCCGCCCGTCCTTTTGCAATCGGCAGGATATCGTCATGGATTCCATGCATCACAAGAAAGGGAAGTTTCCGCAGTATCTGCTTTGCTGTTTCGAGCGGCTGGGACGACTCAGGAAGCTGTCCGCTCAGCGCAATAACGCCATGCAGCAGTTCCGGGGCATTAAACGCCATGAGATAGCTCATGACCGCTCCCTGACTGAAGCCCATAAGAAAAACCTTGTTTCCTCGAGGACGGTACTCTTCAATGATCTCACCGGTGAACTTGATTAACAGCTCAAGAGCTGTTTTTGCCGCACTGTAATCGACGGTGATGCCGCTATGGGTAAAGTCAATGGGAAACCAGCCATACATCCCAAAGTCCATTGTCTGTGGTGCTCTTGCACTGATATAGCGGAATTCCGGGCGCAGTGCCGGTGCAATTTGAATCAGATCTTTTTCGTTGCTTCCATATCCGTGAAGCATGATCACGATCGGGGCATTTTCCGGTTTTGCAGGTGCAAGGTCCAGATAGGTGAGTGAAAGGTTATTGCGTTGCAGCATAGTTCAAAATAGGCTTACTGATTGGTTGAGTTAATAATCCGGGAAATGAACCCGCCTCCGAGGACTTCGCTGTCGCGGTAAAAGACCGCCGCCTGTCCTATCGATACAGCACTCTTGGGCGAAATGAACGACACGGTTGCTGAGTTATCCTGAAGAGGCTCAATAATGCACGGCGTCTCCTTATCGCGATACCGGATTTTTCCGCACGCTTCAATCGGGCCGGTCAGGCTCTCTAACCCGATCAGGTTTAGTCCGGTTGCGATGAGTTGTGTGCATTCCAGGTCAGACTTTTTTCCAACATGAATCCGGTTATGCTTCGTGTCGAGAGCCGTGACATAGAGAGGCTCTTTGGCAGAAACACCGAGCCCGCGACGCTGGCCTATTGTATAAAAGGGATAGCCGCGGTGTTTGCCGATAATGTTGCCTGTTTCGTCCACAATATCCCCGCCCGCCATCTTTTCCGCCAGACCGGGTATAGCGCCTTCAAGGTAGCTGCAGTAATCGTCCTGCGGAACAAAGCATATCTCCTGACTCTCCTTTTTTTCAGCGGCCCTAACCCCGAAGGAGTGAGCCAGTTTGCGGACTTCCGGCTTTGTGAGCTTCCCGAGCGGAAAAAGGGTTTTCGACAGGTCACTCTGCGAGAGCATCCACAGAAAATAGCTCTGGTCTTTTTCCTGGTCAGCCCCTTTATAAAGCCTGTATCTCCCATTGCTGAAATCTGTTGCAGCAAAATGGCCGGTGGCAACAAAATCTGCATCAAGCAGCTTCAATCCTTCAAATAGGCCAAACCATTTGATTTTTTTATTACAGACCATACAGGGATTTGGTGTCCTGCCTCCAAGATAGTCATCATGAAAATAATGGATCACATCATCCCTGAATTTACTGCTGAGGTTCAATGTCAACACAGGAATCTGAAAATCCGGATGGTCGCTGATGACAAGCGGCGATGGCTTAAGTGAAGGTTCCTCATCAAGAGAGTCGAGCACCTTGATGTTTAAACCCGTGACTTCATAGCCCTGTTCAACAAGGATACATGCCGAAACGGCTGAATCAACACCTCCCGAAATGCCGACAACAACTTTTTTTTTCTCATGCATACGTTAACTGATTTTATAGCCAGGACCGCCTCCACCTTCAGGGGGTATCCAGGTAATTATTCCATAAGGATCGACTGTTTCGCATGTTTTGCAATGCAGGCAGTTCGACGGGTTTAGTTTGAGTTCGGGCCTGGGATCAGCGGTTATTTCGTAAACCTGCGCCGGACAGAAATGACGGCATGGATTGTCAAACTCCAGTGTGCATTTTTTCAGGCATATCTCTTCAATATCTTCTGGCTTTATGAGCAGATGGCAGGGCTGGTTCTCTTCGTGCATTGTGCCCGACCGATAGATGCTCTCTGTTTTGCTGAAAGTGAGTTTGCCGTCTGGAGTGAACGATTCTATTGCCGCTCTCTTTGATGCTCCGCCATTTTTCTTATTGCGTTGCTTTCCAAAGCCGTCAGCCATTGCAAGAGCTGGAAACTTAAGCTGAAGTCCTGCCTGAAGCAGTCCGGAATAGAGCCCGCTATCAAAAGCCTTCCGGTAGTTTCTTGCAGCATGCAGTTCATCGTAAGCCCATGAGTTTTTGAACCGTTCCTCATAGCTCTTCAGTTGAGCGGAAGAAAAATCATTATGCAAGAGCGATTCAAAAAGGGTGTCAGCACCGAGGATTCCTGATTTCATCGCCAGGTGAATCCCTTTGTGGCGCTGCATGTTTACCATTCCTGCAGATTCACCGGTAACAAGAAACCCTGGCCCGTAAAGAGGGGGCATGGCATCTGCTCCTCCGGACGTTATTGTTCTTGCCCCCGACTCAATCATACTTCCCCCTTCAAGTATTTTAGCAAGCATCGGATGCTGTTTAAAACGCTGAAGGTTACGATGAGGATCGCAAACCGGAGAACTGGGTTCCAGCGAAGTGACAAACCCAAGAGAGAGCAGTGTCGGCGTCAAGGCATAGAGCCATCCACCACCATACTTGTCAGTTGGAAGAGGATAGCCAAACATCTGGTGCACCTCTCCAGCTGTGAGGCGGCCAGGCGGTATTCGCCAGGTCTCTTTTACTCCCGTTTCGTATCGTTGCGGAATAGTTTCCTGGTCGGTCGGAAAGTGTTCACAAACTTTGCGGTAGAATGACCCATCAGAGCCTTCCCCTATGACGGCAACTTTTGTTGTCAGCAAAAGACCTGCTTCAAAGTTGGATTTTTTTTGACCGTTTCTGTCTATGCCTTTATCATCAGTCAGAATACCGGCCAGTCTGCCATTTTCAACATAAGGCTGAGCCGCCGCTGTATTGTCGAAAAATTGAATGCCCTCTTTTTGAGCCTCTTCAGCCATCCATGATCCCAGCCGGCTGAGCGATACAACCATATTCCCCTTATTGCTGAACGGCTCAGGACAAAAAGGAAAAGGAAACTTTCTTTTCGCCGTCAGATACCATAGATGTTCATTTGAAACTGTGGCTTCCACAGGACATCCTCGCTCCAGGTAATCCGGGAAAAATTCCTCCAGAGCTTTCGGATCAAGCAGGGCGCCAGAGAGCAGATGAGCGCCGGCGTAGCGCCCTTTATCGATAACGGCTATGGCAGGATCAATACGATTTGCCGATAGAGCGTTGTGTTGTTTCAGCCTGCGCTGCAAGTGCATCGCCGATGCAAGGTTTGCAGGCCCGGCGCCGATAAAGACAATATCGAATTCAAGTGTTTCACGATCCTGCACCATGTCCTGTTAATTTTACACTCTTCAATAAACCAGCGCAGAGTAAAAAAAGAAATATTTTCAGCAACTTTCAACAATTCCGCCTTTCAGCTGTATGTTTCCCCCAACCCATGAACAAAAAATATTGCCAGGCAGTTTAGCAGTAAGTTCAAGTGCAGGCAGCTCATAGAATTGATCTCCCGGCATGCCCATGAAGCGAGATTAAAAATTTGTAATGGCTCATGTAAGTATTATAATGTACCAAGTCATGACAGAACTTCAACTGCTATAAATTTCCCTGGTTAGTACATGGGCAGAGTTATTGCGATTGCAAACCAGAAAGGAGGGGTTGGAAAAACAACCACTTCCGTACATATAGCCGCCTCTATTGCTATTTCTGAGTTTAAGACATTACTTATCGATATC
>CAIVSG010000131.1 GCA_903908555.1 uncultured Chlorobiaceae bacterium | reverse complement strand
TATAACCATGCATCCTCGTACATCAGCATAATCAGCAAGTTTTGCGGAGCGTACAAGGTCAATATACCACTGGGAATAGTCCTCTTTTCTTGAAGTGATTTTCTCTGCCACGATTTTGGTGTAAATAACTGTTATTAAATAAGATTAGGTAGGCAAAATATACAACCTACTTTTCGAACTTTTTCATCTTTTCCATTAAGGTTTTCAGGTGTTCTTTTTCCTTGTTTCCGAGTGGTTTCTGATTGTTTGTAACTTTTTGATATCCATCCGGAATATTGAAAACTGACGGAGAAAGTGCTTTAGGCCAGATTTGCATAATTTCCATATCGTACTTGCCGTTATCGTTATATTGAACAATTTTTACAGGGAATCCTTCAATGCCCCCATTGCTGAGTGTTTTTGAAAGTGAAGTGTTTGAAAGACGCGGGTTTTGCGTCTGCAGGATCCTGAATGTCGAGAAATTGCCAAGATCGCGAGTGACCCAGAGCTCAAGTTTTTCGGTGCTGCTGGTCAGGCTGATGTGTTCGCAGTTGTAACCTTTAATAGTTTGTTTTCCAATTTTTTCAAGCTTGTAGTTGCTGTCGAAATTGAGCAGCATTGCATTTTCAGCAGCAGTTGTAAGATTGAGAATCGTGTAATTTTTAGCCTGATGGTTGATGACATAAGCCTGGTCTGGCTGCGAGGCTTTTGTGATGACGGTTGTTTTTAAAGGTTCAGGTATTTTATCCATCTGCATGGCCATATCCATGCGTTGGACATCGTTTCCAAAGTAGTAGGTAATTTCAGCAGAGCCGTTCGGCATTTTCATTATCATCGCCATAATGCCGGTAAATTTTGAAGCTGCTGATGCAGGGTTCCCGACAACTGCAGAGAGAAGACAGAAGAGAGTAAAGAGAACTTTTTTCATCGTGACGTTGCTCTTGAAATATTGAAATGGCAGTCGGTTTTGCTGCAAATAAGGTTTATCATGGTCGATTTTTAATGTACTATTTGTATAGTTACATGACGGAATTTTTTTAATAATCATACCCGTTCGTAGAACTCTACTTTTGCACGCTTCCTTTCCATGAGTTGAGTGCAAGGTGAACGTTTGGTTTAACCAGAGAGGAATGCAGGAACTGAAACAGTGGCAGGTTATTGAACTGCTCAAGACTACTACCGGTTATTTTGAGGAAAAAGCTGTTGACGAGCCACGAATAAGCTCGGAACTTCTTTTAGGTCATGTCCTCGGCGAGAGCAGGCTGCAGCTCTATCTGCATCATAACAGGCCGGTTTTTCAGGATGAGCTTGATCGTTTCAGAGGGTTTTGCCGCCAGAGGGTTGATGGTCGTCCTGTTCAGTACATTATTGGAGAACAGTGCTTTTATGGGTTGCAGTTCACGGTTGATGAACGGGTTCTTATCCCCCGTCCCGAAACCGAACTTCTGGTCGAGCATGCCCTTGAATCACTTGGCATGACTGGCCGTGGTGGATCAAGCAGTGCAAATATCCTTGATATTGGGACAGGAAGCGGGTGCATTGCCGTTACCATGGCAAAGCTTTGTCCCTCGCTGACGGTTACCGCCGTCGATTGCTCTCTTGATGCTCTTGATGTTGCACGCACGAATGCCGCAAACAATGATGTGGAATCCCGGATAGAATTCCTTGCTGCCAATATGTTTGATGAGTCGTTTGCACCGTTACTATCGGCGAATACCTATGATCTGATTGTCTCAAATCCTCCTTATATCCCGGATGCAGAGTGGGAGGGTCTTCAGCGCGAGGTCAGGCACTATGAGCCACGGCTTGCGCTGACAACGCCTCAGGGAAGTGAGTGTTACGCTGCAATTGTCACAATAGCAAAAAAGCTTCTTGTTCCAGGCGGAAAGCTCTTTCTTGAACTCCATGCAGATGCCGGCGCTTCGGTCTCGGAACTTATGGACGATCAGGGGTTTTCAGCGATAACAGTCTATAAGGATTATTCCGGTCTTGACAGGGTTATTTCAGGAGTTTTTCCGATTTGAAATTAACTTGCTTTCAGTTTTGTTTGTAAGAAGGCGGAGTTGATTTTTTCGTAAAACGCCCCCGCAGAGCTATATTAGAAAGCTCTTGTTATAATTAACATCACAGAGGGTGCTAAAAAGATTAGTTTTTTTAAATTCACCTGTTTGCTTCCTTCTGTAATTTTTTGCAATCGCTATGGTGTACGTTGATGGATTCTCGTGATCTGACTTTGAGAGAACGGCAGGTACTGGGCATTATTATCCAGTCGTATGTTGTTACAGCTGCTCCGGTAGGCTCAAGGTATATAGCACAAAATTATAATCTTGGCCTTTCTGACGCCACGATTAGAAATGTCATGGCCATACTGGAAGAGGAAGGGTATATCAGTCAACCCCACACTTCAGCGGGAAGAACCCCTACCGATAAGGGTTATCGTTATTATGTCGATCTTATTATGACCTTCCAGTCTCTCGATGATAAAGAGAAAAAGAGGATAGAGGCCAATATTGGTCAAATCAGTATAGATCGTACAGGAACCTCATCTGACGTTTTGCTTTCAGCAGCAAAAGTTCTTGGGACTATTTCACGGCAGTTGAGTGTTGTTTTGTCGCCGACACTCTCGAATGCAATTTTTGAAAAGCTCGACATGGTTCTGTTGAGCTCGACTCGGATGATGGTTATTCTTTCCATACAGTCGTTGTTTGTCAAGACTATTGTTATGGAGCTTGATATTGAAGTTTCACGTCAGACAGTTGATGAGGTTGTTGATGTTCTCAATCAGCGGCTCTCAGGATTGACACTTTCTGAAATTCGCCGCACGATAGGCCGGCGCCTTTCTGACAGTATGTGTGATAATGCGCTTAAAAATCTTATTGTGCGTTCTGCCGGAAATCTCTTTGATGAGTCGCCTATTTTTGAGCGCCTCTATATTTCCGGTACCGAGTACATTGTTGATCAGCCTGAGTTCAAGCAGCCTGAAAGGGTTCGTGACCTTATTACCATGATTGAGGACAAGTTCAGCATGGCAAAGCTTGTCGGGCATAGCGCATCGTCGTCTCAAGAGAGTGTTCGCTCCACTGGCAGGGATATTACTATCAATATCGGCAAGGAGAACAGCGAGCGGCAGGCGGAGGACCTGACCATTGTTTCCACTCCTTATTATGTTGGGAACATGGTTGGAAAAATCGGGATTTTTGGGCCAAAAAGAATGGATTACGAGTACGCAGTCCGCGTTCTCAACTATATGGCCGACAGCCTTTCTGCAACGCTGTCGGATGTTAACTAAACAGAAAATGTATTTATGACAAAGAAAGCGTCGGATGGAAAGGAGAATTGTGCAGCACATTTAGAGGACACAGAGAAAAAGGATGTTCAGGAAACTTCAGCAGTGCCGGAAGATTCATTTCAGGCGCCAGACTCTTCTCTCTCGAAAATAGCTGAGCTTGAAATTGAAGTAATAAAACATAAAGAGCAGAGCGACAAGTATCGTGATGAGTTACTTCGAAAAGCTGCGGATTTTGAAAATTTCAGGAAACAGAAGGAACGCGAGTCAATGTTGGCCTCTTCCAGAGCTCTTGAAAATATTATAAGGGAACTGCTTCCAGTTGTTGATGATGTCAAAAGGGTACTTCAGCATGCTCCTCTTAATGCTGAAACATCAGCCGAAGCCCGCCCCTATATCGAGGGAGTTGAGCTTGTGAAAAAAAGTCTTGAGAAATGGCTGGATCACAAAGGGGTTAAAGCTATAGAATCAAAAGGAATGAAGCTTGATGTGAATTTCCATGAAGCCATTTCCCAGATCGATCAGCCCGATGCCGAACCAGACACAATCATTGATGAGTACCAGACAGGGTACTTGCTTGGAGATAAGGTTATCCGGCATGCGAAGGTTATCGTGGCGCGATAGTGTGATATGTTTTTTAATAGTGAACAATAGACAAGCAAATTTGTTGGTGGTATTATGAAGAAAGAATATTACGAGGTTCTTGGTGTCAGCCGTACGGCCACCAAGGACGAAATAAAAAAGGCCTACAGAAAGCTGGCACTGCAGTTTCATCCCGATAAAAATCCTGATAACAAGGATGCTGAGGAGCATTTTAAAGAGGTGAATGAAGCTTATGAAGTGCTCAGTAATGATGACAAGCGTCGTCGGTATGATCAGTTCGGACATGCTGGTGTTGGCTCTTCGGCTGCTTCCGGTGGCGGACAGTATGGCGGTGGGGCCAGTGATTTAAACGATATTTTCAGTGCATTCAACGATATGTTCAGCGGTGGTAAAACACGCGGCGGCGGCTCTCCTTTTGGCTTTGAAGAGGCTTTTGGCGGCGGCGGCAGAAGAGGGCGCGCATCAACCGGCATTCCAGGAACAGATCTGAAAATTCGTCTCAAGTTAACCCTTGAAGAGATTGCCAAAGGGGTTGAAAAAACCTTGAAGATTAAAAAGCAGGTTACATGCCCGGAGTGTAACGGCAGTGGCTCCAAATCAGGAGCGACAGAAAACTGTCAGACCTGCCATGGAACCGGCGAGGTACGCCAGGCCTCTAAAACGATGTTCGGCCAGTTTGTCAATATTGCCGCATGTCCTTCGTGCGGGGGTGAAGGCAGGATAATCAAGGATCGTTGCACCTCATGCTATGGAGAAGGTATCAAACTTGGCGAGGTTACCGTCAAGGTTACCGTTCCTTCGGGTGTTGAGGATGGAAATTATCTCACCTTGCGCGGTCAAGGTAATGCCGGCCCGAGAGGTGGAGCTGCCGGAGATCTGCTTGTCGTGATTGAGGAAATCCCTCACGAACTTTTTTCACGTCATGGCGACGATGTGGTTTATTCACTTGCTGTAAGTTTTCCTGACCTTGTGCTTGGTACGAAAGTCGAAGTGCCTACGCTTGATGGAGCAGTCAAGCTGACCATCCCGCCATCAACCCAGCCTGAAACAATGCTCCGTATTGCGGGTCACGGGATCGGTCATCTGCGTGGATCGTCAAGAGGCGACCAGTATGTGAAAGTCAATGTTTTTGTCCCTAAAGATCTTTCGCATCAGGACAAGGAACTTCTGAAGGAGATGAAAAAATCTTCAGGCATTTCTCCAACGGCGCATAATGATGAAGATGCCAAGGGCTTTTTTGAAAAAGCCCGTGATATTTTCTCTTAACACATAGAGAGGAACGTTTGTAAACGAGAAAAGGCCGGGTTCAAATGACCGGCCTTTTCTCGTTTATCCATGTGGTAACGACTTTTGAGGTGTTCAGGTTACCAATTTGCAACCAGTTTTACCTCTTCTTCTTCATTCTCACTATCAGCAGGGTTTAACTCTGCCTGAATTTTTGAAATCACTTCAACAATATTTTCTACAACATCTGCATTGAACACTGTCGGCATTAAGTTATCCCGAGTTGGTTCGATGGAGTGAGCTATTGAAGCTGCTACCGCCAATTTGATTTCAGGTGTAACTTTTCTAACTCCAGCGGCAAACAGACCCTTGAACAAGCCGGGGAATACCAGGGCATTATTAACCTGGTTAAGCAGATCTGATCGACCTGTACCAACAATGCTGGCTCCAGCTTCGTAAGCAAGATCAGGCATGATTTCCGGCTGCGGATTGGCCATGGCAAAGATAAACGGTGCGCTGTTCATCCCTTTAATCATCTCCTGAGTGACGATATTTCCAATTGAGACACCGACAAAGACATCTGCCCCGACCATTGTACTCTGTAAATCACCGCTATGCTTTGTCTTATTGCTCATTTCAGCAATCTTTTGTTTCATCGAATTCATGCCTGGGCGACCATCATAAATAGCTCCCTGAGTATCAACAAGCACAACTTCTTTCACATGAGCCTGAATTAACAGTCTGGCAATAGCAATGCCTGCCGCACCGGCACCGTTAATGACTACATGCAAATCGGCGATATTCCGCCCGGTTATTCTGCATGCATTGATGATGGCAGCCAAGGTTACAATAGCGGTCCCATCCTGGTCATCATGAAATACAGGTATTGAAAGCTCGTTTTCAAGCCGTTCGAAAATTTCAAAACATCTCGGAGCTGAAATATCTTCGAGGTTAATACCAGCAAAACTTGGTTCGATAAGCTTGCAGAATTTAATAATATCCTCAACATCGGTTGAATTTATGCAGAGTGGTATGGCGTCAATGTCAGCAAACTCCTTGAAGATTATTGACTTGCCTTCCATTACCGGCATAGCCGCCTCAGGACCAAGGTTACCGAGGCCAAGAATAGCAGTTCCATCAGTGACAATAGCTACCTGATTGGCTCGATTGGTAAGGGTATAAGATTTTTTTTTATCAAGGCCGATTTCTGTGCAGACGGCCGCAACTCCAGGGGTATAGGCTAAAGATAAGTCGTTTTTAGTATTGATGCTGACTTTAGACTTGATTTCGATTTTACCGCGAGACTGAAGATGTAATTCTATTGATTTCTTTGAATATCCCATTAATGTAAAATAGCTCCTTTGTAATGCACTGCTTGTTATATGAGTAAAATTAGCTTGTCATACTGAAAATGTAGATTAACCCAATACATTTATTCCTTTGATAAGAGTACAGTCCTGACAAGTTGGCTTTAATGCAGTGTAATATAGTGGTTTTTAGATAGGATAGGCATTTTTCGAAAAAAAAAGCGGAAATTTCACCAAGTGTTTTCAATAATGCCAAATCGACATGGATGTGCCCTGTTTAAGGTATTTGTCGTCTTTTCGGACTTTGCGTATGGTCAGCCTGATATTTATTACCAGCTATTAAATATCAGGGTGTCGTATTAGTTGCTTTCATTTTTATAAGCTGCATTCAGTTCATGAACATATTTTGCTATTACATTCGGGTCTGAAATCTGGTCGGGGGCAAAAATTCTTTCAGCAAGAATTGTATTGTTGACCAGGTTCATTTTCAGCTGAGGCAGGTAAAGCAGGTTTGCCATCAGTTCAGGACTGCCGCAGGTGAGAAAGAGCGCAACTTTTTTTCCAGCCAGATACTGTTTAAGGTTGCTTTGCACCAAAGCACCCAGTAGCTGTGACGACACAATCAGATAGTAGATAGGGGCACCCATAATCACAACATCAAAATCCTTAACGAAGCTGTAATCTCCAGTGGTCTTGCATCTTGCTTTTTCGACATAAGCTCCGGTTTTTGCGAGCTCCAGCCCAATCGAATCGATGAGTTTGTCGGTTGATCCGCCTGCAGTTTTGCTGTCGAACAGGATAATCGCTCTCATGGGATTTGCTGAGGAATGTGTCATAAGAAAAAATGGTTGCAGTGAAACTACGGACTGGATTTACAGGAGTGTAAGGGATAAAATAAGGTAAAAAAGTCAAAAAAAAAGCGCTCTGTAAGAGCGCTCTTTTTTTATAGTCTTCATTCAAAAGCTTCTTATACAAACTTCGAGTAGATGTCAAGAAGATCGGTAACTCTTGTAGAGTATCCAAGCTCATTGTCATACCAGCCAACAACCTTGACAAGGTTTCCCGAGCTCATTGTAAGCAGTGAATCGAAAATACAGGAGTGAGGGTTGCCGACGATGTCCTGAGATACGATAGGATCTTCACAGTATTCGAGAAATCCCTTCATCGGTCCTTCTGATGCAATTTTGATTGCTGCGTTTACTTCCGCTTTTGTTGCCGGACGCTTAAGGATTACAGTAAGATCTGTAAGAGAGCCGTCAGGAACCGGTACTCTCATGGCAAGGCCGTCAAGTTTTCCTATCAGCTCAGGAATAACCTCGCCGATGGCTTTGGCAGCACCGGTGCTGGTTGGGATGATTGATAATGCAGCTGAACGGGCACGACGGAGATCAGAGTGAGGAAGATCGAGGATGTTCTGATCGTTCGTGTATGCATGAACGGTCGTCATGAATCCCTTTTCAATACCGAAGCTGTCCTCAAGTACTTTTGCCATTGGGGCTAGGCAGTTGGTAGTGCAGCTGGCGTTCGAAATAATCTCTTCCTTCCCGGTGATAGAGTCCCCATTGACACCGAGAACAATGGTTGCGTCAATTTTATCTTTCGCCGGGGCTGAAATGATAACTTTTTTTGCGCCTGCAGTAATATGCTTGGCTGCAGCTTCTCTGGAAGTGAACAATCCGGTTGACTCAACAACAAGATCACATCCCAGTTCTTTCCATGGAAGTGATGCAGGGTCACGCTGTGCTGTAATGGTAATAACCTTGCCGTTGACGACGAGATTACTTCCATCAACACCAACCTCACCTTTGAACTTTTTGTGGGTGGAATCGTACTTGAGAAGATGTGCGAGGGTCTTTGGGTCGCATAGATCGTTGATTGCAACAATTTCATAATTCGGGTTGTTCAATGCCTGGCGAAAAACCAGACGCCCGATGCGGCCAAATCCGTTAATGCCGACTTTCACTTTTGCCATAATGTCTTCCTGGTATTGTATTGGAAATTAGTGTTCGTGCTGCTTGTTTATAAAAATCTTTTGTTCAAAACAAAAAACTGTTCCTCAAGATATAATATGAAACTCGAAATATTCAGCAGTTTTTTTGAAAAAATTCTGATAAAAGGGTTTTCAGGTTGTTGAAGCTGCCATTGCTCAGAAGAATAACAACATCACCATCACATATCTTGTTTTGAAGAAATGCAACGATATCATCCGGGTAATTGGTAGAATTCTGCCCGCCAAGAAAAACCGTTTTCCCCTGTTTTTCCAGTAACTCCTTTAACCGAGATATATTAAGAGACTGGTCAGGCGGATAGCGGTCTGGACGGTGAACCTTGCCTATGACGACAATTGCAGCCGGCCCGAAACATTCAGAAAGTTCCTGCTGGAAGATGTTTCGGGTGGTAGTGTTTGACCGTGGTTCAAAACAGGTTACAATTCGTCTTCCGGCATAGAGCTGTTCGATTGCCTCCAGTGTAACCCTGACCGCAGTGGGGTGGTGAGCAAAATCTTCAATAAGGGTTATGTTTCCGGGGAAGGTCCCAATAATTTCCATCCTGCGTTTCGGACGTTTGAAGAGAGCCATGCCCTGCCTTATAGCCTCGAATGGGAGCCCGGTATTGGTCGCTGCAGCAACAGCAGCAAGAGCATTCATGATATTATGATTCCCAAAAAGCGGAACAGAAATATTACCGAGAAGGGTGTTTTTATAAAAAACATCAAAGGACGACGCATCCCCTTCTAAAGAGATGTTGCTGGTACTCCATTCCGAATCTGTATTCAGTCCGAACCGCTCCACCTTGCAGAACGCCTTTGCAGCAATTTCAACGGCTACAGGATCATCCCCATTGACAAAGAGAGCGCCGTTTTCAGGAATAAGGTTCACAAACAGTTTGAAACTGCGTTTGATATCCTCCAGAGAGTCGAAAATGTCGGCATGGTCAAATTCAATATTATTGATAATGGCGATGTCGGGTCGGTAGAGCAGGAACTTGCTTCGCTTATCAAAAAATGACGTATCGTATTCATCACCTTCTGAAACAAAAAACCCCTCATCGCTGCGTCCTGATGCCCTGCACCCGATGGAGAAATTTTCAGGAATACCACCTACCAGAAACCCCGGCTTGAGTCCGCCATGTTCGAGCAGCCATGCAATGAGCGATGTTGTCGTTGTTTTGCCATGCGTGCCTGTTACCACTAACGAAGTATTGTTGCCGATCAGATGCTCTCTAACCAGGTCCGGCATTGATGCGAGCTCAATATGGTGATTGAGGGCATATTCGAGTTCGGGATTCCCACGGCTTATCGCATTACCGACCACGACCACGTCAGGTGTAGCATGCTTAATGTTTTCAGCTGAAAAACCATTGAAGTACCGGATATTATGCTCTTCGAGATAGGTGCTCATCGGAGGGTAGAGCTGTGTGTCTGAGCCGGTAATGGCATGGCCGGCATGTGAAAGGGCTACGGCTACCGAAGCCATTGCTGTACCGCCTATACCGATAAAGTAGATGGAACTCATCTTGAGAAAGATTGTCTTCAGATTGAAGGGAGCGCACGATGGTGCGTACTGGCTTTATATACATAAAAATTGAGTGGAGCGCAACTGCAACACTGCTTGGATCCACCTTGCAGGTGAACAGAAAAAGAGTTTGAATGATTGCTCTTTTCTCTAAAGAAACGAGCCATACAGTAAAAGAAATAAAATGAATCTGTATTTTAGCCAGAACAGTTTTAATAGATTTCAAACATTACAGTTATGCAATTTATAGATCTCCTTTCCCAGAAAGACCGGATTCGCACTTCACTGCTTCATCGCATCGAAAGCATTCTGGACAGTGGCCATTTTATTATGGGCCCGGAAGTGACTGAACTTGAGTCCCGTCTTGCCTCCTATGTCGGCTCGCGCTACTGTGTCTCCTGCTCATCAGGAACAGACGCTCTGCTTATGCCTCTTATGGCAAAAGGTATCGGGCCGGGGGATGCCGTTATTACAACCCCCTTTACCTTTGTTGCAACAGCTGAAGTTATAAATCTTGCCGGAGCCACTCCGGTGTTTGTTGATGTCTGCCCCGAAACATTCAATATCAATCCGGAACTCATAGGGCGGGCTGTTGAAGAGGCCGTGACCAGGGGATTGAAGCCCAAAGCTATTATTCCAGTTGATCTCTTCGGTCAGCCGGCTGATTACACCAGTATCGAAGCGGTAGCCGATGCATACAGATTATGGATTCTTGAGGATGCGGCCCAGAGTTTCGGCGGCAGTTTCAATGGTCATAAAGCGGGAGGTTTCGGTCTTGTAGGAGCTACCTCATTTTTTCCGGCAAAACCCCTTGGCTGTTATGGTGATGGCGGTGCGATATTTACTGACGATGAAGAGCTCGATATAGTGTTGAGGTCTATCCGGGTCCATGGAAGCGGCGTCGACAAGTACAGTAATGACCGTATCGGGATAAACGGCCGGCTCGATTCAATCCAGGCAGCTGTGCTTCTTGAAAAGCTAGCCATCTTTGACGAAGAGCTTGAGGTACGTCAGCGTGTTGCCGATTTCTACAGCAGCAGGTTGCAGCATAGAGTCGTTGTTCCCCGGATTCAGGAACACTACACCTCGGCATGGGCACAATACTCTGTGCTTGCCGCTTCATTTGAAGAGCGTGAGCAGCTCATGCAGGCATTGCAGAACGAGGGTATTCCATCGATGATCTATTACAAAATCCCTCTCCATCTCCAGAAAGCATATGCATCTCTAGGCTATAAACCAGGCGACTTCCCGGTTTCCGAAGATCTCAGCAGCAGGATATTTGCCTTGCCCATGCACCCCTACCTGAAAGACGAAGAGATCGAGCACATCTGTGCAGTCCTGCTCGCCTGAAGTCCTGCATCTTCCCCCATTGTCATTCCGAACTCCCGTGAGGAATCTATCCCCCGTGCCATCTCTCCAAAAAGGAGAGTGGCACTCCGATAGAATTAGTGTCCTGAATGATTAATCCAAATGTCCCCAAAAATTGTCATTCTGAGGTATTCCCGAAGGATCCATCTTTTTTATAACTCCCATACGCCCTATAGGTCCTATTCCTCTATTCTTTTCAGAAACTTCCTGACCGCCAGTACAAACACTTCCGGCTGTTCTTCCTGTGGAAGAT
>CAIVSG010000130.1 GCA_903908555.1 uncultured Chlorobiaceae bacterium | reverse complement strand
ACTGAACAAAGGAGTAGATCGTTCGAGTTGTTATCTCAGGGAAATCAGGGTGATGCTCCTTCAGCCAATCTTCTACTTGTGCAGAACTACAGTCAGGATAGTCGGCAACCCTGTTCTTGATGAACTGTTCATAGGGCTGCAATTTTCGGTAGCGCTGCGTTTGTTGAGCAAGGAAATCACTGAATTCCTCCTCGGTCATACGGAGGTACTTGCGGACAGTCACTCGGTCCAAGCCGGTATTTCGGCTGATTTGGCGAATACTTAAGCCTTCTCGGGAAAGTTGCTTAACTTTGTTGTACATGGTTAGCTTTTTTAACTGTGTCCTCATAGCTCTGTGGTTTGATTTGGTTCGCACCTTCAAACTACGAGCTATGGGTGTTTTTTACGCTAACCCTGGGTGATTCTTATTTTCCGTTTTTGGCTTATTCTTGTTTTCCGATCACATGCGGTCTGAATCCGTTATATTCTTTTCGCCAGGCCTCTATTTTCTGTCGGACATCATCGAGGCTGATGAACCAGTTTACCGACAGGCATTCATCTCTAAACTTTCCGTTGAATGATTCAATATATGGATTATCAGTCGGCTTGCCCAGTCGGGAGAAGTCAAGAAGATGTAGTGATCAAAAAAACGTTGTCACTCCCTTCCGCCTCAAGATTTGTTGTATAACATTCATTATGTAAAGTAACTTATTTTAAAACAATAAGTTACATACACTTAACGCAACCCTTTGGCCTTGATTCCATTTACATCTCCTCCCTCATTATCACAAGTCATTGCTGCAACGATTGAAGCAGGGCAAATCAAACTGGCTGATCCAACACAAATATCAACCCGCTACCGTAGCTATACGCCTTTTTGGGCATAGATTCTTGTGTAAACGCAAACCGATAAAACACATTTCCACTGCTTTTATGGTTATGTAGGGGTGGATGTGAACCATCAAACATTGAGCTTGTTAGGGAAATTATAGCCCGACACAATTGATGCGATACTTAAGCAACTAGAGTTGGCCGCCTTTTACTTCTTAGCGGGAGTCTTAAATCGGTCGCCCTCGCTTTCGGGGTACTAACGTGACCCCAATGCTTGCATGAGATCTTTAACCTGGGTTTGTAATCCCTCAACAAGACCACGCAACTTTGCTGCATCTTCGCGGGCTGTATCGCGTTCGTTACGCATCTGATCTGCCTGTTGCTCGTAACGGTTACGCTCTTCCTCAATAAGCGCCAGACGCTCACTCACTTGAGCAAACTTGACGGCTTGTGCCTGATGTTCGGTCTGAGTTTCAGCCAAACGATTTCCCAGTTCTTCAGCATTTTCCCTGGCTTCATCCAGCTTGGTTTCCAAATCTTCTACGGTCTGAGAGGCATCAGCCAATTCTCGTTCTGCCTGTTCACGATGCTCACCTGTACTACGGATGATCTCGGCAACATGGCGCTCTGCCGCCTTAACCGCCTTATTGTTTACTTCAACAGCCATTGCCATCAGACTTTCAGCAAGCGCCTTGGTCACTGTTGCCACCTCTTCGGCCACTTCAACAGGAAGCTCCGCAACAGGATCAATCTTGGCAGCAACTTGACTATTGAGGTACTCATCCCAAACTTGCTTGAGCCGGGAATGGTTACCACCCCCTATTTTCTGGCGCAGGGCAAAGCCTGTGATGTTACGGGCAGCTGCTCGCAGCTCATGACCGGCTTTGATAATCTCTTCAGGTGGAAACTCAACTGGACGCATAGCAGAAATATTTGGTTTTATCTCGGCAAACAAAATAAATAAACTAATTAATTAACAAATAAACTAATTAATTAACAAACAAACTAATTAATTAACAAACAAACTAATTAATTAACTAATAAATATATTAATAAATAAAATAACACTCTTGCTGCCCCCCTGCAAACGACCGGTTATTTTTACACCGAAAACAGCATTGGTATCCGACTACATGGAGGTGTGGGCATTCCAGAAGGCAAAAATCAGACATTTTTACAATGAATTCACTTTATGTGGTGAGCGACTTGCCTTCAGCTAACTCTTCCCCTTGGCGGGCGAGTAGAGGACTTTCACCTCCAAGTAAGTGCCCCCGGCAGGGCGAAAAAAAGAGCACGCTTGGCGTGCTCTACTGTGAATGGTCTACCGACGGAATACATTACCGTTATCACTCATCCAGAAATCCCCGCAAAAAAGATCATTTGCGTACGCTTCAGCATCAAAATATGCGGGACTGATACCGGCCTTTTCCATAGTATCCAAAAACCCCTGCTCATCTGCCAGATGCTCGGCAAAATCCCGCTCACTATCAAAACAACCCTGATAGTCATCCCGAAATTGACTGAGAGGAACAGAAACACCCTTTGGTTGATTCTCTGCATAATCCATGTAAGCGTCTTGCTCTGCACTGCAAAGGTCTTCAAAATCCTCCCACCACTCCCAGAAATCCTCATCAATTGAACACTCTGAAATAAATGCGCCCGGAATACCTTCCCAATCCTGAAACATCAATTCTGGATCTGATTCATCCTTATGCAACTCAACACATGTCGAAATAAAATCATCTTTGCATGAAAAATCCGACAGATCAATCCACTTCCCGAAAATGCTGCCGCCATTATACTTGGCATACGTACCAACATAAATACGCGGGGCAACTGCTGTAGATGTATTAGGCATGGCTGAATTGATTTGATTGATAAACACTAACTTTTACTTTTTTTGTTACTATAATATACGGAAATAATAATAACTAAACAAGCAATATATTAACTATAAATATATTATTTATAACAAGTTACAGGATTTATTGACTCAAATAATGAGGGAAAAAATACACGCCAAATATTGGCCTATTGAATGCCTGGTTAACTCACTGAATCCCATCCCCTCTTCATTTCGAGGAAGCGAAATAAACCGCTCTTTACCCTCCGAACACCGACAACCACCGCAACAACATGGCAAGCAGGAACCACGGCAGACTTAAAAACTCCATCACCCTATAAACAACATTAAGCGAAGCTCTTTCTTTGGTTCGATTTCCGAAGCTTCCGTCAGAACTAAAATCGCATGATCCGTAACCACAAAAAATCCATTGAATTTCTCTTTATATTTACGTTAAGAAGGCGAGTTTATTATATTTCAGGAGACGTAATTTCGCCCATGAGATGCGTATACACACTTACCCCAAAACACACAAAAGGATCAAAAAATGTCACAGGAACAAGCCGAAGCATTCCTCGAAAGAATGAAAAATGATGATGTGTTTAATGCCGCTGTGATAAGGATGGATGACCTAGAAACAAAAATGGCCTATATCAATCGAAAGGGATATACATTCACCTCTGACGAGCTTGAAAAGGCTTCACATTTAATAACCGTGTGAAGCCATCAACATTTCCATTTTGAACTGAGATGCGTCGGACAATTCGCGCTCGACCAGTCCAGGATACTCCCCTGTACTGCGGATAACTGCAACCACACGGTAATCAATACATATTTACGTTGGAGAAACGTATTTCCGGAAAAGCTATCCTGCACAAGCCATATCAATATCTTTGATCAGTTTCTCAGGATGAGCTTTTTTCTTTCCACCGAATCCTGCCAACTTTTTCAGCTGGCTTTGAAAAAACTTATCCCTTTTCATATGCCCGCCAAATACTGCAGTAGCAACTTCTGTCTCGGTTACTCCGGGAAATTCCCTTTGTGCAAGTTTTACATAAATATCAAAAGCATCAGCAATCTCTTTTGGCAGGATAAAGCTTTTTTTCACTGGTTCCTGAGCAACTTTGAGATCAATATTCAGAGTAGTCATTGTTATTAACTTTTAGTGTTATAGGGTGAAATGATCATGTCTTTATTGACAAGTATGTTGACGGATTTACCCGCCCGAATGATAAGTGTTGGCTGTATGTCAAGGTTTTTACGGGTGATCTGCCCCCCCGTACTGGCGATGTTTTGGCCAACCGCAGCTGCCATCTGCTGCTGTGCGGACATATCGGCGTTCGTGTAATTCCCCTGTGATACTGTTGCGCCTACTGACAAAAGGGAAGAAAGCACTGCACCGCCAACAAGTTTGCCATAATGGTTATCCACCTTGTCTTTATAACCCGTGTAGCCAGCCAAATCTACACCAGGCATGTTTTCAATCACGATTGATGAGCCATCAGGCCGAATCATCCGGCTCCAGCTAACCTGCACCCGTTTCTGCCCGTATGACACCATACTGTCGTAACGTCCAAGCACTCTTGTGCCTTGAGGAATCAGGAGATAATTGCCGGATTGTGTGTCATAAAGATTTTCCTTGACCATTCCGATCACATTGCCAGGCAAGTCTGAATTGATGCCGGTAACCAGCAGAATAGAAATTACTGCCCCCGCTTTAACCTCATACTTGCTTACCGGCTGACGAATCCCTTTCGAAAGGTATTCTTTCTCCTCCCCTCCCCCGGAGGTCAAAAAATCGCTCTTACGATCCTGCATATTCTGCCCTTTCCCATAATCGCCACCCCCACCTTTAGCTTGAGCATTATTGTTATCATGAGCACCCAATGATACAGACGATGCCATACTTGCCGAGCTATTTCCGCCTCCAAAAAATGGGCTCGCTTTTATTGCTGCCTGCCGTTCAGATTCTGCTGGATCCTGAGCTTGATACTGCCCGCCACTTTGAGGCATATTTTTATTAACCATGGCATGCCCAAGATCACCAGGTAATTGAGCACCAAGCTTTGGAATGCTATCCGGAACTGATGGCCGCATTATAGGAGCATCATTGCCGGGTCCATGCCTTACACTTTCAGGGATAGTAAATTGCTGACTCACAAATTCCTGAGCTTCATTTTTCAGCTTGTTCTTATTGTCTGCTGGAAGCATCGCAAGTGCTACTGCTCCGAGAATGAGGGTCAAAAGTGTAGCGCTAATGGCAATCACAGGACCTTTTTTAAGAGAACGGCTTTTCTGTGACGGCAACTTCAACCGAGGATCGTCAGGAGATATCTTGGAATTATGAAGGTCATCCATGAGCACCTCAGTTATCGTGTTTATTTCGTTGTCCATTGAGCATTATTTGGATTTGGTGATTCGGATAACGTTGTTGCCCTTTTCCCCTGCATGTAATTCAGCACGGTCAAATAACCTGTCCACGATGTAGTAATCGTTCTTTTGCCGAAAGTTGACTAACTGGATATCATCGCTTTGACCAATGACAAACAGTACCGGCGATTCCTGTACCTGCATGGCTTCAGGAAACTGGATAAATGTTTTCCGACCATCATTAAACACTTTGACCGGCATCCAGTTAGGTCGTTTCCCTTTTTTTACATCGATTTTATAGCGGAAATCAAGCGAAGACAAGTTGACCCTCGGTTCGATAGAAGTTTGAGATTCCAAACGCAACTGCTTCATGTTATACTGCTCATAATTCCAGCTAACAGCTGCCATATAAGTCCGCTCAAAACTTGTCAACTCAATGTGGTAGGTTCTCAAATTGGAATTGAGACTTAATGTT
>CAIVSG010000129.1 GCA_903908555.1 uncultured Chlorobiaceae bacterium | reverse complement strand
TGCTTTTCATTTGTGGTTTAAGTAAATATAAGTCTTACAATAACCTAAGCTTTATAGAACCATGGGAAACACAACGACAAAAGCAGACCTGGTCAATGTAATTGCCCACAAAACAGGCTTGACAAAGAATGAAACAGAATCTATAGTTGACAGCTTGTTTGAGAGTATTATTGACTCTCTGAAAGAAGGAAAAAGAATTGAAATAAGAGGTTTCGGCTCATTCAATATCAGGTATAAAAATCTGCGTCAGGCAAGAAACCCGCGAACTGGAGAGAAAGTTACGGTCGATCCTAAAAACGTACCGACTTTTAAAATTTCAAAAGAGTTCAAACTCGCCGTAAGTGAAAGTCTGAAACCCGGTGGAAATTAGACCCATCATTGCTCTTTATCTATATAAAGAAGAGCCACCATAACAGGGTAAAAAACGGGAGAAGGAAAGGTATTGAGTATTTATAAATATACTCAATGAATCCAGGCACTTCAACCTTGCCTTGAATTGCAATATTTTTCACCATAAAATTTGGAGCATTGCCGATATAGGTCAATGAGCCGAAAAATACTGCTGCCATGGAAATGGCCATCAGATAAACATCAGAACTTACATCTCCAGAAACGGGAGAGCTGATTCCATGCGCAAATTTTTGCATATCTGGAACTGAGTTAACATCCATACCAAACTTGCCTGAAGCGCCAGCTAAGAAGCTAAGATAGGTAGGCGCATTATCAAGAACTCCCGACAAAATCCCTGTCATCCAGTAAAAGCGCGTTACTGAAAATCCGCCGGCATGGGCTGATGCATAGTCACTTATAAGCTCAAGTGCTGGAATCATTGTTGCAAATATCCCGATAAAAAGAAAGGCTACTTCCCGAATCGGCAAAAAGTTAAAATCATTGCCTTTCAGCGCTTCCTTATCAGCAGTTATATAAGCGGCAAAGGCAACAGCGAACATAATCAGTTCACGAATACCCAAGGGTAGATGCAGCATGGTCTGAAGACTCGGCAACCAGGAAATAACTGCAGGGTCGAGAAAGACTGCACCTATCACCATAGCGATATAAATAAAGCTTTTAGCTCCAACGACGGTCACTTTGCCGGATTTTTCAGGTACCGCGGTCTCTGCGTTCCCCACCCTGCTGTCTAATACCATAAAGATCAGAATCAGAGCACCAAGCGTGAGCATCCAGGGAAGCCATATTTTTTGTACTACCCAGAAAAATGGCACTCCTTTTAAAAATCCTAAAAAAAGAGGCGGGTCGCCAATAGGGGTTAACGCTCCTCCTATATTGCTGACAATAAAAATAAAAAACACGACATGAAACGCCTTGATTCGGCCTTCATTGATACGAATAAAGGGCCGGATAAGAAGCATGGAGGCGCCTGTCGTGCCGATAACATTTGAAACCAGAGCTCCGGCTAAAAGTAACGCTCCGTTAATAAAGGGACTTCCCCGTCTCTCAATTCTGATAAGAATTCCACCCGAAACAACAAAGAGTGCTGTTATCAATGCAATAAAAGACAGATACTCTTCCAGCGAATGCAGCAGAGTCCTACCCCCCTGGTCCATGACAAACCCGTAATATGCAGCAACAATTCCACCAAGCCCAATGGATACTTTGCTGTAATGATGCTCCCAGAAGTGAGAATAAAGAACTGGGCCGGTGGCGATCATCAAAAGAAGCAAAATGAAAGGAGCTACTAGCCAGACTGGGGGGAGGTGATGGTGTAACGGCAAAAGATGAACGGCAGCCAGCGCTGCCGTTTCATTACAATTCGCTGCAATCAGCGACTTACTCATTTTGCTTTCTTACTCCCCTTCAAAGTCAGTAAGAGAGAAAACGCTGTAGCCTTTATCACGAATTTTTTGTTCCCCACCAAGATCAGGCAGGTTAACGATAAAGGCCATTTCAGAAACAATGCCCCCTACCTTTTCGACCAATGCCGCCGCTGCAAGAGCAGTTCCGCCGGTAGCAAGCAGATCATCGACAAGAAGAACCTTCTGACCCGCAACAAGTGCATCTACATGGATCTCAATCTTATCGGTACCATATTCCAGCTCGTACTCCTGTGACACTACATCAGCAGGCAGTTTCCCTGGCTTTCTAACTGGAACAAAGCCTTTGCCAAGCGTGTAAGCCAAGGCACCGCCGATGATAAATCCTCTGGCCTCTATACCGACAATAACATCGAAATCAAGACCTTGAAGCAGGTAGTGCTGAGTCAGATTGTCAATGACCAGCCTGAAACCCACAGGATCCTTGATCAGGGTGGTAATATCACGAAAGAGGATACCTTTTTTCGGATAGTCAGGAATCGAACGGATACGGGATTTAATGGGCATGGATGGCAATAATTTAGTTGATGGTGCGGTAAGGATTACTGGAAATCAAGATAGCACTCTCCCATTTAAATTCAAATCATCTCCTAAAGACTCAATCAACACCCGCAATTCATTTCCTGACAGAGTTTGCTCAACAGTTTGATCAGTCTCAACCAGCACACGAAGATAGTTTGGCGTATAACCGCTGTATTGCGCTACTCCTTTTTTTACCGGCCTGCTCGCCTCAAAAAGCACCATGCACTCTTTTCCGATATAGCGCTTTTTAAACTGATACTCCTTTTGACGACCAAGTTCTATCAGCGCTGCATAACGCCTTGCAATCTCACCAGACTCAACTGGTGTTCGCTCATGGTTTGCTATTTGTCGGGCAAGAGGGGTATCTGGCCTCACGGAACAACTGAATACATGAAAATATGCAAGGGGAAGTTCCTCAAGAAAATGATACATCTTTAAAAAATCAGCCTCGGCCTCCCCCGGATAACCGACGATCACATCTGTTCCGATGGCACAATCGGCAATTCGATCAACCGCATTTTTCACTCGCGAGAAGTACATTTCGGTATCATAACGGCGGCGCATTGCCTTGAGAACAGTGTCCGACCCGCTCTGGAGAGGAATATGAAAATGAGGAACTATTTTTTCTGATCCAGCAACAAGTGAAATCAAATCATCATCTATAAAGTCCGGCTCTATCGAACTGATCCGGATACGGCTGATGTTGACATGCTCAAGCTTTAGCAAAAGGTCACAAAGCCCCGTCCCCTCATAACGATAATCACCAATATTAACTCCGGTCAGAACAATTTCCCGATATCCTGATGAGGCCAATGTGCGGGCACGCTCAACAATTTGAGCCATAGGAAGCGATCTCGAGCCTCCCCTTGCCATTGGAATCGTGCAATATGCACAGCCATAGTCACAGCCATCCTGAATTTTCAAAAACGCACGGGTACGGTCAGAACTCTCTGCTGCCGGTAAAGAATATCCCGGATAGACCTCTTCAAAAGTATCGGGAGGCGATACCTTGACAAGAGGAGATGCTATCCTACCAGCACTGATATCGTCGTACGATTGTATTTTGAATTTATCGTTGGTGCCTAAAATAGCGTCTACACCCTCTATTGAAGCAAGAACTTCGGGCTTCAACTGGGCATAACATCCTATAACGGCAATCCTGCTGGCAGGATTTGTGCGGATGATTCCCCTGATTTTCTGACGACTTTTCTTTTCAGCCTTTTTTGTTACTGCACAGGTATGTACAATAATAAGATCAGCTCCCTCATCTATTGACCGCAACTCCCACCCTTGTTGACATAAATCATCAAGAATAGAGGAGGTTTCAGCATAATTCAGTTTACACCCAAGGGTTACTGCTGCAACTCGCTTATGAATATGATCGTTCATATTTCTATTTATCCTGCATTGTAATACTTCTAAAGCCTCAATCTTTATAGAAAGAGTTCCCCGCCTTTTTCTTTATCATGTGAGACAGTAATTTTGTATAGTCTCTTGTAAACAGATTGAATCCTTTCATAAACAGTTCTATGAATTCCTCTCCTTTCTCTTGCGGTTTCGCAATAATTATAGGCCCGCCAAATGCCGGTAAGTCGACCCTGCTCAACGAGCTCCTCGACTATAAACTTTCAATTGTAACGCCTAAGCCGCAAACAACAAGGAAAAAAATCACAGGAATATACCACAACGATACCTGTCAGATAATTTTTCTTGATACACCGGGCATCATGAAGCCTCAGCAGCAACTTCATCAGTCCATGCTTGAAATTATTCGATCTACCCTGAAAGATGCTGATATCGTTATTGCCCTGCTCCCTTTTTCAGGGAAAAAAGATCTTTTTGATAGGGAATTTGCTGAAGAACTGTTCAATGACTGGCTTAAACCTTCAGGAAAGCGGGTTATTGCAGTTCTCAATAAATGCGATCTGGTAACCACTGCCCGTCAGCTTGAAGCTGAAGAGATTGTCAGAAACACTTGGAATCCTGCAGCAGTCCTCTCTGTTTCAGCATTGAAATCGAGTAACCTCCCGCAGCTTATCGAAGCTATCCGGCCTTTTCTGCCTCTCCATTATCCTTTATATCCTGAAGATACACTCAGCACTGCTCCAGAGCGGTTTTTTGTCAGTGAAATCATCCGTGAAAAGATATTTCTGCTCTACGGCCGTGAAGTTCCTTATTCAACCGAAGTAGTCATTGACGAATTCAAGGAGCAGCACGAAGCTGACCCTACAAGAAAGGATCTTATCCGCTGCTCGGTCATCGTTGAACGTGAAACCCAGAAGCAGATATTGATTGGCAGCAAGGGAGCTGCTTTGAAAAAACTCGGTCAGACTGCAAGAAAAGATATTGAGGAAATGCTGGGACGCCCGGTATTTCTTGAACTCTTTATAAAAGTCCGACCGGATTGGAGAAAGAAAAACAACCTGCTAAAAAGTTACGGGTATTAATCACCCGCACCATTACTGACAGAACAAAAAAAAGCCTTCCCTGTTATAGAGAAGGCTTTTTTTATAGAGAGTAGACCGAAAAAGAAAAGTTAATTCTCAACCGGCTTTTGTTCGCTGCTCTTTCTGTCACCCGATTTAACAGGAGGTTCAAGTTCAGCGGAAGCTGCCTCGATCTCCTTTTTCTCATTGGGATGAGCAAGCAGGTATGCTTCAATCTCTTCCTTGTTCTTATCCTTGAAATATTCAAGAGCAGAAAGAATAATGCGCTTGTTTTCCTTATCGAATTCAATGACGCGAAGAGGAAGTTCATCACCAATCTTGAATGACGAGTGGATATCCTTCACGCCACCCTGAAGAAGGTGCGATACAGGAACAAACCCATCGACATCTCCAGGAAGAATCACAATAACACCTTTTTCGATGATCTGTGAAATTTGACCAGGTGTTTCGGCTCCGACAGCATATTTCTGCTCAAACTCATCCCATGGATCCTGATTGATCTGCTTGTGACCAAGAGCAATACGGCGGGCATGAACGTCAAACTTAAGCACCTTGACTTCCAGCT